>JBAZKJ010000002.1:0-354097 GCA_041650855.1 Candidatus Margulisiibacteriota bacterium
GCTTGGTGTTGGATGACTTCGTGGGCCTCGGCTCAATGGTTGGTCTGGGTGCTAAGAGCATCAACTACACCGTTGGTCTGGGTGGTTTCTACGGAGGTGGAGGCTTAAAGGCTATCCCGGTTCGCGCGGGTGGGATCATCGCGCTGCCGCTGGCTGGTCTGGATTCTTACCTGGCCGGAGGCTTGAACTACGTCGTTTACGGCAATAGCACGACCTCGGGCAATATCGGCGGCGATGCCGCTTTGGGCATCAAAGCTGATTTAGGCTTAGGGCTCGGGAAAACCGGTTTCGAACTCGGTTATTCCGTGGTCCGGTCGAAGACCGTTACGTCGAAGGGCTTGTCTCTGTCCGTTAGCCAGCCGATCGGTCTGTAATAAGAGCGGGGACCTAATTCTTTTTAAAGAGAACTTGGATACTTTAAAAACGGGTTGGTCCCCGTTTCTTTTTATTTATGTTTTAAGGGGGGAACGAAAATGAGAAAATCCATGTTTATTGCCGTTGCTCTATTGGTCATTTTGTTTAGCTCGGAATGCCTGGCTTATCAACCTGCCGTCATTGGTGGGATCAGGGATGGTCTGGCGCTGGGGCTAATGGCGGAGAACAGCCTTAACAGCAACACCGCGTTACGGTTCGGTTTTGAAGCCAATACCTCCAATACCCCGGGGATCGTCTTTGTCGGCGGCAAATGGTTCCTGAGCAACCTGCGCGGCGGATCGCCGATGTTCATCAGCGGCGGCCTGGTCGGATATCTGGGCAATAATACCGCGGCCGGTCCCTACATTTCCCTGATCTTTGAACGCCTGCTCGATGTTGCGCCGTTATTCCTGGAGGTCGGCATCGACGCGGCCAAGTCCGGCCGGCTGCAGTTCCAGGTCGGATATTATTTCTGATCGGATCATGAAGCAGTTCTTGGCCTGCGTCCTGGTCGTCTTGTTGGGCAGCCATTCGGTGCTGTTTGCCCGGGCATTCGATAAGAAAAAGCTGATGGCCCTCGATCCGCCCTGTACGCAAAGGGTCACCCATCAGTCGGCAGCCTTCCAGAATAACCGGCTCTGGGCGAACGTGGGGCCCGGCCTGGCGCTTCTGGGGGTCATCTGGAACAATAGCGGCGGCATGAGCGGCGACGCGAAGCTGGGGAACCTTACCCAGGGTTTTACCCTGTTGACGACCGGCGCCATCATTTACCTTACCTCCGGCGACCCGGTGGTCCAGAAAGATACTCTCCGCGACCTGGACTTGACCGGGCTAGAGGCGGAGGAGGTGGCTTATTCGATCTTGAAATATAACGCCGCCCGGAGCCGGGTGAACAGGCTGAATTCCGGCATGATGCTGATGGCCACCGGACTTGGCTATTTACTGTTAACATCGCTGGCCACGAATGCCACCCAATCATATAAGGATGTCATGTATCTCAGCGCGGCCGCGTTTTTCGGCCAGGGTCTCTGGAATTACCTGAATCCCGGACAGGATGAGATCGACATGGAAAAAATAGATAGAATGGTTGGCGCTTCGTTATAAAGAAGGACGATCTTGCTGTCCCGTAAAGGGCGACATCCAGAGGGCAAAGACCATGTGTCGCGAACGCTCTTTTATCGGGTATAATTGGTAAGTGAACCGCTACTTCATCAAGACCTACGGGTGTCAGGCCAATGTCCATGACGCCGCCAAATTGGCCGGCGTTTTCGAGGGGGCGGGGTATCGACCGGCGGCGGACGAGGCCGACGCTGATTTTATCCTGGTCATGACTTGCGTGGTCCGGCAGAACGCGGAGGACCGGGCCGCCTGGTTCACGCAGTCGCTTAAAGGGGCGAAAAAACAGAATCCCAATTTAAAGATCGGCCTGTGCGGCTGCCTGGTCACCGAGCCCGATCGCGACGTCAAAAAGCAGTTCCCGCACGTTGATCTGTTCGTTCCACCAAATTCGCCGGAGACGCTGCAGCATTTCTTGGCTCTAAATACGAAATCCGAATCTCGAAATACGAAGCAAAGAGAGAAAATTCGAATTTCGAATTTTGAAGTTGCTTCGGATTTCGGATTTCGTGCTTCGAGTTTTGTCTCCATAATGAATGGCTGCGACAACTATTGTTCATACTGCGTCGTTCCTTACGTCCGCGGGCGTGAAACCAGCCGGCCGCTGGACGAAGTCCTCGCCGAGATCAAGGGGCTGATAGAGCAGGGCGTTGCCGATATCACGCTATTGGGCCAAAACGTCAATTCGTATCGGTTCGGATTGTCCAATCTATTAATGGCAATACAACAATTATCAACTTTAAACTCTAAATTTTTAATTAGGTTCATGACCTCTCACCCCAAAGATCTTAGCGACGAGTTGATCGAGACCGTCGCCCGGCTCCCCTACGTCGCCAAGGAGTTCCACCTCCCGCTCCAATCGGGGGATGACGCAATACTTAAGGCGATGAATCGCGGCTACACGGTCGATTATTACCTCGGCCGGCTCAAAAAGATCCGCGAGCTGATGCCGGCTGCCCGGATCACTTCCGACCTGATGGTCGGTTTTCCGGGCGAGACAGAGGGGCAATTCGAGAACACCTTGAGGCGGCTGGAGCAGGCCCGCTTTAAGGCCGTTAACATGTTCGCTTATTCGCCCCGGCCGGTGACCGCGGCGGCCAAAATGCCGGGCCAGGTGCCGGACGAAGTAAAACAGGCGCGTCTGCAAAAACTGATCGAAAGAAATCGCCAATTGATATGTTATAATAGCCCCGTATGAACAGAAAGCTCGGCTTCCTGGCCCTGGTTGTACTTGTTGCCCTGTTGTGTCTCCCTCTTATCCTTGATATTCTCGGCTGCGCTTCGGTCAGCGATACTCCCACGACCACCACGCCCGGCTCTTCGACCACTACGACGACGATCGTCATCAGCAAATATACCCTGGTCGCCAGCTGGGGCGCATCCGGCACCGGCAATGGCCAGTTCTCCACCCCCAAGGGGATCGCGATCGACGCCGGCGGCAACATTTACGTTACCGACTCGGGGCTCAACCGGGTCCAGAAGTTCGACTCCAGCGGCAATTTCCTGACCAAGTGGGGGGTGAGCGGGACGGGAGAAAGCCAGTTCTCGGCGCCCGCCGGCATCGCGTTCGGTCTGTCCGGTGAAGTTTACATTGCCGACGACGGGAACAACCGGATCCAGTATTTTAACACTTCCGGCTCCTATCTTGGCCAGTGGGGCCGTTACGGGACACAGGAAGGGAATCTCTGGCGGCCGACCGGGGTGGCCGTTAGCCCGTCCGGTGAGGTCTTTGTGGCCGACTTGAACAACAAAAGGGTCCAGGTCTTTTCCGATTCCGGCTCGTTCTCCCGGAAATGGGCGCTGACCGACCCGGTCCTCGGCGCGCTCGGGCCGTACGATATCGCGGTCACGGCCGCCAACCAGGTCTTTGTCTCTGTCCCGTCGATAAAAACCTATAAATACACCACGGACGGCACCTACCAGGCCAGCTTGGAAGGCAGGACCACCCCCGCGGCCGACCCCGGCCTGGGGGTCGACGCCGCCGGCAATGTTTTCGTGGTCGGCAGCTACATGTATTACCGGGTCGATAAATTCTCTTCGTCCGGCAGCTTCCTGACCGAGATCGGGACCAGGGCGGCCGGCGCCAGCGATTTTGAGGGATTCCTGTATGACGCGGCGGTCGACAGCGCCGGCAACGTCTATGTTCTGGACAACGGCAGCAGCATTGGTAAAGTCAAGAAATTCTCGCCAGGTCCATAAAAAGGGAAGGGGATAACATGGTAAATTCCGAATTGCGGGTCTTTCACGGTACGTCACATCCGGAGCTGGGAGATAAGATCATCAAGCAGTTGGGGATCAAGCCGGGAGAGATCAAGATCTCCCGCTTTTCCGGCGGCGAGATCTACGCCCGGATCAACGAGAATATCCGCGGCGCCTCCTGCGTTATCGTCCAGACCTGCACCGACCGGGTCAACGACGACCTGATGGAACTGTTCATCATTATCGACGCGATGAAACGGGCGTCGGCCAGGTCGGTCACCGCCGTTATCCCGCACTTCGGTTACGCCCGGCAGGACCGCAAAGCCGCTTCGCGCGAGCCGATCTCGGCCCGGCTGGTAGCTAACTTGATCGAAAAAGCGGGGGCGGACCGGGTCGTTGCCATGGACCTCCACTCCGACCAGATCCAGGGCTTTTTTAACATCCCGGTGGACACCTTGACCGCCCTGCCGATCCTGGCGAACTACATCGATGAAAAGAAGATGAAGGAAATGGTCGTGGTTGCGCCGGATACCGGCCGCGCCAAGGTCGCCAAGAAATTGGCCGACCGGGTCGGCGCCAAGCTGGCCATCTTGCATAAAGTCCGGGCCGAGCACCACCAGTCGGAGGTCACCCACGTCGTCGGCGACGTTAAAGGGAAGACCGTCATTATTACCGACGACATGATCGATACCGCCGGCACCATCACCAACGGGGTGAAGGCGCTCAAGGCGAACGGCTGCAATCCCGAGATCTACGTGGTCGCCACGCACGGCATCTTCTCCGGCCCGGCGGTCGAGCGGATGAGCAAGGCCGGCTTTGCCGAGGTCGTGGTCACCGATTCGGTCCCGATCCCCAAAGAAAAGCAGTTCAAGGGGCTCAAGATCCTCTCGGCGGCGGACCTGCTTGCCCAGGCAATTCGGAGGAACTATGAAAACAAGTCGATCACCTCGCTCTTCGATTAAAGTCGGCGTGCTCGGCCTCGGGACCGTCGGTTCCGCGGTCGTCCGCAACCTGGCCCGTGTTCCCGGGGTCCAGGTGAAGATGGGGTGTGACCTGCGCAATGTCGAGTCCGCCTGCGTTATGACCCGCAACCCGCAGACCCTGATCAACGATCCGGCGATCGACGTGATCGTCGAAACGATCGGCGGCGTCAACCCGGCCAAACAGCTGGTCCTGGCGGCGCTTAAAGCCGGCAAACATGTCGTCACCTCCAACAAGCAGTTGATCGCCCTGCATCTGGAAGAACTGCTGGCTGCCGCCGACAAAGCGGGCGTTTCTCTCCTGTTCGAAGGGGCGGTCGGCGGCGGTATCCCGATCCTCAATACGCTCAGGGACGAGCTTTCGGGCAACATCATCGAAGAGGTCTACGGCATCGTCAACGGGACGACGAACTATATCCTCTCCAGCATGACCGCGGCCGGGAAAGAATTCGCGGTTGCGTTAAAAGATGCCCAAAAGCTCGGTTATGCCGAAGCTAACCCTAAAGCGGACGTGGAAGGCTACGACGCTTCTTACAAGGCGGCCATCCTGGCCTCGGTCGCTTTCGGCGCCAAGGTCAAATGGGCCGCTGTTTACCGCGAGGGGATCGAAAAGATCGCGGCCGAAGATATCACTTATGCCGGCGATATCGGTTACGTCATCAAACTGCTGGCTGTCGCCCGGCGGATCGAAGGGGAGCTCGACGTCCGCGTTCACCCGGCGCTGGTCGCCAAGGCCCATCCGCTGGCCAATGTTTCGGCCAATAACAACGCTATATATGTAAAAGGCTTCCCGGTCGGCGAGCTGATGTTCTACGGTCCCGGCGCCGGCGGCGATCCAACCTCTTCGGCAGTAATTAATGATATTTTATCGATCGACGACTCGCCTCTGGCTCCTCAGTCCTCAGCCCTTAGGACCTATCCCCTGCGCCAGATCGACCAGATCGAAAGCCGGTATTACATCAGGCTGCAAGCGCCCGACCGGCACGGCGTTTTAGCCGGTATTTCCCGGGCGTTCGCCGACCAAAAGGTCAGCATTGCGGCGGTAACGCAGAAAGAGACCAAAGGGAACACGGCGACGATCGTCGTCCTGGTCCACCAGGTGAAAGAAGCCAACCTGAAGGCTGCATTGAAAAAGATCGAGCGGCTCTCAGTTGTTAAAAAGATCGGTAACGTTATCCGGATCATCTAGTTCATTCTCAATTAGGAGGCATAAAATGAAAAAGGGATTTGCTGTATTCGTTGTTGTCGTGTTCGCGCTGGCGGTGCTGGCCGGTTGGGCCGCTGCGGCGGTGCCGGCCAGAATGAACGTCCAAGGGAGGATCTTGACCGCCGCCGGCACTCCGCCGAGTGATATCGACGATATCTTTGTCGATTTTATCGGTTTTCAAACCGGGCTTGAGGGGGAATCGGTCAATTACGACCGGACGACCGGCATCTTCAATTTTTCCGTGCCGGTCAACAACATCAAAAATTTTAGCAGTACCCAAGTCAGGATCACGATCGACCATTCGGGCGGACGGAACGAGATCACCCAAAGCTTAAATTCCGTTCCTTATGCCTTTGTGGCGGAGAACGCCAGCTACCTGGGCGGAGCGAGCAGCCGGGAGATCATTTCCCTGGCCACCCGGGAAACTTTAAGCATTATCGGCGGTTCAGTCGGGGGTGACGGATCTTTTGTCAAAAAAGCGGGCGACCGGATGACCGGGACATTGACGGTTGAGAGCCCCGGTTTATATGGAGTGGTAAGCAAGGGGACATACATCGCTGTTTATGGCGGTGGTGGTACGGTCGGAATGCGCGGCACGGGGGAAGGTACCGGGGTTATGGGTTATAGCAAGAACGGGGTAGGTGTTTCCGGCGGCGCTTCGGGCACAAGTCCGGCGATCCGCGGGCAAAATGACGGTACGGGCGGCGGCGGCGAATTCCTGGCCACGAGCGGGACCGGCGGGTACTTTAACAGCGGTTCGGGCATCGCCGGGAAATTTGAAAGCAGCGGCAATCATGGCGTCTATTCACAGGCGCCAAAGAATTATTTTTCCGGCAAAGTCGGTATTGGTTCGGCCAATCCGGCGGAACGGTTGAGCGTTGCCGGGACGATCGAGATCACGGCCGGCGGGTATCGGTTCGCTGATGGCACGGTCCAAACGACTGCCGCAGGTACCGGGGCGGGGATTTTTGTCAAAAAGACCGGCGATAAGATGACCGGCGATTTGACCGTTGAAGGCAAACAGTTAAATGTTGCGGGTGAGGGCGGTACCCTGCGGCTCGTTGGCGGGGACCAATTCGGCGCCGCCTATGTTGACGCTACCGGCTACTCTAATGTTTTATACGTTCAGAGCGCGTCCGCCTCAAAGATGGTTATCGGATCGGTCGATGCGGGGAACAGTAAGGTCACCGTGGCCGGGACGGTGGAGATCAAGTCCGGCGGCTTAAAGTTTTCTGACGGTACGATCCAAAACACCTCTGCCAACGTTTCTAACTTTGTCAAAAAAACGGGGGATAAGATTACCGGGAAACTGACTGTTGAAGCTGAAGGGGGATTAGATGTAGCGGGAGAGGGGGGTAGAATGACCCTCCAGGGCGCTGACCAGGTAGCCAGCGGTTACATTGGCGCTGGCGGACAAAGTGGAGCGCTAATTTTGCAATTAGCCGGAGGCAAGGTGGGAATTGGTACAAGCAATCCGTCGGCAGGCTTGGACGTTAATGGAAATATCCGTGCTGTGACTAATAGCGCCGGTGCCGCGGGATATTTTAAAAACGACAGGATGTTGGTGTTAATTCCGGTTGGCATAGGGGTTCATGGGGTGGGGTCCGCGATCGGGGTTAGGGGGGAAGGTATCATAGGATTGGATGCCAAGGGTTACTCGACTGGTTTAAGCGCAACCGCAGAATCTCCGACTGGTTATTCCGGTTTGTTTAGCGGCGGTAAGGGTTTGAAGGTGAATGGTGAGGTGGAAGTATCCCGCGGTATTACGGCGAGCAGCGCGGTCTTTGGCCCGAGCAGCAACGGCGTCAGAGCCAGCGGAACAGCAAATGGGATTTTGGCGGAAAGTGCGCCTAACAATACGGCTGATACCGCAGCCGTCAAAGGGCTTGGGAAAGATTCGGTGGGTGGGGTTAAGGCCACCGGATGGCTTGGAGCGAGAAGAGATGGGCAGTGGTCCGGGGTAATGGGGAAAGGGACGCATTTAAGCTATGGAGTGTATGCCGAAAATACTTATAAAAATTCCTCCAATACACCAAGCGTTGCCCTGGCAGTTGGGCAGGGACGCATTAAATTGGAAGGGAGCACGGGGCAAGGGATAGGTTCCGGCTTTACCGGAGAAGTAGCGATGGAGGGGACTGTCGGGAAAATTAGGAATACTCTGTCCAGCACTCAATGGGTAAAGGTAAAGAATTCGTGCGTTACGCCTACTTCGATCGTCCTTATCACGATGTCCGTTTCGATGCAAGGGGATGAAAACTCTATACCGATGCCGGTCGTGCAGGGAATTGATTGGGGTGAATTCAGCGTAAAGGTCCCGGCTCATGCGGCGGTTTCCTTTCTCGTGGTTGATACCAGCAATTAAAGATCATAAATGACGCTTGAGTAAGTTAAGACGTGATTTGGGATGACAGGCGAAAAAAAGTGAATAACTAATGCCGATATCCAGAGTAAAGTCGATTATTATTATTGTTGCGGTTTTAATTGCCGCGTCGATGGCATTTGCCGCCGATCCTTTCATCTCTTCCGGCGGGACGGTGGAGACGGCCATTATCGACATCAAAGGCGAACCGGTCATCGGTTATTCCAACGGTCTCGGCCTCGGCGGCATCTATACCTTGATCCCGCCCGGGCTGACGACCACGACCTCCACCACAACTACCACGGCCACTACGAGCGGGCCGGCGACTACCACCACGACAACGACCGGCACGACTACCACGACCCAGACGGGGCCCGAAGTCGCCGACAGCGGCTGGATCAGGGAGACGAATATCCGCCGCGAAGGGAACGATCTGGTCCTGACCTGGGGCTACGATCCAAGCAAACCGCTTCCCGCCGGGGTCAAGGTCTACGCGGAGAGCGGGGCCGGGAGCGAATATCAGCCGAGCGCGGCTGCCTTTACCGTTGACCTGACGGCGGCGGCGCCGCTCCCGAACTCGCAGACCAGTCTGACTCTGACCGGCGCCGGCAAGGATGGCAATAACCATTACTACCGGGTCGTGCCGAACCCGCTGGTTACCGGGACCGACCTGCTAAACGAACAGAACAACTCGATCACCGTCGGCAAAGTCGAGGTTACAACCAATGCTGCTGGCGGTTTCGTCTTTACCTCCCTGCCGTTCCAGGAAGACGGCGTCTCGCTCAAAGCGCTGGTGGCCGACCAGGTCAACGTCGCCGGCTCCATGCTCCTTTGGTGGAACGGCAGCCAGTACGAACTGGCGACTTTCTCGTCCGGCGATTGGACCGGCGACCATAGCTTGAAACTGGCCGAAGGCTTTATCCTTTATACCGACGCGGCGGCCGGCGCCAAGAGCGTCTCCCTGACCGGCCGGTTCGGCAAGCTGGCGACGACCAACACGCGGCCGGTCATCACCGGCTACAACCTGATCGCCTTCCCGTACCCGCGGCAGCGGACGACCGCCCAAGCGGGCTTGACCGCCTTAACGACCGGCGACCTGCTGCTGACCTGGGACCGGGCGGGACAGCAGTTCACCCTGACGACATATAGCGGCGGGGCCTGGGGCGACGCGGCCCAGACCGCCTTGAAGCCGGCCGAAAGCAAGTTCTACTATTCGGGAAGCGCTTTCGACTGGACCTTGATCTATCCATAAGGAGGAATTGTGAACATGAAGATGAACATTAATAAATGGGGGGTAAAGATCACGCTGCTCCTGGCCGCGCTGGTAGTCTTGGCGGTCACCGCCGAGGCCGGCATCATTCTCCGCGTCCACCCCGGAGCGATCAGGGATAAGGACGGCGCCAATGGAGCGAACCCAACACAGGGAACGAATCTCGAGTTCTTTTCCTCCACGCCGTCCGACCCGCGGTCTGCCGCCGGATCGCTGACTTTAAATCTGACCGAGGTCAAAGACGGCGGCACCACGCTTTATTACCAGTTCGAGGATATGAACCTGAACGGCGGCTCGGTCGGCGCCCGGACCTGGAAAGGGACGCCGCGGACCGCCGGTTCGTTCTACGGCAAGTTCAGCTATTCCGCCACGCCCCGGAACATCCCGCCGACCCCCAATAACTTAACGGACCTGCGGGCGACCTATAAAGCCGATAAACCGAACGTCCCGACGATCGGCACGATCAGCGAATCGCTGCAGCGGAGCGGCAGCAATATGAACCTCCAGCTCGGCATACCGGTCAATTATAACGAAACCGGCAGCGACGGATATAAACGGGAAACGACCGGCTTCTCGGTCGTCATCACGTACCCGAGCGGTTCCGCGGAGACGCGGAGCGGCTCGTCCGTGACCCTGCAAAATACCCCGTCCGGCAAATATAAGTTCAAACCGGTCGCCACCAACTGGTTCGGCAGCACCGACGGGGCGGTCGTCGACTACGAAACGCTCGGCGTCAGCGCCGGCAGCAGCGAACCGTTCGTTTACACGCTGGAGCCGTACCAGGCTGACAAGCTGATCGTCAACACGATCGCCGTGCCGACCAGCTGGCGCGGCAAACGGGCGAGCGACCTGGCCGCCCTCATCAACGGCAAGCGGGGCGAAGTGATCGGCATCTACGGCTGGAACAAGAGCGGCGCCGGCTACGGCGTCGCCTACAGCGCCGCCGGCGAAAAAGTGAGCGGCGACGACTTCGCACTGGTCCCGGGGATCGGCTATCAGGTCTATCTCAAGAACCGGGTGGAGAACCTGGAGGTTAAATGAAACGACGGCTCCTGATCGGAATAATTTTACTATTGGCGGTCGCCGGCGCGTCGGCCTATAACCGCTACATGCCGGTCTATTTCCTCTCCGGTTTCGTCAAAGGGGTCCGGCCGGGAGTCGACACGACCGTCTACTTTTATAGGGACGCGGCCGCGCTTCAGGGGACCGAGCCGCAATACACGCTTGGCCTCATCGACGGGAGCGGCAATTACGTTATCAACGGCTTCGGGCTCAATCAGACCTTCTTGGCCGTCGGCCAGAAGCATTTCGCCGCTACGGCGCAGGTGGACGGGCAGGGGGGCGGGCCGGTCGAGTTTACCGTGACCGGTTCCGGTTACGACCTTCTGCCGGAGATGGAGATCAAGGCGGGCGGCGGGATCATTCCGCCGGGAGCGCTCAACGAGCCGGCGCCTAAACTGCAGATCTGGTTCGGGCGGCGGCTTTACCAGCCGGCGATCCTGGCCGCCGGCGGCAAATTCGTCATTTCCGACCAGCCGGAGATCCGGGCGGACGTCACCATCGAAACGCCGTACGGCCTGTCCGGCAGCGTTGCCGATTATTCGATCGTCGTCGACCCCGGTTCGACCGCCGCCCGGGTGCTGGCGCTCAACGATTCGCACATGACGCTCAAGACCGCGGCAGCGGGCAGCGCGCTCAAATCGTTCACCCTGCAATACACCGTGTCGGAAGCGGAGAAGCTCGCGTCCGGCGAACACGTTTTCGCCTTTGCCGCCCGGAGCAGTGGGGCGCTCGGCGCCGCTGCGTCCGTCACCGAACTGGCGTCGGTGGAAGTGGCCGGCGGGCCGCTCCGCGTCATCGGCGCGCCGCTTACCTTCCCGGCGCCGGTCCGCCTGCGCGACGCGGATAAGAAAGTCACGATCCAATATACCCTCTCCGGCGACGCCGACATCGACATCTACATCTACAGCGTCGAAGGGAAGATCGTCAAAAAGATCAACTGCGCGAAGCTGAGCGAGGGCGGCTCGGCCGGCACGAACAAGGTCGTTTGGGATACCGTCGCCCAGGACGGCCGGCAGGCCGGGGCGGGGGTCTACGCGGGCAGCATTTTAGCGCGCTTTGAAAATCGCGTGTTGGCCAAGGTCAAGATCGCGATAATCGAATAAAAAAGGGGTGTTCGTAGTGTCAAGATTAAAATTGGCAGCGGTTCTGCTGGTGATCTTCGGTTTGGTCGCGCCGGCCGGCGCCGCGACCGTCGCGGTGACGCTGGCGGCCGGTTCCGTTTTCAACCAGACGACTTTCGAATCGGGCGCGGTCATCCTGCAAAGGCTTTACGGCGTCCGCCAATGGGGCGGCACGGCCGGCGCCGGCGTTTCCGCGGAAGCGGGGCGCCTGGCTTACCGCCTTCCCCAGGTCGTTAAAACGACCCAGGGCGAGCGGACGATCCTGGCCTGGATCGACGGCAACCCGGATACCGACGCCAAGCTGAAAACCCAGATCTTCGGCGCGTCCGGCGACCCGCGGGAATTCTCCGCCGCCGCCAGCGTCGCCAATTTTGAATCGCTCCGCCTGGCGCCCGACGGCGGCGAGGGGGCGGTCCTTTCCCAGGCCTTCGGGGTCAAGCCGAAGATCTACGTGACGCCGATCTGGTCGACCCAAACCTGGTCGGGGCCGGTCTCGCCGACCGATTCGACCGAACCGATGCGCCATCACAGCCTGGGGAGCTCGATAGCCGGCGAGACCTGGATCGCCTGGGAAGATTACTTGAACTCAACTACTACCCCCGAAGTGCTGGTCCAGAAATTCGATTCGACCGGTACCCGGTTGTTCGGCGCCGGCGCCGCTAAACTGCAGCTGGTCACGCCCGAAGGGGGCGGTTTCGACCCGCAATTGACCTGCGATGATCTCGGCAACGCGTACGTCCTGGTCCGGATGACCGATCCGGTGACCGGCCACACCAATTATTACGTCCAGAAATGCAGCGGCCTTTCCGCCCGGCGCTGGGGCGATAGCGGTTTACCGGTCGGCAACGATCTGGCCACTAAGAATATCGACATGATCGGCATGGCCGCTTACAACGGTTCGCTCTACGTCGCTTACGTGGAAACGTTCGGCGGGCCGCCCGCCGGGGCGAACCTGTTCCTGAAAAGGTTCTATGATTCCGGCGGCAGCGGGACCTGGGAGGCGTTCGGCGCCAATCCGGTTCAGACGTGGACGGCGGCCTATACCCCATTTACCAGGGTGGCGGCCGGTGCCGGCGGGATCGCGGTCTGTTACGGCGATCCGACCGACGTGACTTTGCAGACCGGTTATTGGCGGCTTTACGACAGTTCCGGCGCGCTGCTCGGCTCGGCATCGACCTTTTACCCGATCGATGTGACCGCAGACGGCGCGGGCAACACTTTCCTGGTCGGGATCAGAACGCTGACGCTCGATCCGGCCGGCTTATTGTTGACCGTTAAATGCCAGGAGATCGATACCAGCGGCCGGGCGCTCTACGGGCCGAACGGCAGTTCGCTCCTGGACAATATAAACGCCAAGCTCCTCTATCCGGGCGAGACCTGGGAGAGCGGGAACATCGACGCGGCGTCGACCAACCGCTTCCTGGTCGCCTGGCTTGACGATGCCGGCCGGATCCGTCTGCAAAAGATGACCGACCGCTATTCGGCCATCGGCACGTATGAGTCGGCCGCGGTAGAACGTCCCGCCGCCCCCTCTTTCTGGACCGGCGCTACGGCGGAAACGACCGGAGCGTACTTGATCGGTTTCCGGACGGCGAGCAGCGAGACCGGCCTGGCGGCGAAAAGCTATGCCGGCTCGATCACCGCCAGCGAAGAATCCTGGATCCAGGCGCAGGTCCTGCTCGGCTCCCTGGGTGACCAGAGTACGACCTCAAGCCTGAACGGGCTGTTTTTCTCTTACCTGGCGTCTTCGACGACCACCACGACCACCACCACGACGACCACGACCACCGGGTCGGGCTCCGGCTTGCTGACGACCGTGCCGTACTGGGACGCGGGGAGCAAGCGGATCCGGGAAAAGGCGGTTTACACGACGGTCGACATTAAAGTGGTCGACAGCGAAGGGAACGTGCTGGCTTCTTACGCGGCCGCCGAAGGCTCGAGCGCCGAACGCGATCTGGAAGTCGTGCTGCCGGCCAGCAAGCTGCGGCGCGGCGTGGTCACGGTTATCAACCGGCTCGACAATAAATATTTCAAGAATTTCGTGACCGTTTATTAACGAGGAGAGCAGATGACGGGAAGTTTCAAGGCGTTGGCGATCGCGCTTGGTCTGTGGCTGCTGGGCGGCGCGGCCCTGGCGGCCGACGCCGATGATATCACCAAGATCGGCGGCAGCGCCAGGCAGCTCGGCCTGGGCCGGGCGTTCTGCGCCCTGGCCGACGACCCGGCCGCGGTCTTCACCAATCCGGCCGGCCTCGGCCAGATCAAAAACTTTGAGCTGAACACGCTGACCGCCAAGCACCTGGATTCTTATGATGTCCTGGCGCTCGATCTGGCGCTGCCGCTGGCCGGCGGCGGGGTCGGATTGGGGCTTGCTTCCAATTCGCTGACCTACGCGCCGACGACCGGCGCCACGAGCGGCGTCAGCCGCCTGGCGATGGTGGTTTCTTACGGCACCGGCGATAACTTCCTGGTCAAGGACCTGTCGGCCGGCGTCAACTTCAAACTCTTCAATTCGTCGCTGACGCGGCCCGGGCTCGGCGACCTGACGGCGACCGGCCTGGAATCCGACCTCGGCGTGATCTACCGTTACCTGCCGCAACTTAAGCTCGGTTTTACGCAGCAAAATTTCCTGCCTGCCACCGCCGGCGGCCGGTTGAAATGGAGCGACGGGGTGGAAGAGGGATTTCCGACCGTTTCCCGGATCGGGCTGGCTTATAAACTGCTGGGACGCGAAGCGCAGGTCGAGAGCCCGCAGGAACTGCTCTTCGCCCTTGATTACGAAAAGGCGCTGACCGCCGCGTCGCCGTCCGGCCTGGCCCACGCCGGCGTGGAATGGACGCCGGTTCCGCTCCTGACCCTGCGGGGCGGTCTGGACCAGGGCGAGGGCGTGAACGAAACGATCAATAACCTCGCTTTCGGTCTCGGCCTGAACCTCTCCGGCTTTTGTTTCGATTACGCTTATCACACTTACGCCAACGATCCGAGCCTCACCTCCCATTATTTTTCGATCGCTTACCGGCCGGAGATCAAGCCGATCGTCGTGCGCAAGGAGTACATTGCCCTGGGTGGCTACCAGGCGATTACTTTTACGGAGATCGTGACGCTCGAAGGCGCGGTCGACCCGGCGGTAGCCCGGCTGACCGTGCTGGGGGCGGAGATCCCGATCTCCGCAGACAATAAATTTACCGTTACGCTGGCGGCCGATCCGGGGAAGAATGCCATTCCGCTGGCGGCGTATGACAATCGCGAGCGGCCGCTGGCTACCGCGGAGGCGCGGATCGTCCGTTTGCGCGATTTCCGCGACGTGCCGCCCGACCTCTGGGCGCGCGAAGCGATCGGCTTTCTTGCCCTGCTCGAGATCCTCGGCGGATATCCCGACGGGACCTTCCAGCCGGAGAAACCGGTGACCCGCGCGGAGCTGACCAAGCTGCTTTACACTTTGCAAGAGACAGCGCCCGAACAGCCGGCCAAACCGCCGTTCAAAGACGTGGCGGCCGACAGCTGGTCGGCGCCGTTCGTCAAGGCGGCGGCGGTGCAGGGGGTCGTGACCGGTTATCCCAACGGGACCTTCAAACCGAACAAGACGATCTCCCGGGCCGAGGGGGCGACGATCGTGGCGAAATACGACCGGCTCCTGCCGGTGACCGTGACCGCGGCGCCGTTCCCCGATATCCCGGGGCGGCACTGGGCGGTTGAGGCGATCTTCGCGCTGCAAAAAGAGGGGACCCTCGATTATCTGCGCGACCAGAAATTCCAACCGAAAAAGGCGCTGACCCGCGCGGAAGCGGCCGGCATCGTCGCCCGGACCAAGCCGGCCAGGGCCAAGATTGAGCCGCTGCTCGATTTTCTGAAAGGAGAAAAATGAATACTTTAATAAAAGGATCGGTGAACTTGCTTTTATTGATCGTGCTGGCCGGCGGAGCGTTCGCCGCTTCCTGGTCGAACCAGGCGGCGACGAGCGAAGCGCTCGTTAATGCGGCCCCGCTGGTCACCGGGCAGGGCGCGCTGGCGGTCGGCGCCGGCGGCCTGGTCGCCGGCACCTCCAATTACGGCGCCGGTTGGAACTTTGCCCGCTTCTTGACCAACGATTGGCGCGGCGTTAATTTTTACGGCACGATCGAAGGTTTCATGGTCGGCGCCAATTCCAAGACGGCCAAGATCACCTTTAACCAGGCGACCGGCACTTTCGCTTTTGAGCAGAAGGCCGATTGCGGCACGCTGGTGACGCTGCGCAACTGTTATTTCCTCCCGAACGGGAACGGCTGGGCGGCCGGCGACAATCCCGGCGGCAGCAATTCCCTCTACACTTATACCGCGGCGACCGACACCTGGACCCAATCGGCGGCCGGTGTGGCCGGCAATTGCCATTTTCGCCAGATCGCTTACGTGAGCCCGAATATCCTGGTGGCGGTCGGCGGCCTGGCCGACGGCAGCGCCAAAGTGGTCTACGGTTCGGGCGACGGCGGCGCCAATTGGATCGTTTCGGCTTTTACCGGCGGGACCGGTTATTTTAACGACGTCCAGATGTTCGCGGTCAATTCGGTCTGGGCGGCCGGCGACGGCGGGGCGGTGTTTTATTACGACGGGGCCTGGAATTCCCGCTCCAGCGGGATCCCGGCAACGACCGACATCAAGGGGATCCACTTTACCGATCCCGACAACGGTTGGGCGGTCGGCTCGTCTGGCGAGGTTTACCGGACTACCAACGGCACGAGCGCCGGCGCCGGCTGGAGCCGGATCGGCGGGTTCAGCGCCGGCACCGATCTCCTGGCGGTCAACGGGACCAATGAATCTTCGATCTGGATCGCCGGCAGCGGCGCGTCCGGCGGTACGTTATATAAATATGTGATCGAGCCGGCTGTCACTGCGCTTAGTCCGGCCCGGCTGGTCTCTTCCACGGAAGCCCAGACGCTGATCATGACGATCGAAGGGACCCATTTCCTCGGTTTGCTTGGTTCGTCCGACCTGGCGCCGGCCGTCGCTTTCTCCACCGTGGAAGCGAGTAGCGGACCGGTCAGGTTGATCAGCGCCCAAAAGCTTGAAGCGCTGGTCACCGTCGAAGCGAACGCCGCCGGCAATGTCGGCGTCACGGTTGCCAATCCGGACGGCGGCGTTTCTGCCGCCGCCGCCTGGCCGATCGCCCCGGCGCGGTTAATTTTGCAGAACATCAAGTTCGACGGGATCGCCCGCTCGCCGCTCGACGGGACGCTGACGATCGACCAGCGCAACTGGAGCGGCCAGGGACCGACGCTCTTTTTCGAGGCGCTGGCACCGACCCCCTTAAGCGGCGGCTCGGTCAGCGGCGAAGTAACGATCGGCGCGACCGTGGATGCTTACGCCGCGGGGACCCTGGCCGTTAACGGCGCACTGGCTTCCCTGGAAGCCCGGCAGTTCAGCGCCTCGCTGGAAGTCGGGGCTTATACCTGCATTGTCCGCTGCTACGCCGCCGGCGAAATGACGAGCGAAACGTTCACCCTGACCGTCAATACGCCGACCCCGCCGTCGCCGGCCGTGGAAGACAAACCGGTCAAGAACGCGGTCGTTTATCCGTCGGTCTCCGATAACCCGGTCCGCACCATCCAGTACGAATTATACGATCCCGCCTACAGCGGCCCGGCCGAGTTCGTTCTCGCCTCGCCGGGGCTTGGTCCGACGCTCCGCCTGCCGGTCACGCTGGAAACGGGGAAAGGGAACACGATCCAGATCAATATCGGCGACCAGCCGCGCGGCGTCTTTACCGGTTTTATCCGGCAGTTGAACGGCGGTAAGATCATCAGTAAAAAGATCAGGATCGTCAACGCCAGGAGGACGCCATGAAGAGAATAGCCGCCCTCCTGCTGGCCTGCCTGCTTAGCGGCACCGTTGTTTGCGCGCAAACGGCGCTCGATCCCTCCAAACTGGCGATCGGCGGCCGGGCGATCGGCCTCGGCCGGACCTTTATCGGCCTGGCGGACGATTCTACCGCCGTCTTCTCCAACCCGGCCGGCCTGGCCGAGCTGAAGCAGTGGCAGGGGACCTCGATGTCGGGCAAGTTCATGGAAGATTACAATTATCTCCTCTTTTCCGGCGCGTATCCGACCGAATACGGGGTGCTTGGCGCTTCGTTCGTCGGCTCGTCGACCGGCGGCGTTCCGGTCACCAAGGTCCTGGAAGGGACGGAGGCGGACCCGATCTATGTCGTTGACGGCAGCCAGCCGGCGATCGATTATTTTAACAACGTTTTCTTCTTTACCTGGGCGAAGAAGTTTTGGAACATCGAACTCGGTTCCTCGCTCAAACTGTTCAACACTTCCCTGTCGGGCGACAGCATTATCGACGGGGTCGGCACCGGCACCGAGCTCGATCTCGGCTTGAAAATGAGGCCGCTGCCGTACCTGAGCGTCGGCGCCGTCGGCCACAACGTCTTGCCGTACAGCATGGGAGGCCGCTTGAATTACGCCTCCGGTTACAGTGAAAGTTATCCGGCCACGTTCGGTCTCGGTTCCGCGCTGACGCTGATCGGCGACAAGAACGCGCTGCTCAAATACGGCCAGCAGCGGGTCGACCTGCTGCTCGACGCCGACCTGAAGAGCGGGTATCCGCTCCTCTACCATGTCGGCGCCGAATGGCAGCCGATCCCGATGATCGCCGTCCGGGCCGGTCTCGACCAGGACGTTTCGACCGACGGCGGCGGGAGCTACGTGACGGAGAGCGGCCTGGCCTACGGCGTCGGTCTGATGTACGGCGGGTTCCGTTTCGACTACGCGTTCCACCAATTCCCCGGCTTACCCGGTATTGATAACAGCTTTTTCTCGTTGACCTACGGGCCGACCTTGCCGGAGCGGGCGGCGCCGTTGCTGAAAATGAGAGTTAACCTCCCCAAGGATAAGACGATCACCTTTGATCAGTCCACCCGGCTGACCGGCGACATCTTCGACAACCGGATCAACACCCTGGCGCTCAACGGCCAAAAGGTCCGGATCACGCTGGAGGGGACGTTCGACGCGATCGCCGAGCTGGCCGAAGGGAAGAATAAACTGGTCGTCGAGGGGCGGAGCGGGGTCAGCCCGCTGACCGCCGAAGCGGTCCGGGTCCTGCGCCTGAAGAACTTCCCTGACGTTGCCCGCGACTACTGGGTCGCCGTGCCGACATCGCTGCTCGCGATGTCGAACATCATCACCGGTTATCCCGACGGGACGTTCCGGCCGGAAGGGAACATTACCCGGGCCGAAATGGCCACCCTCCTGATGAAAACGGGTTACAGCAGTCCGGAATCCGGTCTGGAGACCGATTTTAAGGATGTCAAAACGGCGCATTGGGCCGCCGGCTATATTGCGCAAGCGGCGGCGGCGGGGATCGTTAAAGGATATCCCGGCAATTTATTCAAACCGAACGGCAAGATCACGCGCGCCGAAGGGGTGGCGATGATCGTCCGGTTCGCGAAAGTGAAAGAGTGGGCGTATGCCGACGAGTTCTCCGACGTCGGCTACGATCACTGGGCGGCCGAATTTATCTCTGCGGCTAAGAAGGAAGGTATGCTAAAATATCTGGCAGGGAAACGGTTCGAGCCGAACCGGGCCCTGACCCGGGCGGAGACGGTCGAGTTGCTTTATCAGACCGGCTACGTCCAGGCGCTGTTGAACAGAGGCTTGCTGGACTGGAACTCTTATTAAAAGGAGCGAAAAAATGAAAAAGGCGATATTGATCGGGTTGGCGGTTATCTTGACGGCTGGGTTTGCTCACGCGGCGCGGGTAGTCGGCGCCGTGCCGACGGCGGAAGCCGGACCGCGCGTCATCGCCACGCCGGTTCAAGCCCCTCTCCCCAAGGTTAAAGCAGGGTCGATCATCGCTGAAGCGGGAACGCGCGGCGGAGCGGGGGTCATTGGCGCCGCCTTTGTCCGGCCGCTGTCCGGCGACCTGCAGCTCCAGTTCGGCCTCGGAGCGGGGTTAGGGAACTCTTATACATTAATATACGGGTCAGGCTCGGTCGTTAAGAACTTTGGCCAGGTTGCGGGCGGGATCGGCCTCGATATCTGCAATTATTCCGCTTACGTACAAAACCTGCCGCTGATGCCGGCGGTCATCGACAAAGGGGCCAGGATCGGCCTTGGCGTCTTCCTGAACAAGGAATTCGGCGCGTTCGGGGTCCAGGCCGGTTTTAGCTCCGCTTCGGGTATAACGCTGGTCGCCAGGAGGGCATTCTAATGAATAAACTGCCATTGATCAGTTTGGTCCTTGTTGCTTGTCTTCTGGTCATTTCCCAAAGCGGCTGCGGCCAGGGTTCGGCGACCGATCCGCGCGTCACCACTACGACGACTGTCGTGACCACCACGACCGTCGTAACGACGACCGGGGCGCCCACGACCACGGTCACGACGACCACGACGACGACCACCACCACGGTCCTGGCTATTATCGCCGGCAAGATTAAATTCGCCGGCACCAACGACGGGATCCGGGGCGGAGTGGAGATCGTTTACACCGGAGCGGTCAACGGCGTCGTTACCGCCGACGCGGCGACCGGCACCTATGAGATCACCGGTTTGTCGGCCGGGAGTTACAATTTGTCGGCCCGCAGACCAGACTGGCTTACATCGAGCGAGAGCTTTAGTCTCGGCGATACGGCCGCGCATCTTGCCCTCTATCCTATGAGCTGGGAAGTGATCAAGACCGGGACAGAGACGTTCAACAGTATCGTCAGCTCCGACGCGACCGGTAAGATGTACCTTTGCGGGACCGACGCCGGCGGTCAGGGGATCGTTTACATTTGTAACGATCCGACCAACCTGGCGAGCTGGAGCAATTATCCTTACGGCGGCTGCCCGACCCCGGAGGCGGGGATCAACCTGCTCTCGGTCAGCTTGGAGAATCGCGGGAGCACTCCCTTTGGCATAGCGTTCTCTGATGCGAAGAGCGGCGTCTGGGTAACCGGCACGTTTGAAAGCGACGCTTTCGCTTTCGCTTCGGCGCCGATCACGAACCCGCTTATTCAGAACATTGCCGGAGCGACTGCCCTGCGCAACATTGCTTTTACCGACGGCCAGTTCGTTATCCCCGACGACGGTAAGCTCTATTATACGACCGATTTTGGGAACAGTTTTAGCGCTTTGAGCGGCGAAGTAGATACTTACTGGCGCGGGCTCTTTGCTTTTAACGGCGGCAATCCCGATGTCCTGATCGCCGGCACCGGCGGGCGGGTCAGGTATTACACCGCCGGCGCCTGGACTACCAGCGCCTTCCAGATCGGTGACGGGACCGAAACCCTGGGCGCGGCCGTGATCGTCACCGGAGTCGGCGGGGGCGATGCCGCGCTCGGCTCGGAAAACGGTTCGATCTATTATTGCAACGGCAGCTTGGATGTCCCGACAGATTGGCACAGGGTTTTAAGCGGTATTCCTTATCCGATCCGGGCGTTCTACGCCCAGGATGACAGCGGCGGAGCCGGGGCGCTGGCAATCGGTGGCGGCGGCCTGATCATGCGGCGCCGGTAAACGGAGCGGCTTTTGCTAAAACGGTCGGCGCTATTCTTATTGACAGTAGTCGTTGTCCTGTCAGCGCTTAGGCTGCTGGCCGGCTGCGGCGGCGGGGGCGGCGGTTCGATCGTCGTCGGCACCACCACAACGACCGCGGCCGCGACCACTACGGCGGCGCCGGCCACCACCACGATCACCACGACGACGGCGGCCCCGGCCACGACCGCTACGGCCGCTCCAACCACCACGGCCCCGGCGGTCCCGACGACCACGGGCACGACGACGACCAAGCCGCCATCCTCTACTACCACCACGGTGCCCACTACGACGATCGTGACCACCACGACCACTGCCACGACCACCACGACCGTGATCTGGTGGGAAGGGCGTGCGAGCGGTACGACCAACAGCCTGCAGGGGATTTGTTTTGCCGACGATAATAATGGCTGGATCGCGGCGATCAGGAACTACGGCGTCGACGATTCCACTATCCTGCATACGGCCAACGGCGGGACGAGCTGGGCGACCCAGGAAAGCCAGATCCTCAATTACGCTTACGCGCTCTCTTTTCTTAACGCCAATAACGGTTGGGTCGCCGGCCACAATCACGAGATCGTCAAAACGACCAACGGCGGAACCGATTGGGCGGTAGACACCCCAAGCATCGGCGTTATAACCATCCAGGATATCCAATACTATGATTCGGACAATGGGTGGGTAGTAGGCAACTCCTCGACTGCGAACCAGCAATTGTATAAGACGACCGATGCCGGGGTCGGCTGGGGGCCGATGACGACCGGAACGACCGGAACGTTATATGCGGTCGATTTTGTCGATGCTAACTACGGTTGGGCGGTCGGTTCGAGCGGGCAGATCGTAAAGAGCACCGATAGCGGTTTTACTTGGGGAGTGCAGACGAGCGGGGTCAGCGTCGACCTTAATACGGTCGATTTTGTCGATCAAAACCACGGTTTCGCGGCCGGGAGCGTAGCCAACGGCTGGATCTTAAAGACGACCGATGGGGGGACCAGTTGGGTTACCAGGGAAACCGGGGTCAACACGACCTATTATTCTCTTTCATTTATTAATACTCTGGAGGGCTGGCTGGTTGGCGCGGGCGGCAAAGCGCTTCGGACGACCGATGCCGGGGAAACCTGGCAGGAAAGACCGACCGGGGTCAACGATAGCCTGAACGAGGTCCAGTTCCGCAGCGCGACCGAAGGGTGGGCCGTGGGGGATAACGGCACGATCCTCAAATATATCCCGAATCCGTAAAATACCCCTTGACAATCCGCGGCCGGTAGCGTAAAATTAACCCTTGTTGTTTGGCTAATCGGGGATCGGCTCGTCTCTGGCACGCTTCAATGCCCGGGATCTGGTTTAGTCGAGGTCAAACGCCTTCCTGAGGTTACGCGAGGATAGGTTGAATTTCCCCTCTCTATTTTGCCCGTAAAGGCGGGATAGGGAGGGTTTGTGCGTTTGGAGAGATAAATGCGAGAAATCATTACTATAGCTTGTACCGTCTGTAAACGTAAGAACTATACGTCGACGAAGAACAAAAAGAATACCAAGGAGAGGCTCGAGCTCTCCAAATTCTGTCCCTGGTGCCGTAAGACGACCAAACATAAGGAGGAGAAGTAGGTTTTTGCCCGGGCCTGTCGGTTAATGGCAAACCACCGGTCTCCAAAACCGGGACTCCCCGTTCAAGTCGGGGCAGGCCCGATCCTTAAAAATGAAAGATAAGATACTCGGTTACATTAAAGAGACCCTGGCCGAGATGCGGAAGGTCGTCTGGCCCGACCGGCGTTACGTCGCGGTTGCGACCGTGATAATTCTGGTGATCGTCATTGCGACGTCGCTCTTTGTCATGATCGTCGATTACGGGCTGGCGGCGCTTTTCAAGGCGTTGCTGAAGTAAAAATGGAAGAAAACATCGAGCAGGGAAAGACAGCAGAACAGGCCGCGGAGAACGCCGCGCCGGCCGCCGAACCGGCCCAGCCGGCGGTAGAACCGGTCGTTGCGCCCGAAGTCAAAGCCGAGGTCCCGGCCGAGCCGGTTCCGGCCAAGGAGAAGGCCAAACCGAAGATCATCGAAGGCGAGCGCAAATGGTACGTGATCCAGACGTTGACCGGCCAGGAAGATAAGGCGAAGTCGGCGCTGGAACAGACGATCGTCGACGAAGGGCTCAAAGAGCGGGTTTTCCAGATCCTGGTCCCGCTGGAAGAGACGATCGAGATCAAGAACGGCAAGCGGCTGGAAAAGGTCCGCAAAATGTTCCCGGGGTACGTTTTCGTCGACATGATCCTGGACGAGGAGACCTGGTACCTGATCCGGCAGACCTCCGGGGTCGCTCGGTTCATCGGGACCAAGGTCAAGCCGACGCCGGTCTCGGAAAAAGAGATGCAGCGGGTCCTCAAGCAGCTCGGCAAGGAAGAGAAGCTGGAAGTCTCTTTCGAGCAGGGCGAAGGGGTCAGGGTCATTTCCGGTGCTTTCCGCGGATATACCGGCGTGGTCGACGAGATAAACGCGGAGAAAGGGAAGCTCAAGGTCCTGATCAACATTTTCGGCCGGGATACGCCGGTCGAGGTCAACTTTGAGCACGCGCAAAAGATAAACTAACATGGCAAAAGAACTATTAGTCAAAGTGAAGCTCCAGATCCCGGCCGGCAAAGCCAACCCGGCGCCGCCGATCGGTCCCGCGCTCGGCCAGCACGGCATCAACATCATGGAGTTCTGCAAGCAGTACAATGCCGCCACCAAGGACAAAGGCGACAGCATCGTGCCGGTGGAGATCTCCATCTTTAAGGACCGCTCTTTCACTTTTATCCTCAAGCCCCCGCCGGTCGCCGACCTGCTCAGGAAAGCGGCCGGGGTCGAAAAAGGGTCCGGCGTGCCGAACAAGACCAAGGTCGGCCAGGTAACGCTGGACAAGGTCAGGGAGATCGCCAAGATCAAGCTGCCCGATCTCAATGCCAATGATATTGACGCCGCCGCCAAGATCGTGGCCGGCACGGCGCGCAGTATGGGGATAGTGGTCCAATGAAAAAAGCCAAAAAGTACGAAGCGGTCGCCAAGCTGGTGGACCGGGAAAAATTACTGACCCCCGCAGCGGCGCTCAAGCTGCTGCCGCAGACCAAGCGGGCCAAGTTCGACGAATCGGTCGACCTGGCGCTTAAGCTTGGCGTCGACACCGTCAAGAACCCGTCGATCCGCGGGACCGTTGTCCTGCCGGCCGGCAGCGGCAAGACCAAGAAGGTCGCCGTCATCACCAATTCGACCCGGATCAAGGAAGCGGAAGAGGCCGGCGCTTCGATCGCCGGGGCCGCCGATCTGATCGAAAAGATCAAGGGCGGTTTCTTCGATTTTGACATCGTTATCGCCAGCCCGGACATGATGGGCGAGGTCGGGAAGCTCGGCAAGATCCTTGGTACCAAGGGCTTGATGCCGAACCCGAAAGCCGGCACCGTGACGCCGGAGATCGGCAAAGCGGTCGCCGAATTCCGGGGGGGCAAGGTCGAGTTCAAGATGGACAAGGGAGGCGCCGTCCACCTGGGGATCGGCAAGGTCTCCTTCACCGCCGAAGCGCTCCACCAGAACCTGAAGGCGGTCATCGCGGCCATCAGCCACGCCAAGCCGAGCGGCTTCAAGGGCGGCGTTTTCATCAGATCGGTCACGATCTCCACGACCATGGGCCCCGGCATCAAGATCGACCCGCGGCTCGCGGTGGAAGAGGCGACGGCATGAGCGAGAAAGCGATAGCGGTCAAGAAAAAGGTCGTTGACGAGCTGAAAGAGAAGATCTCCCGGGCGACCGTCATGGTCGTTTCCGATTACCACGGCTATTCGGTCAAGCAGATCACCGAGCTGCGCAAAAAACTGCGGCCGGAAGGGTCGGAACTGCGGATCATCAAGAACACTTTGATCGAGCGGGCGGTGGACGAAAGCGGTCTCGGCCAGATCAAGGAGCATCTCAAAGGTTCCACGGCGCTGCTGCTCGGCTACAAGGACGCGGTCGCCCCGCTCAAGGTCCTGGTCAAGTTCATAAAAGATAATGAAAAAGGGAGCATCCGCGCCGGCCTGGTGGACAAGACCCTCTTTAATGATAAAGAGTTGAACGAGATGTCCAAGCTGCCGTCCCGGGAAGTGCTCATCGGGAAAGTGGTCGGCGGCTTCAAGTCGCCGCTCTACGGCCTGGCTAACGTGTTGAGTGGCCCGATCCGCAAGCTGGTTTACGCGATTGACGCGATCAAGAAACAGAAAGGAGGCGAATAGTGATGGCAAAAGTTGAAGAGATTATTACCGCAGTAGAGGGGATGACGGTCCTGGAGCTGAACGATCTGGTCAAGAAGCTGGAAGAGAAGTTCGGTGTCACCGCTGCCGCTCCGGTCATGATGGCCGGGGGAGGCGCAGCCGGTGGAGCCGCCGAAGCCGCCGTCAAGGAAGACTTTGACGTCGTGCTGACCGCGGCCGGCGACAAGAAGATCCAGGTCCTCAAGGTCCTGCGCGAACTGACCGGTCTCGGCCTTAAAGAGGCGAAAGACCTGGTCGACAACGCGCCCAAGACCGTGAAGGATAAGATCAAGAAGGAAGAGGCCGAAGAGCTGAAGAAAAAGCTCGAAGCTGAAGGAGCGAAGGTCGAGATCAAGTGATAACACGCAAAAAGGTTTACGGTCCGCATAAAAAGGCCGTGGAGCCGCCAGATCTGCTGGAGCTCCAGCGCGACTCTTTCCGCTGGTTCCTCGAAGAGGGGCTCGCGGAAGAGCTCAAGCTCGTTTCGCCGATCAAGGGCTTCCAGGGGAAGCTCGAGCTCTCTTTTTCCGGCAAGTGTTCCTTCGGGAAACCGAAGTACGCGCCGGAAGATTGCCTGATCCGCGAGACCACCTATGCCGTCCCGATCAAGGTTGAGTCCCGCCTCCTGAACAAGGAGAGCAAAGAGGTCAAAGCGCAGGAAGTCTTTATCGGCGACCTGCCGATGATGACCGAGCGCGGGACGTTCATCATCAACGGGGCGGAACGCGTGATCGTTTCCCAGCTCGTCCGGTCGCCCGGCGTCTACTACCGCGAATCCAAGCGGAACGAGCGGACCGGCCGGGTCATTTACTACGCCACGGTCATTCCCGACCGGGGCGCCTGGCTGGAGATCGAGACCGACGCGGGCGGCGCCATTTTCGCGCGCATCAACCGGACCCGCAAGATCCCGGTCACCATGTTCCTGTCGGCGATCGGCGCGACCGAGAAAGAGATCCTGGCCGCCCTGCCGGAAGGCGAGTTTCGCCGGCGCTCCCTGAAGGAATGCCCGATCATGCCCCACGACGAATCCCTGGTCGAGCTGTACAAGCGGCTCCGGCCCGGCGATCCGGTAACCCAGGAAGGGGCCCAGGTTTACCTGAACAACCTCTTCTTCAACGCCCGCCGGTACGACATGGGGAAGGTCGGCCGGTACAAACTGAACCGCAAGCTCGGCATCAAGGTGCCGGAAGAGAAGCAAACGCTGACCAAGGACGACATCCTGGCGATGGTCCGCTACCTGATCATGATCAACGCCGGTGAAGGGATCTCGGACGACATCGACCATCTGGGCAACCGCCGCATCCGCGCGGTGGGCGAGCTGCTGCAGCGCCAGATCCGCGTCGGCCTGGCCCGCGTGGAAAAATTGGTCAAGGAACAGATGATGGTCAGGGGGAACGAACCGGTCACCCCGAGCCAGCTGGTCAACATCCGCCCGCTGCAAGCGGTCATCAAGGAATTTTTCGGCTCGAGCCAGCTCTCCCAGTTCATGGACCAGACCAACCCACTGGCAGAACTGACTCACAAGCGGCGGCTCTCGGCGCTCGGCCCCGGCGGTCTCAACCGCGAACGGGCCGGTTTCGAGGTCCGCGACATCCACCCGTCCCACTACGGGCGCATCTGCCCGATCGAGACGCCCGAAGGCCCGAACGCCGGGTTGATCGCGTCGCTCTCGACCTACGCCCGGGTCAATAAATACGGCTTCATCGAGACCCCTTACCGCCGCGTCGATAAAGGGATCGTTTCCGGCCGCCTCGAGTACCTGACCGCCGATATTGAAGACCTCCACCGGATCGGTTCCTGCGACGTCAAGGTCAACGATAACGGCAAGATCATCGAGGACCAGGTGCCGGTCCGCTACAAGCGGGAATTCGTCTACGCCCAACCGAACGAGGTCGACTATGTCGGCGTCGTGCCGGAACAGATCGTCGGTATTACCAGCGCCCTGATCCCGTTCATCGAACACGACGACGCCAACCGCGCCCTGATGGGCGCCAACATGCAGCGCCAATCGGTGCCGCTGCTCGAGACCGAAGCGCCGATCGTCGGCACCGGGTGGGAAGGGAAGGTCGCCCGCGATTCCCGCACCCTGATCACCGCCAAGAACGCCGGTAAGGTTTCCAAGGTCGACGCGACCGAGATCACCGTGACCCGCGGTTCGACCAAAGACGTCTACCGCCTACTGACCTACGGCCGGAGCAACCAGGACACCATGCTGATGCAGCGGCCGCGCGTCAAGGTCGGCGACAAGGTCGAGGACGGCGACGTCCTGGCCGACAGCGCCGCCACCCGCGACGGCGAACTGGCGCTCGGCAAGAACGTCCTGGTCGCCATGATGCCGATGGAAGGCTATAACTACGAAGACGCGGTCATCCTGTCCGAACGGCTGGTCAAGAAAGACCTGTTCACCTCGATCCACATCCAGCGGCTGGAGGTCGAGGTCCGCGCCACCAAGCTGGGCATGGAAGAGATCACCCGCGAGATCCCCAACGTCGGGGAAGACGCGGTCGCCAATCTCGATGAGCGCGGCGTCATCGTGGCCGGCGCCGAAGTCGAGGCCGGCGATATCCTGGTCGGCAAAGTCACCCCGAAAGGCGAGACCGAACTGCCGGCCGAAGAAAAACTGCTCCGCGCCATTTTCGGCGACAAGGCCCGCGACATGCGCGACACCTCGCTGCGCGTCCCGCCCGGCGAGAGCGGCAAGGTCATTGCCGTCCGCACTTTCTCCCGCGAACAGGGCGACGAGCTGCCGCCGGGAGTGCACGAGCTGGTCCGCGTTTACATCGCGCAGATGCGCAAGATCTCGATCGGCGACAAGGTCGCCGGCCGCCACGGTAACAAGGGCGTGATCTCCCGGGTCCTGCCGGAAGAAGACATGCCGTTCCTGCCGGACGGCACCCCGGTCGACGTTATCCTGAACCCGCTCGGCGTTCCTTCCCGGATGAACATCGGCCAGATCTTTGAGCTGCTGCTCGGGCATGCCGGCAAGATCCTCGGCAAGCATTACGAGCTGCCGCCTTTTGACGAAGCGTACGAGGACAATGCCTCGATCAAGATCGTCGAAGGCGAGCTGGAAGCGGCGGCGGAAAAAGCCGGGCTCAAATGGCTCGATAAGACCGGCAAGGTCGATCTTTATGACGGCCGCACCGGCAAGACGTTCGGCCGCAAGGTCGCCGTCGGTTACATGTACCTGTTAAAGCTGATCCACTTGGTGGACGACAAGATGCACGCCCGCTCCACCGGCCCGTACTCGCTGATCACCCAGCAGCCGCTCGGCGGCAAGGCGCAGTTCGGCGGCCAGCGCTTCGGTGAGATGGAGGTCTGGGCGCTGGAAGCTTACGGCGCCGCGCACACGCTGCAGGAGATCCTGACCGTCAAGTCCGACGACGTCGTCGGCCGGTCCAAAGTTTACGAAGCGATCCTGAAGGGGAAGAGCATGGGCAAACCGGGCACGCCGGAATCGTTCAAGGTCCTGATCAAGGAGTTGCGCGGGCTTTGCCTGGATATCAAGACCATGAGTGCGGATGGCCGCGAGGTCAACGTTGACGAGGAGGTCAGGGCGTCAGGCGAACGCGTGCCGCAGATCTTCGGCCGCGGCACAGGAGCTGGTAAACTTGGCGATTAAGAAATACGAGGAAAAAGAGTTCAGCTACATCAAGATCGGCATCGCGTCGAGCGAACAGGTCCTCTCCTGGTCGCACGGCGAGGTCGAAAAGCCCGAGACGATCAATTACCGCACTTTCAAGCCGGAGCGCCGCGGCCTGTTCGACGAAAAGATCTTCGGCCCGGTCAAGGACTGGGAGTGCCATTGCGGCAAGTATCGCCGGGTCCGCTACCGCGGCATCGTTTGCGAACGGTGCGGCGTCGAGGTCACCACTTCCCGCGTCCGCCGCGAGCGGATGGGGCATATCCGCCTCGTTGAGCCGGTCGCCCACATCTGGTTCCTGCGCGGCGTGCCGAGCTACATCAGCCTGCTGCTCGACGTTTCCACCCGGGCGCTGGAAGAGGTCATTTATTACGACGCTTACATTATCACCGAGATCACCGGCGAAGTTAAACGGCTTAAGGTCGGCACCATCCTGCGCGAAGCCGATTACCAGGAAGCGGTCGAAAAATACGGCAACAAGTTCAAGGCCGAGACCGGCGCCCGCGCCGTCCGCGAACTGCTGGCCAAAGTCGACATGCCCGCCCTGGTGGCCAAGCTCCGCCGCGACCTGAAAGGTTCGGTCGGCCAGAAGCGGATGAAGATCATTAAGCGGCTGCGCGTCGCCGAATCGTTCCAGAAATCCGGCAACCGGCCGGAATGGATGATCATGGAAGTCCTGCCGGTCATCCCGCCCGACCTGCGGCCGATGGTCCAGCTCGAAGGAGGCCGTTTCGCCACTTCCGACCTGAACGATCTTTACCGCCGCGTGCTGAACCGGAACAACCGGCTCAAAAAGATGATCAACATGGGCGCGCCCGAAATGATCATCCGCAACGAGAAGCGGATGCTGCAGGAGGCCGTCGACGTCCTGATCGACAACGGCCGCCGCAAACGGGCCGTGACCGGCTCGTCCGGCCGCCCGCTCAAGTCCCTGACCGATGGGATCGAAGGCAAACAGGGCCGCTTCCGGCAGAACCTGCTCGGTAAACGGACCGACTATTCCGGCCGCTCGGTCATCGTCGTCGGCCCGTCGCTCAAGCTCCACCAGTGCGGCCTCCCCAAGGGGATGGCGCTGGAGCTCTTCAAACCGTTCGTCATTCGCAAGCTCGTTGACCGGGGGATCGCCCAGAACGTCAAGTCCGCCAAGCGGATGATCGAGCGGCAGGAAGTGCTCGTTTGGGATATCCTGGAAGAGGTCATCAAGGGGCATCCCGTCATGCTGAACCGCGCGCCGACCCTCCACCGCCTCGGCATCCAGGCGTTCGAGCCGGTCCTGGTGGAAGGCAAGGCGATCCAGATCCATCCGCTCGTCTGCCCGGCGTTCAACGCCGACTTCGACGGCGACCAGATGGCCGTGCACGTGCCGCTCCTGCCGGAAGCGCAGGTCGAGGCGCGGATCCTGATGCTTTCGTCCAATAACGTCCTGTCGCCGGCGTCGGGCCGCCCGGTCATCACCCCGACCCAGGACATGGTCCTCGGCACTTATTACATGACGGTAGAGAACGACCGCGAGACGCTCGGCAAGGGGCTGATCTTCGCCAACGATTGGGAGGCGATGGTCGCCAACGACCTGGAAGAGGTCCACCTGCACGCGCCGGTCAAGGTCCGCCGCCACGGCCAGGTGATCGAGACGACCGTCGGCCGGATCAAGTTCAACAACACGCTGAACCGGGTCCTCGCCCAGCGGGGGATCACCGAAGAATATCCTTACTTGAACAAAGTGCTCGGCAAGAAAGAGCTGGAAGCGCTGGTTTCCGACTGCTACGTCCGTTACGGCGCGGCCGCCACGGCCGGGATCGCCGACGAGATCAAGCGGCTCGGCTTCAAGTACGCCACGCTGGCCGGCGTCTCCATCGCCATCGACGACCTGATCGTCCCGGCCCGGAAAAAAGAGATCGTCGAGAAGGCCGACCACCAGATCGCCCGGCTGGAGCAGCATTTCCGCGAAGGGTCGCTGTCGTCCAAGGAAAAATTCATCCGCTCGCTCGACATCTGGGGCGCGGTCACCGAAGAGATCACCGCCCTGATGCTGAAGGAGATGGACAAGCTCAATTCCGTTTACATGATGGCGTTCTCCGGCGCCCGCGGCAACGTCCAGCAGGTCCGCCAGCTGAACGGTATCCGCGGCCTGATGGCCGATCCGTTCGGCAACATCATCAACATCCCGATCAAAGCGAACTTTAAAGAAGGCCTGAACGTCACCGAATATTTCATTTCCTCATACGGCGCGCGCAAAGGGTTGGTCGACACCGCCCTGCGTACCGCCGATTCCGGCTACCTGACCCGCCGCCTCGTGGACGTGGCGCAGGACGTTATGGTGACCGAGGAAGATTGCGGGACCGACAAGGGCATTGATCTATTAACCGTCCGCGAAGGGTACGAAGAGGTCATTCCGCTGGCGCAGCGGCTGGTCAACCGGATCCCGACCAAGGATGTCAAGGATATCCTCTCCAGTAAAACACTGGCCAAGGCGGGCGAGATGATGAACGCGGAAACCGCCCGCCTGATCGCCGAGGCCGGGGTGGAGAGGGTCGAGGTCCGTTCCGTCTTGACCTGCCAGACCAAGAAAGGCCTGTGCCAGAAGTGCTACGGCCGCGACCTGTCGACGCTCGGCATGGTCAACATCGGCGAAGCGGTCGGCACCATTGCCGCCCAGTCGATCGGCGAGCCGGGCACCCAGCTGACCATGAGAACCTTCCACATCGGCGGCGTCGCGCTGCACAAGGCGGCCAAGACGGCGATCAAGGCGAAGCACACCGGCACCGTTCACTTCGGCGAAGGGATCGAGATCCGCGACGTAGCCGACGAGCTCGGGACCAAACAGAAAGTGATCTCCCGCAGCTCCACCATCTACATCAAGATCAAGGACAAGAAAGAAGAGTACATCATGCCGCTCGGCTCGATCCTCAAGATTAAGGAAGGGGACAAGATCAGCCACGGCGACACTCTGGCCGAGTACGATCCGACCTTTGAGCACGTCGTTTCCAGCTCGCCGGGCAAGGTCATGTTCCTCGGCCTCGACCTCACCACCCAGCGCAAGGAGCGGGTGGCCAAGAAGGACGGCGAAGTTTTCGTTTATAACCCGAAGGTCGTCAAGGAATACGACGTACCCAAGGATTCCCAGCTCTTCGTCAAGGTCGGCGACAAGGCCAAGGCGGGCGACGAGCTCGCGGCCGGCCTGGTCTGCAAAACGATCGGCTCGATCATCGCGGCGAGCAAGAGCGCGGTCACGGTGGCGCCGGGCGAAAGCTACATGATCATCGCCGGCTCCCGGCTCTTTGTCGAAGACGGCGACGCGGTCGAAAGCTACGATTTCATCGCCCGGGTCGAATCGATCCGCCGCGATCCCTCCAAGACGCGGGACATCATTCAAGGTCTGCCCCGCGTCGAAGAGCTCTTCGAGGCGCGCCGGCCGAAAGAACCGGCGATCCTCTCCGAGATCGACGGTCTGGTCAACGTGTCGGAGCGCGAAGGGGTCAGGGTCGTGACGATCAAGAACGCCAAGGACCCGGCCAAAGAATACCTGGTGCCGTACGAGACCCGCCTGCGCGTCACCACCAACGACAAGGTCCACTGCGGCATGCAGATCACCGAAGGGACGGTCAACCCGCATGACGTCCTGCGGATCCTCAGCGTGCGGGCCGCCCAGAGCTTCCTGGTCGACGAGATCCAGAAGATCTACCGGGCCCAGGGCGTGACCATCGCCGACAAGCACATTGAAACGATCGTCCGGCAAATGACCCGCAAGGTCCGCGTCGTCAACTCGGGCGACACGACCCTCTTGCCGGGCGAGCTGATCGATACCAAGGTGCTGGAAGAAGCCAACGAAAAGATCAAGGGCGAGAAGGCCGAAGGGACGGAGGTCCTGCTCGGGATCACCAAAGCATCGCTCTCGACCGACAGCTTCTTCTCGGCCGCTTCGTTCCAGGAAACCGCGCGGGTCCTGACCGATGCCGCGGTCAAGGGGCGGATCGACGAGATGTACGGCCTGAAAGAGAACGTCATCATCGGCAAGATCATCCCGGCCGGGACCGGCTTTATCGGGTACCGCAATTTAGAACTGGTCCCGACCGTGGGCGACGTGACCGAGATGGAAGAAGAAACGACCAAGCAGGAGGAGTAAATGCCGACTACCAACCAAATGATCCGGAAAGGACGAGGTTTCAAATCAACAAGGAGCAAGGCGCCGGCCTTGCAGGGTTCGCCCCTGCGCCGCGGCGTCTGCACCCGCGTTTACACGACCACGCCGAAAAAACCGAACTCGGCGCTGCGCAAGGTCGCCCGCGTCCGGCTGACCAACCACATCGAGGTCACCGCCTACATTCCGGGCGTCGGCCATAATCTGCAGGAACACTCGGTCGTGCTCGTCCGGGGAGGCCGCGTCAAGGACCTGCCGGGCTGCCGCTACCACATCGTGCGCGGCGCGTTCGATACGGCCGGCGTTGAAGGCCGCCGCCAGTCCCGCAGCAAGTACGGGGCGAAGCGGCCGAAAGCGGGAGGTGGCGCCAGTGCCTAGGCACGGAAAGACCCCCAAACGGAAAGCGCAGCCCGACGTCATTTACAACAGCGTCATGGTGCAGAAGTTCATCAATAAGATGATGATCCAGGGGAAGAAGAGCAAGTCGGAGAACATTTTCTACCGGACGATGGACGAGATCAAGAAGCGGCTGAACAAGGAGCCGCTGGAAACCTTCGAGAAAGCGATGACCAACGTCAGCCCGCTGCTCGAGGTCAAGGCGCGCCGCGTCGGCGGCGCCACTTACCAGGTCCCGGTGGAGATCTCCCGGGAGCGCGCCCAGGCGATGGCGATGCAGTGGCTGCGGGAAGGGGCCCGGGAGCGGGGCGGCCGGTCGATGGTCGAGAATTTGGCGAGCGAACTGATCGACGCCGCGAACAACGCCGGCGTGGCGATCAAGAACAAGGAAACGTTGCACAAGACGGCGGAGGCCAACAAGGCGTTCGCGCACTTTAGGTGGTAAATGGCGAGAGAAACGGACATAAGTAAATACCGGAACATGGGGTTTGCCGCGCACATTGACGCCGGCAAGACCACCACGACGGAGCGGGTGCTCTTTTACAGCGGGCGCCTGCACCGCATCGGCAACGTCGATGAGGGGAACACCGCCATGGACTGGATGATCCAGGAAAAAGAGCGCGGCATCACCATCACTTCCGCCGCCACGACCACTTTCTGGCGCGACCACCGGATCAATATCATCGATACCCCCGGCCACGTCGACTTTACCGTCGAAGTGGAGCGCTCGATGCGCGTCCTGGACGGGGTCGTCGTCATTTTCTGCGCCGTCGGCGGCTGCCAGCCGCAGTCGGAAACGGTCTGGCGGCAGGCGACCCGCTACCGGGTGCCGCGCATGGCCTTTATCAACAAGATGGACCGGCTCGGCTCCGATTTCTTCCGGGTCGTCACCCAGATCCGGGAGCGGATGCAGACGAACCCGATCGTCATGCAGGTGCCGATCGGCGCCGAAGACCAGTTCAGCGGGATGGTCGACCTGGTCGCGATGGAAGCGATCACCTATCAAGATGAGCTGGGGATGGAATTCAAGCGCGGCCCGATCCCGGCCGAACTAATGGAGGTCTGCAAAGGGTGGCACGAGAAGCTGGTCGAAGCGGCAGCCGAGGCCGACGACGAGCTGCTCGAGAAATACCTGGGCAATCACTCGCTCAGCAAAGAAGATATCATGAAGGGGATCAGGAAGCTGACGATCGATGGCAAGGTCGTCCCGGTGTTCTGCGGCTCTTCCTTCAAGAACCGCGGCGTGCAGCCGCTGCTCGACGCGATCATCGACTACCTGCCGTCGCCGCTGGACAAGCAGGCCGTGGAGGGCGTCAACCCGAAATCCGGGGCGACCGAGAGCCGCCCGCCGTCCGACGACCAGCCGTTCGCCGCGCTGGCGTTCAAGATCATGTCCGATCCGTTCGTCGGGCGCTTGACCTTTTTCCGGGTCTATTCCGGCGTTTTGTCGACGGGGTCGTACACGCACAATTCGGTCAAGGGACGCAAGGAGCGGATCGGCCGCCTGCTGCAGATGCACGCCAACAAGCGCGAAGAGATCTCGGAGATCTACGCCGGCGACATCGGGGCGGCGGTGGGATTGAAAGATACGACGACCGGTGATACACTATGTGAGGAGAGCAAGCCGATCATCCTGGAATCCATCCAGTTCCCGGAGCCGGTGATCTTCGTGGCGATCGAACCGAAGACCTCGGCCGACCAGGAGAAGCTCGGCATGGCGCTCGCCAAGCTGGCGGAGGAAGACCCGACCTTCAAGGTCAAAGGTGACCCCGAGACCGGGCAAACCATCATCTCCGGCATGGGCGAGCTGCACCTGGAGATCATTGTCGACCGCCTATTGCGCGAATTCCGCGTCGAGGCTAACGTCGGTAAACCTCAAGTTGCTTACCGCGAAACGATCCGCGGCGTGGCGGAACAGGAAGGGAAGTTTGTCCGCCAGACCGGCGGCCGCGGCCAGTACGGCCACGTTTGGATCAAGATCGAACCGCTGGAAGCGGGCAAAGGGTTCGAGTTCGAGAATGGGATCGTCGGCGGGACTATTCCGCGCGAGTACATACCGGCGGTCGAGAACGGGATCAAGGAAGCGATGTCGAGCGGTGTCCTGGCCGGTTACCCGGTCTTGGACATCAAGGCGACCCTATTTGATGGCTCTTACCATGAAGTAGACTCGTCGGAGATCGCCTTCAAGATCGCCGGCTCCATGGCGTTCAAGGCGGCGGTGCTCAAGGCCAAGCCGGTCTTGCTGGAACCGGTCATGAAAGTGGAAGTGGTCGTCCCCGAACAGTACATGGGGGACGTGATCGGCAATTTGAGCGGGCGGCGCGGTCATGTTGAAGAGATGGAGTCGCACCTGGGGGTCCAGACGATCAAGTCCAAGGTGCCGCTGGCGAACATGTTCGGTTACGCGACCGACGTGCGCTCGCTGTCCCAGGGGCGCGGCACGTACACGATGGAGTTCTCTGAGTACCGCGAGGTGCCGAAGAACATCGCGGAGCAATTGATCGAAAAGTCCGGCAAGTCACAGGGGAAATAAACAAGATGGTAAAACAGAGGATCAGGATAAAATTGAAAAGTTACGACCACCGGATCCTGGACGCGTCGTCGGTGAAGATCGTGGACACCGCCAAGCGGGCCGGGGCCCTGGTCTCTGGTCCGGTGCCGCTGCCGACCGATAAGGAAGTATATTGCGTTCTCCGCTCGCCGCACGTGGACAAGAAATCCCGCGAGCACTTCGAGATCCGGACCCACAAGCGACTGATCGATATCCTCGATCCGCCGCCGCAGACGGTTGACGCGCTGATGCAGCTCGACTTGCCGTCCGGCGTCGACATCGAAATCAAGATGGACTAAGACAATGATCGGCATTAAAAAAGGAATGACGCAGGTTTTCGACGAACAGGGGGTCATGCACGGCGTGACGGTCCTGGAGGCCGGACCGTGCAAAGTTACCCAGGTCAAGACCGCCGAGAAAGAAGGCTACAAGGCGGTCCAGCTGGAGTTTGCCAAGAAGAAAAGGGAGATCCGGGTCGACAAGACGGAAGATTACCAGGTCGGCCAGGAGCTGAAGGTCGACATGTTCAAGCCCGGCGACGTGGTCAAGGTCACCGGCCGGTCGATCGGCAAAGGTTTCCAGGGGAACATCAAGCGGTTCCACACTCACCGCGGTCCGATGTCGCACGGTTCCAAATCGCACCGGCTGGTCGGCTCGGCCAGTTCCGGCACCACGCCCGGCCGCGTCTGGAAGGGGCGGAAAATGCCGGGCCGGATGGGCAACAGCATAGTGACCCAAAAGAGTTTGACGGTTATCCAGGTCATTCCCGAAAAGAACCTGATCCTGCTCCGCGGAGCGGTCCCGGGGAAAAAAGGCAATTATGTCGTCATTAGAAAGTAAGATCTTCCAGGAAAAAATGAATGAGGCGGTGGTGCACGAAACGCTCCGTTGGTTCCTGGCTTCGCAACGCCAGGGGAACCACAGCGCCAAGACCCGGACCGAAGTGTCCGGCGGCGGCAAAAAGCCGTGGGCGCAGAAGGGGACCGGCCGGGCCCGCGCCGGCAGCAGCCGCTCGCCGCTCTGGCGGCACGGCGGCGTGATCTTCCCGCCGAAACCGCGCAGCTACGCTTACGCGCTGCCGGTCAAGATGCGCCGGCTCGCCCTGCGGGTCGCGCTTTCCGCAATGAACCGGGAGGAACGGGTCAAGGTGGCGGACAGTCTGGCGCTGCCGCAGCCGAAGACGAAAGAGGGAGTCAAATTCCTCAAAGGGTTAGGGGTCAGCGGGAACGTTTTGGTCCTGATGGGGAGCGAGAACCCGGATTTTGTCCGCGGGATCCGCAACATCGCCGGGGTCAAGGTCTTGCCGGCGAAAGACCTTAATATTTACGAGTTGCTCAAGGCGGAATGGGTCGTGGCCGACGCGGCCGCCGTCAAACATTTGGAGGCACAGTTAGTTTAATGGAACACGAACAGATCATCGTGGCGCCGCTCCTGACCGAAAAGAGCCTGCGGGCCAAGGAAAAAGCCTGCTACGTTTTTCGCGTTAACAAAGATGCGACCAAGACCGCGGTCAAGCAAGCGGTGGAAAAATGTTTTAAGGTCAAGGTGGCCGGGGTCAGCACCTGTATGGTCCGGCCCAAACGCCGGGCCATGGGCCGTTCGATCGGGCATACTTCGGGCTGGAAGAAAGCGTACGTGACGCTGCAAAAAGGCCAGAAGATCCAGGAGTTGGAAGCGTAAAATGGGCGTAAAACAATTCAATCCCAGAAGTCCCGGGACCAGGTTCCGGATCTCCGACGATTACGCGGATGTTACCAAGAATTTTCCGGAAAAGAAATTGCTGGCGAAAAAGCACCAGACCTCGGGCCGCGACTGGCGCGGCTTTGTCTCCATGCGCCACCGGGGGGGCGGGAACAAGAAGCATTACCGGCTGATCGACTTCAAGCGGACCAAGGACGATATGGCCGCGACCGTGATCGGGATCGAATACGACCCGAACCGGAACTGCCGGATCGCCCTGCTCGAATATCAGGACAAGGAACGGCGCTATATTCTGGCCCCGCTGGGGCTTACCGACGGCGATACCGTCATGTCGGGCGTGGAAGTCGACATCAAGCCGGGGAACGCTTTGCCGCTCCGCTCGATCCCGATCGGGACCACGATCCATAACGTCGAGCTGGAGCCGGGCCGCGGCGGACAGATCGCCCGGTCGGCTGGGGCGGCCCTGGTCATGCTCGGCAAGGAGAACGGCTACGCGATCGTTAAACTGCCGTCCGGCGAACAGCGGATGATCCACCTGAATTGCCGCGCCACGATCGGCCAGGTCGGCAATTTAGACGTCAAGAACGTGATCCTCGGCAAGGCCGGCAAAAAGCGGCATCTGGGCCGCCGCCCCGAAGTCCGGGGCGTCGTCATGAACCCGTGCGATCACCCGCTCGGCGGCGGCGAAGGCAAGGCCGGGATCGGCCGCAAGCAGCCGGTCGACCCGTGGGGCAATCCGTCGCTCGGCAAAAAGACGCGGAAACCGCGCCGGCGGAGCGAGCGCTTCATTTTGACCAGGAGGAAATAAGTTAAATGGGACGTTCAATTAAAAAGGGGCCGTACGTGGACGAAAAACTGCTGCGTAAGGTCCAGAAAATGGAAATGAGCAAGGAGAAAAAGATCATCAAGACCTGGGCGCGCGCCTGCACCATTATCCCGGAGTTCATCGGGCACACGTTCGCGGTGCACAACGGCGTTAAGCACATCCCGGTCTACGTTTCCGAGAACATGGTCGGCCACAAGCTGGGGGAATTTTCCCACACCCGCGTGTTCCGCGGCCACAGCGCGCCGACCGACAAGGCAACGACACTGACATGACGAAAGTGATCGCGAAAGTCAAATGGGTGAAGAGCGGCGACCGCAAGATCCAGCGGGTGCTGGACGTGGTGCGCGGCCGGCCGGCCGCGGAAGCGCTGACCCTGCTCAAGTTCATGCCGCAAAAAGGGGCGCGGATCATTGCCAAGGTCCTGAAATCCGCCGTTGCCAACGCCAAGCAGAACTTCAAGCTGGACGAGGCCAAACTGATGGTCAGCGAATGTTACGCCAATAAAGGGGTCATCATGAAACGCTTCCAGCCGCGGGCGCGCGGCCGGGCTTTCCCGATCAAGAAACGGACGTCGCACGTCACGATCTGTCTGGAGGAGAAATAAGTAATGGGCCAAAAAGTTAATCCGCGGGGTTTCCGGCTCGGGATCATCGAAGGGTGGGACAGCTTCTGGTACGCCAGCAAGTTCGAGTTCGGCCGGCTGCTCGCGGAAGATGTCGCGATCCGGAAATACCTGAAGGAAAGCCTGTACAAGGCCGGCATTTCCCAGATCAAGATCAGCCGCAAGGCGAACCAGGTCGAGATCGACCTGTACACCGCCAAGCCCGGCCTGATCATCGGTAAGGGCGGCAAGGAAGTGGCGGCGATCCGCGACGACCTGGTCAAGAAATTCGGTAAACAGGTCCAGCTCAACGTCCACGAAGAGAAAGGCCCGGAGGCGAACGCCACGCTGCTGGCCGAGAATATCGCCGGCCAGCTGGAGCGGCGCATTTCCACCCGGCGGGCGATGAAACAGACCGTGTCCCGCGCGCTGCGTGCCGGGGCCAAAGGGGTCAAAGTGATGGTCGGCGGCCGCCTGAACGGGGCGGAGATCGCCCGGAGCGAATGGTACCGCATGGGCCGCGTGCCGCTGCACACCCTGCGGGCGAACATCCAGTACGGGTTTGCCGAAGCGATGACCATGTACGGCAAGATCGGCGTCAAGTGCTGGGTTTACAAGGGAGACGTCCTCCCGGTCAAGAAGGAGAAGGTGACAAGTGGTACTGGTACCGGCCAAAACTAAATTTCGCAAGCACCAGCGCCGCCGGGTCCGGGGCGTGGCTTGCCGCGGCAATTCGGTCATGTTCGGCGAGTACGGCCTGCAGGCGCTGGAGATGGGGATGCTGACGGTCAACCAGATCGAATCGGCCCGCAAAACGCTGGCCCATTACTTTAAGCGGGGCGGCAAGATCTGGCTGCGGGTTTTTGCCGATAAGATCATGTGCGCCCGCCCGGCCGAGACCCGCATGGGCGGGGGTAAGGGGGCGCCGGTCCGTTTCGTGGCGCCGGTCAAGCGCGGCCACATTATTTTCGAGGTCGCCGGCGTGACCCCGGAAGAGGCGAAAGAAGCGCTCCGGCTGGCCGCTTATAAATTGCCGGTCGAGACCAGGCTGGTGACCAAATAATGGAAACCAAGGAATTAAGAGAACTGACGGTCGCCGAATTGCAGAAAAAAGCGGCCGAACTGCGGCGCGAACTGCTGACGCTGCGGATCCAGCGGGCGAACCAGCAGCTCAAGAACCTGCTTAAGCTCAGAGAGGTCCGGCGTGCCATTGCCCGGGTCTTGACCATCATTCAGGAAAAGGGGGCTAAGTAACTTGGATAGAGGACGGACTAAGATCAGAGAAGGGATCGTGGTCAGCGATAAGATGCAAAAGACCGTCGTGGTCAAGGTAGAACGCGTCTACCGCCACCCGCTTTACCAGAAAGTCATGAAAGTTGCCAAGAAGTTCAAGGCGCATGACGAACTTAACGAGTGCAAGGTCGGCGACCGCGTGGAGATCATGGAGACGAGGCCGATGTCCCGCGATAAACGCTGGCGGGTCGTGAGGAGGACTAAAATTGATTCAGCCGCGTAGTATGGTCAAAGTGGCCGATAATACCGGGGCCCGCATCGTGATGTGCATCCGCTGCCTGGGCGGGTCAAATCGCAAGTATTCCGGGATCGGTGACATGATCGTTGGGGTGGTCAAGGAAGCCTTGCCGAATATGACGGTCAAGAAATCCGAGGTCGTTTTTGGCGTGATCGTCAGGACCCGCAAGCCGCTCCGCCGGCCGGACGGCTCTTACGTCACTTTTGACGATAACGCGATCGTGATCATTACCGAAGATAAAAATCCGCGCGGCACCCGGGTCTTTGGCCCGGTCGCCAGGGAACTGCGCGAAAAAGAGTACATGAAGATCATCTCGCTGGCGCCGGAGGTAGTCTAATGGCGATCAAGAAGGGCGACACGGTCCTGGTCCTGGCCGGCAAGAACAAAGGGAAAAAAGGTAAGGTTATCAAGGTGTACCCGGAACGGGACAAGGTGACGGTCGAAGGGGTCAACGTCGCGAAACGGCACCAGCGGCCGAGCCGCAACTTCCAGGGCGGGATCATCGAAAAACCGATGCCGCTGCAGGCTTCCAACGTCATGCTGGTCTGCCCGCGCTGCAGCGAGCCGACCCGGATCGCCTACAAGGAAACGAACGAGAAAAAGGTCCGCGTTTGCAAAAGCTGCAACGAGATCGTGGATAAGGTGTAAACATGACGGTATTAAAAGATAAATATCTCAAAGAGATCGTGCCGAAAATGATGAAAGAGCGCAAATACAAGAACCCGATGCAGGTGCCGCACCTGGTCAAGCTAGTCATCAACCGCGGGGTCGGGGAAGCCCGCGAGAACGCCAAGGCGATCGAGATCTCGGCCGCGGAGTTGACGGCGATCGTCGGCCAGAAGCCGCTGGTCACCAACAGCAAAAAGGCGATCTCCGCTTTCAAGCTGCGCGGGAACATCCCGATCGGTCTCAAGGTAACTCTGCGGGGCGACCGGATGTACGAGTTCATCACCAAGCTGGTCAATCTCTGCCTCCCCAAGATCCGCGACTTTAAGGGGATCAACCCGAAGTCGTTCGATGGGCGCGGCAATTACACTCTGGGGCTCAAGGAACAGCTGATCTTCCCCGAGGTCGATTATGAGAACGTTGACCGGGTCCGGGGGATGGACATCACTTTTGTCACCTCGGCGGAAACCGACGACGATGCCCGGCAGCTGCTCGAGCTGATCGGCCTGCCGTTCAGGAAAGAGGGAGCATAATGGCAAAGAAATGCTGGTTGGAAAGATTGAAGCGGGAACCGAAGTTCAGCACGCGAGCCAAGCACCGCTGTTCCCAGTGCGGGCGCGCCCGCGCTTACATTCGCAAGTTCGGGCTCTGCCGGATCTGCTTCCGCAACCTGGCGCACAAGGGGCAGATACCGGGCGTGACCAAATCAAGCTGGTAGCAAGGAGATAATAATGGATTCGATCGCAGATATGCTCGTACGGTTAAGCAACGGTATTAAAGTAAATAAAGAAACGGTGGAGATGCCGCACTCCCGCATGAAGGAAGAGATCGGCAAGCTTCTGCTGGCCGAGGGTTACATTGAGAAATGCGAAGTGCTGACCCGGCTGAACAAGAAGCAGCTCCGCCTGGTCCCCAAATACACCGGCGGCAAGCAGGGCGTGATCAGCGGACTAAAGCGCGTCAGCCGGCCGGGCAAACGGATCTACGTCGGGGCCGATAAGATCCCGCGGATCCGCTCCGGGTTCGGCACCGCGATCATTTCCACCCCCAAGGGGCTGATGACCGACCAAACCGCGCGCGAGCAAAAGATCGGCGGCGAGGTCATCTGTTATGTGTGGTAGGGAACAATGGGTAGAATAGGCAAAAGAGCGTTAGCAATACCGGCCGGGGTCGAGGTCAAGATCGACAACGGGCAGATCCAGGTCAAGGGGCCGAAAGGGACCCTGGTCCAGGCGCTGCGGCCGCAGGTCGCGGTCAAGGTCGAAGATAAAAAGCTGTTGACGGTCTGCACGACCGAGGAGCGGCTCGCGCAGGCGATGCAGGGGATGTACAACGCCCTGATCAAGAACATGTTCACCGGGGTCACGACCGGTTTCCAAAAGGACCTGGACCTGGTCGGGGTCGGCTACCGCGCCCAGATGCAGGGAAAAAAGCTGCAGCTGCAGCTCGGTTTCTCCCACCCGGTCGAGTTCGAGCCGCCGGCCGGCGTCGAATTCGCCGTGCAGGGCAATACCCGGGTCATTATTAAAGGCGCCGACCGCCAGGTCGTCGGCCAGATCGCGGCCGAGATCAGGCAAACCCGCGAAGTTGAGCCGTACAAAGGCAAAGGGATCAAGTATCTGGGCGAGATAGTTCGGCGCAAGGCCGGTAAGGCCGCCAAGGCGGCCGGGACCGGAGGTGGGTCGTAACATGAAAAAACGGAAGATCATCGGGACCGCGGAACGGCCGCGTTTGTCGGTCAAGCGGAGCCTGAAAAACATCACCGCCCAGGTGATCGACGACCTGGACGGCCGGACAGTGGCCGCCGCGTCAACGGTCGAAAAAGGGGTCGTCAAGTACGGCGGCAACGTCGCCGCGGCCAAAGCGATCGGTAAGCTGATCGCCGAGCGCTCGATCGCCAAGGGTTTCAAAAAAGTGGTTTTCGACCGCGGCAAGTCCCTTTATCACGGCCGCGTTAAAGCGTTAGCTGATGCTGCCCGTGAAGGAGGGCTGGAATTCTAATGGCGAGACAATACGAAAGGGAACAATCGGAGTTCAAGGAAAAAGTGGTGCAGATCCGCCGGGTGACCAAAGTGGTCAAGGGCGGTAAGAAAATGGGTTTCCGGGCGGTGGTCGTGATCGGCGACATGAAGTCGCGGGTCGGCCTGGGGATCGGCAAGGCGGCCGAGGTTTCCGCGGCGATCCGCAAGGGGGTCGACTCGGCCAAGAAGAACATGATGGACGTCCCGCTGTACGCCGGGACCGTGCCGCATGACGTGATCGGGAAATTTTCCGCCAGCTCCGTCGTGCTCCGGCCGGCGCCGCGCGGCACCGGGGTTATCGCCGGCGGCTCGGTCCGCACCATTTTAGAGCTTTGCGGCTTCAAGAACATCGTCGCGAAAAAGATCGGTTCGGCCAACGCGATCAACGTGGCGCGGGCCACGCTGGACGCGCTCAGCTTGCTGAAGCGCTTCGAACAGGTCGCGGCCGAAAGAGGAAAGGAACCAAAGGTCCACTATGTTGAAGCTTAACACTTTAAAGCCGGCTTCGGGCTCCAAGCACCGGCGGAAACGGGTCGGCCGCGGCACCAGCTCCGGGCACGGCAAGACTTGCTGCCGCGGGCACAAGGGCCAGACCAGCCGGTCGGGCGGGACCAAGGGGCGCCGTTTCGAGGGGGGGCAGACGCCGCTTTACCGCCGCTTGCCCAAACGCGGTTTTAAGAACTATCCGTTCCGCCAGGAATACCAGATCTTCAACCTCGACCAGCTGGACCAGGTCAAGAGCGCGACCGGGCTGATCAAGGTCTTGGGCGTGGGCGAGGTCAAGAAAGCGGTCGAAGTTTCCGCCCACAAGTTCAGCGCGGCGGCCAAGAAAAAGATTGAAGCGGCCGGAGGCAAAGCGATAATCCTCAATGCTTAACATCGTCTCGGGCTTCCTGAATATCGCCGACCTCCGGAAAAAACTGCTTTTCTCGCTGGGCATGATCGTCCTTTTCCGGCTGGGAGCGCACATCCCGGTCGCCGGCATCGACACGCTGAAGCTGGAGCAACTGTTCGGCCAGGGGAATATCCTGAATTTCCTCGACCTGTTCACCGGCGGCGCGCTGATGCGGTTCTCGATCTTCGCCATGGGGATCGTCCCTTACATCAACGCCTCGATCATCCTCCAGCTTTTGCAAGTCGTAATCCCGCAGCTGGAAGAGCTGGCCAAGGAAGGGGAGGCCGGCCGCAAGAAGATCGCCAGTTATACCCGTTATCTGACGGTCGTGCTGGCCGCTTTTCAGGCTTTCGGCATGTCGTTCTGGCTGCGCGGCGTCATGGTCGAAGGGTATAGTTTCATTTTCTTCCTGGCGGGCACGGTCGTCGCCCTGACCGCCGGCTCCACGCTGGTCATGTGGTTCTCCGAGCTGATCACCGACAAGGGGATCGGCAACGGCGCTTCACTGCTGATCTTTGTCGGCATTGTCTCCCGGATCCCGGCTTACGTGGGCCAAACGGTCACCCTGGTCAAGGGGGGCGCCTCGCTGATCGGCGTGATCATCCTGCTCCTGTCGTTCCTGTTCATGCTGGTGGCGATCGTCATCGTGCAAGAGGGTCAGCGACGGATCAACGTGCAGTACGCGAAACGGATCGTCGGCCGCAAGATGTACGGCGGCCAATCGACCTATATCCCGCTCCGCATCAACCAGGGGGGCGTGATCCCGATCATCTTTGCTTCGTCCGTGCTCCTGTTCCCGGCGACCATTGCCCAGTTCATTCCCAATCCGCTGGTCCAGCGGGTGGTCGGCTGGCTGTCGCCGTCGGGCAGCCTGTACATGGTCTTTTATTTCGCCCTAATCTTTTTCTTTACGTACTTTTATACCGCCATTACGTTCAACCCGAACGAACTGGCGGAGAACATCAAGAAATACGGCGGTTTCGTGACCGGTATCCGGCCGGGCAAACCGACCGCCCAGTACCTGGAATACACGATCACCCGGCTGACCCTGGTCGGGGCGGTCTTTTTGGCGACGATCGCCGTGATCCCGACGATCGTTGAAGGCCTGACCCACATTACCTCGTTCCAGGGGTTAGGGTCGACCTCCCTGCTGATTGTTGTCGGCGTGGCGCTCGACCTGGTCCGCCAGATCGAGACCCACCTGGTCACCCGCCAGTACGAAGGATTGCTGGCGTGATCCTGATCTTCTTGGGCCCGCCCGGTTCCGGCAAGGGGACCCAGGCGAAAAAGCTGGCGGAGCGGAAAAAGCTGCCGCATATCTCGCTCGGCGATATCTTGCGGGAAGAGGTCAGGTTAGGTTCGGCGATCGGGCAAAAGTGCAAGGCGTTCATGGACGCGGGCAAGCTGGTGCCGGACGAAGTCACCATTGAGCTGACCCGGCAGCGGATCGCGCAGCCGGACTGCCAGAACGGCTTTATCATTGACGGTTTTCCCCGTTCAATGGCGCAGGCCGAGGCGCTGGCGGCGATGTTCGCCGCGCAAAAGCTCGACCTTGACCGGGTGATCTACTTCAAGGTCGCCGAAGAAGAAGTGGTCAAGCGGCTGCTGCTGCGCGCGCAGATCGAAGGCCGGGCGGACGATAACGCCGCCGCGATCCGCACGCGTTTCGAGGTCTATGAGAAAACGACCCGGCCGCTGATCGATTATTACCGGCGGCAGGGAAAGTTAAAAGAGATCGACGCGGCCCAACCGATCGATCTGGTCTTCCAGCAACTGCTGTAGTTCCTTGATGGGCAGCATAAAGATAAAAGCGGGCGACGAGATCGAAAAGATGAGGGTCGCCGGGCGGATCACCGCGGCCGTGCTGGCGGAACTGGCCGGAGCGGCGCAGGCCGGGATCAGCACCGCCGAGCTTGACGCTTTCGGCGAAAAGATGATCAGGGCCCGCGGCGCGGAACCGGTCTTTCTCGGTTACCGCGGTTACAAGCACGCGACCTGTATCTCGATCAACCACGAGGTGGTCCACGGGATACCGGGGGACCGGCGGCTGGCTGAAGGCGATCTGGTCAGCCTGGACGTCGGGGTCAAGAAGGACGGCTATTGCGGCGATTCCGCGCTGACCGTGCCGGTCGGCAAAGCCGGAGGGAAGGCGGAAAAATTGCTGCGCACGGCTAAGCAGGCGTTAGCCGCGGGCATCAAGCAGGCGCGGGCCGGAAAACGTTTAGGGGACATCGGCGCCGCCGTGCAGCAGACAGCGGAGAAACACGGGTTCTCGGTCGTGCGCGACCTGTACGGTCACGGGATCGGCCGCGAACTGCACGAAGATCCGCTGGTCCCGAATTTCGGCCGGCCGGGAGAAGGCCCGGAGCTTAGACCGGGGATGGTCCTGGCGATCGAACCGATGCTCAACGTGGGCGGTTGGCGGATCAGGACGCTGGGCGACGGTTGGACGGTGGTGACGGAGGACGGCTCGTTGTCCTGTCACTTTGAGCACACGGTTCTGATCACGGACGGCGAACCGGAAATATTAACATGGTCAAAGACAAAGACGTAATTGAACTGGAAGGGGAGATCACCGAGGCTCTCCCCAGCGCCCTGTTCCGCGTCAAGCTGGAGACCGGGCAGCTGATCCTGGCGCACGTTTCGGGCAAGATCCGGAAACATTTTATCCGGATCCTGCCGGGAGACAGAGTGAGAGTGGAGCTGTCGCCCTACGACCTGACGCGCGGCCGGATCACCTATCGGATGAAATAAGGAGTAAGGCAACAATGAAAGTAAGATCGTCGGTAAAAAAGATCTGCGATAAATGCAAGGTAGTGCGCCGGCGCGGCCGGGTCTACATCCTGTGCGAGAATCCAAAGCACAAACAAAGGCAGGGATAAATAAAAATGGTGCGATTAGTTGGCGTTGATCTGCCGCCGAACAAACGGATCGTGGTGGCAATGACCTATATTTACGGGATCGGGGACGCGCTCAGCCGGGAGATCCTCTCGAAAGCGAACATCAAACCGGACCACAAGGTCAAGGACCTGGGGGACGCGGAGATGCTGGCGATCCGCGACATTATCAAGGATTACCGGCTGGAAGGCGACCTGCGCAAGGACGTCCAGCTGCACATTAAACGCTTGATCGATATCGGCTCTTACCGCGGGACCCGCCACCGCAAAGGTTTGCCGGTGCGCGGCCAGCGGACCAGGACCAACGCCCGCACGCTGCGCGGCAAGCGCAAGACCGTCGGCCTCGGCAAGAAGAAAGAAGAAGACAAGGAGAAGAAGGAGTAAAGCATGGCAGAAGAACAGCCTAAAAAAGTAGTAAAGAAGAGAGAAAAACGGAAGGTCCCGTCGACCGGGGTAGCGCACATCCAGGCGACCTTCAACAACACCATCATTTCGATCACCGACCCGACCGGCGCGCTGGTTTCCTGGTCGTCGGCCGGCAACTGCGGCTTCAAGGGGACGAAGAAAGGGACGCCGTTCGCGGCTTCCTCGGCGGCGGAAAAAGCGGCCGCCAAGGCGCTGGAAATGGGCGTGCGCGAGATCAGCGTCCTGGTCAAGGGGCCGGGCTCCGGCCGGGAGACGGCGATCCGCGCTTTGCAGGCGGCCGGCCTGGAGATCAGCTCGATCAAGGACGTGACGCCGATCCCGCATAACGGCTGCCGCCCGCCGAAGCGGAGGCGCGTCTAATGGGCAGACATACGGACGCCAGCTGCAAACTTTGCCGCCGGGAAGGGGCGAAGCTTTTCCTCAAGGGCGAAAAGTGCTACACCGAAAAATGCCCGTACGCCCGGCGCTCTTACGCTCCGGGACAGCACGGCAAACTGCCGATCCGCGCCTCCGAGTACCAGATCCGGCTGCGGGAAAAACAGAAAGCCCGGCGGATCTACGGCCTGGGCGAACGGCAATTTGCCAACTATTTTGACCGGGCGGCTAAGCGCAAAGGGGCGACCGGCGAACAGCTCCTCCAGTATTTGGAGCGGCGGCTGGACAACGTCATCTACCGGCTCGGTTTTGCCACTTCGCGGCAGGCGGCCCGGCAGCTGGTCCGTAACGGCGGCGTGCTGGTCAACGGCCGCAAGACCAACATCCCGTCCTGCGAAGTGAAGGTTGGCGACCAGCTGGTGATCGCGCCGCGCATGGTCAAGCTGGCGAAGGATTCGCTGGAAAAGTTCCCGGACCGGGTCCTGCCCGCCTGGATCGCCCTGTCGGGCGAAGTGGAAGGGAAGGTCCTGAACCTGCCTAAGCGCGACGACATCGACACGTCGATCGCCGAGAACTTGATCGTTGAGTACTATTCACGTTAAGGAGGTAATTTTAAATGGTTAGTATCGGTGAAAATCCCTGGGTGAGAGTGGCGGAGGCGGACGACAAGTTCGGGCAGTTCGTGGTGGAGCCGCTGCAGCGCGGCTACGGCGCGACGCTCGGTAATCCGCTGCGCCGGATCCTGCTCTCTTCGCTGCCCGGCGCGGCCTGCACCGCGGTCAAGATCGAAGGGGTGGCCCACGAATTCACGACCATCACCGGCGTAGAACAAGACGTGCTCCACATCATGCTGAACATCAAGGAGATCGTTTTCCGCTCCCACTCCGACCAGCCGAAAACGGTCACGCTCAAGGCCAAGGGGAAAGGGGAGGTCAAGGCCGGCGACATCGAGCATGACGCCGAGATCGAGATCGTCAACCCCGACCAGAAGATCGCCACGCTCGACACCAACGGCAAACTGCACATCGAGTTCATCGTGGAGCGCGGCCGCGGCTACGTGACCGCGGAGCGCAACAAGAAGCCGGGCCTGGCGGTCGGTTTTATCCCGACCGACTCGATCTTTTCGCCGGTCTCGAAAGTGAACATCGCGACCGAAGAGGTCCGCGTCGGCCAGGAGATCAATTACGACCGGCTGGTCTTGTCGGTCTGGACGAACGGCGCGATCCGCCCGGACGAAGCGGTCAAGGAGAGCGCCCGGATCCTGGCGCGGCACGTGGACCTGTTCGTCCACCTGGGCGAAAAGGGCGAGACGGCGCTCGAGCTGGAACGCAAGGACGAAGCCCCGACGGCGGCCCTGGAGATGAACATCGAGGACCTGGAGTTCTCGTCGCGTTCGCTGAACTGCCTGAAGAAGGCCGGGGTCAAAAAGGTCGGCGAGCTGGTCCAGTATTCGGAAGAGGAGCTGATGAAGTTCAAGAATTTCGGCTCCAAATCGCTGACCGAGGTGCGCAGCAAGCTGTCAGAGTACAAGCTTAAGCTCAAGGGAGAGTAAGGGAAATGAGGCATCGCAAAGGGAACGCTAAATTAAGCCGGCCGACCGACCAGCGCCTGGCGCTGCTCCGGTCGATCGTCCGCTCGCTGTTCCTGTACGGGCGCGTCACCGTGACGCTGACCCGGGCCAAGGAGGCGCGGCGCATGGCGGAGCGCCTGGTCACCGCCGCCAAGAAGAACGACCTGAACGCCCGGCGCAAGGTCGAAAAGGTGATGGCCGAACGGAAACTGGTCACCAAGATCTTCAAGACGATCCCGGAGCGCTACGAAGGGCGGCCGGGCGGCTACACCCGGATCATTAAATTAGGCCGGCGGCTGGGGGACGCGGCGCCGATGGCCGTACTGGAGCTGATATGAAAAAGCGCAAGACATTGTTCACCAACGACGCGGGGGTCAAGCGGAGCTGGTACCTGGTCGACGCGACCGACCGGGTCCTGGGGCGCCTGGCGACCAAGGTCTCGGTCTACCTGCGCGGCAAGCACAAACCAAGCTACACTCCGCAGACCGACTGCGGCGATTTCATCGTTATCGTCAATTGCGACAAGGTCAGGGTGACCGGCAAAAAGCTGAAAGGCAAAACGTATTTTACCCATTCCGGTTATCCCGGCGGCGACAAGATCGTTCTGCTGGAGAAAATGCTGGCCGATAAACCGGAAAAAGTGGTCCAGCTGGCGATCCGGGGGATGCTGCCCCACACCAAGCTGGGAGCGCAGATCATCAAAAAATTAAAAATCTTTAAAGGTCAGCCGGTGCAATACTCTAAATTGCAGAAGCTTGAGGTGTAAGAATGGGAGAAGCGAAGAAAAAAGCGCATAAGGAAGAGGCCGCGCCGAAGAAAAAGGCTGCCGCGGCCAAAACGGCCAAGCCCGCGGTCCGGAAAAAGAAAGCCGCCGCGCCGGAAGCGGTTGTTGCTCCGGTTGAGGCGGTCAAGCCGGAAGCCGTTGCGGCCCCGGTCAAGCCGACCTATGTTGCCAAACCGAAAAAGGCCAAACTGCCCGGGCCCAAATTCTACGGCACCGGCCGGCGCAAGGAAGCGATCGCCAAGGTCTGGCTGGTCCCCGGGACCGGCAAGGTCACGGTCAACGACAAGCCGCTGAGCCAGTATTTCTCCGGCCGCCGGGTCCTGGAACATAACGCCAGCCGTCCGTTGACGGTCGCGCAGGTCGCCGGCCAATACGACATCATCGCGGAGGCGTACAGCGGCGGCATCGCCGCCCAGGCGACCGCGGTCGGGCTCGGCATCGCCCGGGCGCTGATCAAGCTGAACCCGGAGCTCAAGACGCTCCTGAAGCGGGAAGGGCTCATGACCCGCGATCCGCGGACCAAAGAACGGAAGAAGTACGGCCGCAAGCGCGCCCGTCGCGGCTTCCAGTATTCGAAGAGGTAAAACCAATGAAAGTGGAAAGGCATTACGAAGGGTTCATGGACCCCAAGAAGGTCGAAGAGGGAGGCATCCTCCGGATCTCCGGCAAGTTCCTGCTGGACCACGAGAACGAGATCGTCAATTTGATCAAGCACGAGGGGAATCTGGCGGAGCAGAAGAACCCCGGCCATAAGGTCGTCAGCATCGATAAGGCCGACGGCGGGATCGTGGCCGCGATCTCCGATCACAACCTGGCCCTGCACATCGGCAAGGCGCTGTCCCACGCTTATCAGGGCAAACACGAATACAAATTCCTCAAAGGCGAAAAATATGTCGAAGTAGATTGGAGGAGAGACGACTAAGATGGCGAGAAAGCTGATCAAATACAATTTAATGATCCCGGGCCCCACGCCGATCCCGACCCGCGTCCTGGCGGCGATGAACCACGACATGATCGGCCACCGCGGCCCGCTGTTCTCCGCCGTGATGAAGGACGTCATGGCCGACCTCAAGTGGGCCTACGAGACCAAGAACGACATCTTTATCTATCCTTCGTCCGGGACCGGCGGCATGGAAGCCGCCGTGGTCAACGTCCTGTCGCCGGGCGACAAGGTGATCGTTCTCAATATCGGTAATTTCGGCTCGCGCTGGGCCAAGATCTGCAAGGCGTACGGCGCGGACGTCAACGACGTCAAATTCGAGCGCGGCCAGGCCGCTGACCCCAAGGTCCTGGAAGCGGAACTGAAAAAGGGACCGGTCAAAGCGGTCTTCATGCAGCAGAACGAGACCTCGACCGGCGTCCTGAACGACGTTGAGACTTTAGCCAAGACCGTCCGCCGGCTCCAGCCCGACGCGCTGGTCATGGTGGATGCCGTTTCCGGGATGATGGCCGCCCCGCTCAAGACCGACGAGTGGGAGCTGGACGTTGTCGTCTCCGGCTCGCAAAAGGCATTCATGGTGCCGCCCGGTGTTTCCGCCGTTTCGATCTCGGCCCGCGCCTGGAAAGCCCACGAAACCTCGAAGTGCGCCAAGCATTACTGGGACTGGGCGTTGATGAAAGCGGAAGCCCCCAAGGGGCACACTTACACCACGCCGCCCGAGTCGCTGATCTTCGGCATGGCCGAAGGGCTGAAGATGCTCAAAGAAGAAGGTAGGGAAAACGTTTTCGCCCGGCACAAATTCAACCGCGACCTGATCCGGACGGCGGCCAGGGCGCTCGGCCTTAAACTGCTGGCCGACGATTCGCACGCTTCTCCGGCGGTCACCGCGATCTGCCCGCCCGATGGGGTCGATGGCGAAGCGGTCCGCGCGGCGATGCGCGACGAGTTCAACGTCGAAGTCGCTCCGGGGCAGGGCGAGCTGAAGGGGAAGATCTTCCGGATCGGCCATCTCGGCTATATCGATTCGCTCGATATTATCGGGGCCTGGGCGGCGGTCGAGGTCCTCTTCAAGCGGCTGGGGGCCAAGATCAATTTCGGCGCCGGCGTCAAAGCGGCGATGGAGATGCTTTAAGTTCCCTTGCCGAATGTCAAGTTAACGCTCCAGTACGACGGGACCGGGTTTGCCGGTCTGGAGCTGCAGCCGGGACAAAGGACGATCCGCGCCGAACTGGCCAAAGCCCTCAAGACGCTGTATAAACGACAAATCCCCTTTATTACCGCTTCCCGGACCGATGCCGGCGTTCACGCGCTCGGTCAGGTCATCAGCTATCAACCGCCTTTTACTATCCCCTTAGATAAGCTTCCGGTCGCCTTGAACGGCGTTTTACCGGCTGACATCAGGGTCATTAAGGCGGAAGCGAAGCCGAAGTCTTTCCATGCCCGGTACGGGGCGAAAGGGAAGGAATACGAATACCTCATTTACAACGGCCCGGTCATGCCGCCTCATTTACGTTATTTGGCCTGGCACGTTAAACCTAAGTTAAACCTCGCGACGATGAAGAAAGCCGTTAAATACCTGGTTGGCAAACACGACTTCTCCTCCTTCTGCGCCGCTAATTCTGACGATACCAATTTTGTCCGGACAATACATTCATTGGTCATTGGTCATTTGACATTTGTCATTAGTTCCAGCCTCACGGTTTCCCTGATCAGCCTCCGGGTGAAAGGGAACGGCTTTTTATATAAGATGGTCCGCAACCTGGTCGGCACCCTGGTGGAAGTCGGGCTAGGGCGGAGGAAGCCGGAAGAAATGAAGCGGATGTTAGCAGCCAAGGACCGTCGGACGGCCGGGAAAACTGCCACCGCCCAAGGCCTCTGCTTGCTACGCATCGATTATTGACTTCTTAGTGTTTCTTAGTGCCCTTAGTGCCCTTCGTGGTTATTTTTGATATAATTAAGATAGAAAGAGGTGTTTTCATGAAAGTATTAGCCATGGACAAATGCGCCGAGGAAGGGTTAAAGATCCTGCGTGATGCCGGGATCGAAGTTGACGCAAAAGCCGGTTTAAGCGAAGAAGAACTGATCAAGATCATTCCGCAATACGACGCGCTGATCGTCCGCTCCGAGACCAAGGCGACTCCCAAGATCATCGAAGCGGGGAAGAACCTGAAAATCATCGGCCGGGCCGGGGTGGGGGTCGACAATATCGACCTGCCGACCGCGACCAAGAACGGCGTGATCGTCGTCAATTCGCCGGAAGGAAATACCGTCGCTGCCGCTGAACACACCTGGGCGATGCTCCTCTCCATGACCCGCTCGATCCCGCAAGCCCACGGCAAGCTCAAGGCCGGGGTCTGGGACAAGAAATCGTTCAAAGGGGTTGAAGTGCTGAACAAGACCCTGGGGGTCGTCGGCCTCGGCAAGATCGGCCGGCGGGTCGCCTCTTACGCCCTCGGCATGGGGATGAGGGTGATCGGCTCCGATCCGTTCGTCAACGCCGATTACGCCAAGGGCCTGGGCGTGGAACTCAAAAGCTTTGACGACGTCATTAAGGAGTCGGACTTTATCACTTTCCATATCCCCAAATCAAAAGAGACCGCCGGGCTGATCAACGCGGCCACGATCGCCAAGATGAAAAAAGGGGTCCGGCTGGTCAACGTCGCCCGCGGCGGGATCATTAACGAACAGGACCTTTACGCAGCGCTGAAAAGCGGCCAGGTCAAGGCCGCCGCGCTCGACGTCTTTGAGAAAGAACCGACCGAAAGCAGCCCGTTGTTCGAGCTGGACAATATCATCGTGACGCCGCACTTGGGCGCCTCCACGGTCGAAGCCCAGGTCAACGTGGCGATCGACGTCGCCGAGCAGATCGTCGAAGTGCTTAAAGGCGGAGCCGCCCGCTCCGCCGTCAATATCCCGTCGATGAAACCGGAGCTGATCGCGCCGGTCCGGCCGTACATGGGGATCGCGGAAAAGCTCGGCGCCCTGGCCGCGCAGATCGTGAAAGGGGCGGTCACCAAGGTGGAAGTGGAATACGCCGGCGAAGTGGCGGAAAACAACGTGTCGCCGCTCACGACCGTCGTGCTGAAAGGCTTATTGACCCCGATGCTCGACGTTAAGGTCAATTTCGTCAATGCGCCGTTCGTGGCGAAAGAGCGGGGGATCGAGATCGTGGAAAGCAAGAGCCAGGATACCAAGGATTTTGCCAGTCTAATAACCCTGAAAGTGGTGACCGAAAAGGAGACCAGGACGATCGGCGGGACGGTCTTTACCGGCGTCGGGGACCGGCTGGTGATGATCGACGGCTTCCGGGTCGACGCGGTGCCGGAGGGCTACATGGTCATCTTACAGAACATCGACAAGCCGGGGATGATCGGCAAGGTCGGGACCTTTCTCGGTCAGCATAACATCAATATTGCCGCGATGGATGTCGGCCGGGTCAAAGTTGGCGAAAAGGCGGTCATGGTCCTGAACGTGGACAACTCCCTGTCGGACAAGGTCCTCAATGAATTCACCAAGCTCGAAGGGATCTTTGGCGCGACCCTAGTTAAAATATAGGACCGCTTTAGCTTTCTCGATCGTGTAAGGTTCGATGGTCGAGACGTTGTAGCCTTCGTATTTGAGGCCTTTCTGGGTGGCGATCGCGTTGCCTAGGGTATCAAGCTGCTTTCTTTCTTCGGGGCGGGTCACATTGACAGTGTAGGACAAGATCATTTCCCGGCCGCATTCACTTACGCGCATGGAAAACACCTCCCGTTTTACTGCTTTTCGTGGAGTCCTCCTTCCTCCTTTAATTTGGTATAGACCGCCATCAGCTTTTCCTGGGTCGGTGGCGGCACCTGTTCATAGTGGGAAAACTTGAAGCTGTAGCTGCCGCGTCCGTGGGTAAAGGAGCGCAGGTCGGTGGCGTATTTGGTCAGCTCGCCGAGCGGGACCTTGGCCGCGACCTTGTCGGTCTCGATCGTGGTGATCCGGCCGCGGCGCTTGTTCAGGTCGCCGGTCACGTCGCCGATGAACTCGGGCGGGGCGTAAACGGTGATGTCGACGATCGGTTCCATGATGGCCGGCCGCGCTTCGGTGAAGACTTTTTTAAAGCCCATCGAGGCGGCGATCTGGAAGGCGAGGTCCGAGGAGTCGACCTCGTGGTAGGAGCCGTCGTAGAGGGTGACCTTGAGATCGACCACCGGGTAACCGGCGATCACCCCGTGCTGCATCGCCTCGCGGATCCCTTTTTCCACCGACGGGATGTAGTTCTTGGGGATGGCGCCGCCGACGATCCGGTCGACGAACTCGAAACCTTTTCCTTCGGGGAGCGGTTCGATCTCGATCCAGGTGTCGCCGTACTGGCCGCGGCCGCCGGTCTGCTTCTTATATTTGCCCTGGCCTTTGGCCTTGCCGCGGATCGTCTCCTTGTAGGGGACGCGCGGCGCGCCGGTCTCGACCTCGACGCCGTAGCGCTCCTTGAGCCGGTGGAGCATGATCTCCAGGTGAACGTCGCCGATGCCATAGATCACGCTCTCCCTGGTCTCCGGGTCGTAATGCATCTTGAAGGTCGGGTCCTCGTTCATGAAAGCGGAAAAACCGAGGGCCATTTTTTCCTGGTCGGCCTTGCTCTTGGGCCGGACGGAGAGGGAGACGACCGGCTCCGGGTAAACGACGGCCGGCAGCGGCACCGCTCCCTTATCGCCCAAAGTGTCGCCGGTATGGGTCAATTTAAGCTTGGGGAGGACGCAAATGTCGCCGGGGCCGGCGGAGGCGAGGTCCACCCGGGTCTTCCCCCGCAGGGTGGCGACCTGGCCGACGCGCTCCTCTTTCCCCTTGGTGATGTTCAGGATCGACGAAGAAGGCTTGATCTCGCCGTCGTAGACCCGGATAAAGCTCAATTCGCCGACGTGCGGCTCGAGCATCGTCTTGAAAACGAAAGCGCGCAGGGCGCCGCCGCCGGCCGGGTGGTGGTGGTTCGCGTCGGGGAGGAAGTAATCGATCTCGTCGAGCAGCTCCTTGATCCCGATCTCCTTGGTGGCCGAGGTGCAGAGGATCGGGGTGATCTTGTTCTCTTCGATCCCGGCGTGGATGGCGGCGATGATCTCCTCTTCGCTGATCGGTTTGTTGTCCAGGTATTCGTTGAGGATCGTGTCGTCGACCTCGGCGGTCCCTTCGATCAACATCTCGCGAAAGGCGCTATATTCGGATTCGAGTTCAGCCGGGACGCCGTCCGGCTTGAGGAGGTTAAAAACGCCGGAAAAAGCCGCTTCCCGCCCGACCGGCATCTGGACCGGCACGCACTGTTTGCCGAGCTTGGCGCGGACCTCTTCGACCCGGGCGGCGAAATCGGCCTGGTTCTTGTCCAGCTTGTTGATGACGATCACTTTCGGGATGTTGCGCCGGGTGGCTTCCTGCCAGAGGGGGTCAAGGCCGACGCCGACGCCGGAGACGCCGTCGACGACGACGATCGCCCCCTCCACCACGCTGAGGGCGGCGAACCCTTCGCCGACGAAATCGATATAGCCGGGCGTGTCGAGCAGGTTGATCTTGTGCTCGTCGAACTCGAGCGGCAGGAGCGAGGCGTGGATGCTGATCTTGCGGCGGAGCTCTTCGGCGTCGTGGTCGCTGGCGCTGGTGCCGTCGTCGACCTTGCCTAGACGGGGCAAAGCGCCGGCTTTAAAAAGGATGGTTTCGCATAGGGAGGACTTGCCGGTTCCGCCGGACCCGATGACTGCAACATTGCGAATCTTGTCGGGGGGGTATGTTTTCATACCGGGCTTAATTTTAGCAAAACGGCCGTTCGGTTGCAAGAGCAATTTCGGTCTGCTACTATGTAATCAAGCAATGGTCTGGTGGCTTTTTAAGAAGAAATCGGTCGGTCTGGTCCTGGGGGGCGGCGTCGCCCGCGGGATCGCGCATGTCGGCGTGATCAGGACCCTCAAGGAAGCCGGCGTGCCGATCGACCTGATCGTAGGGACCTCGTCCGGCAGCCTGGTCGGCGCGGCGCTGGCCGCCGGGCTGGAACAGCAGATGATCGAAGAGATCGTCCTCCGGATCAAGTGGGGGGAATTCTTCAAGTTCGCTTTTTTCCGGCCCGGTTTAGCTTCCGCTGAAGCGATCGAGGAATTCGTCGTCAAATACATCGGCGATTACCGCTTTTCCGACCTGAAGATCCCGTTCGCGACGGTGGCGACCGATCTGCGGACCGGCAACCGGGTGGTTATCAGGGAAGGGCGGATCGCCAAAGCGGTCGCCGCCAGCGCCACCTTCCCCGGCTTTTTCGCCCCCGAGGAATTCCACGGCAAGCATTTGATCGACGGCGGCATTGCCGGTAACGTCCCGGTCGATTCCGCCCGGGAGCTGGGAGCGCAGTACATCATCGCTTCCGACGCGGTGCCGTCCCGCACGGTCAAAGCGGTCCCGGCCGATCCGCTGCAGATGCTCGGCCGTTCGCTCGACATGATCCTGAAGCGGTTGAGCGCCGAGGAGGCTCACCGGGCCGACGCCCTGATCGAGCTCGACATGGAAGAGGACATCTGGCACCTCGATTTCCATAAGGCGAAAAAACTGATCACCGCCGGCGAGATCGCCGCCCACCGGGCGATCAACAAGATCCGGCGCGACCTGAGGCTGCGCTGACATGCCCCCTTTCAAGACCCGGGCGATCAGCATCAAGTCCGCCCCGTTCGCCGAAGCGGACAAGATGGTAACGATCTTTTCGCAGGAGCGGGGAAAGATCCGGGTGCTGGCCAAAGGGGCGCGGCGGGTGCCGTCCCGCTTTGGCGGCCGGGTCGAGAGCTTTACTTACGCCGATTACTACGTCGCCCAGGGGAAGTCGATCGACATCGTCTCCCAGTGCGAGGTGATCGAGTCCTTCCAGAGCGTGCGCGATAATCCGGCCACCCTGCTGATCGGCCTCTATTTCCTGAAGCTGGTCGACTCCGGCACGTCGGAAGGGCAGCACAACCCGGAACTGTTCGACCTGCTGCTCAAAGGTTTGACCGCCCTGAAACAGGGGAAAGACCCGCGCACCGTCGAGCTCCGCTTCGAAAAGGCGTTCATGCGGCGGGAAGGGATCTACCGCGAAGGAGTGGAGCCGAAGTATTGCCTGAGCGAGCATATGGGAGTAGACTTGACCAAATGGTAAAGAGCTTTGGCGCCGTTTTTTCCAACCTCGGCTTCATGCTCCTCTGGCTCGGCCAGCTAACTTCGCAGTTGGCCGACCGGATCTTCGTTTATGTTCTGATGATCATCGTTTACCAATCGACCCGCTCCAACCTGGGAGTTTCTCTGCCGCTTTTGGCCTTCGGGATCCCGTCGGTCCTGGTCGCTCCCTGGGCCGGCGTGCTGGTCGATAAGCTCGACCGGAAAGGGATACTGGTGGTGAGCGACGTGGTCCGCGGCCTGTTAATCCTATTATTGATCCCGCTGATCGCCAAATCGCTTCTCTGGATCTTCCTGGTCAGCTTACTGATCTACACGGCTGCGCAGTTCTTCGCGCCGGCCGAGAGTTCCTCGATCCCCGACCTGGTGGAAAAGAACAACCTGATCGTCGCCAATTCGCTCTTCATGATCACCTGGATGGCGTCTTCGGTCGTCGGGCTTGGACTGGGAGCGCCGATCGTCAACCTGTTCGGCGAAAAGACGACCTTTATCATTGCCGCTACTCTTTATTTCTTTTCCGCGGTGGCGATCGTGCTGATCCCGCTCAAGCCGCACGAGCCGACCAAGACCCGCAAGGAGATCTGGGCCGATATCCTGCTCGGTTTTGAGTTCATCCGGCGCAACCAGATCGTCCGCTACTCGCTTTACAAGCTGTTCGTCTCCGCCGCGGCGATCGCTACGTTATCGGTCCTGGCGATCTCCTATTCCAGCGAGATCCTGAAAATCGGCGCGCAGAACTTCGGCTACCTGATCATCGCGGTCGGCATCGGCATGCTGATCGGGATGGTGACGCTGGAGACGATCCGCCATTACCTGAAAATGGGGACGATCGTGGTCGGCAGCTTTCTCGGTTCCGGCGCGCTCCTGATCTGGCTGGCTTTCGTCCACGACCTGCGCCTGGCGCTGTTCCTGATCATGCTGCTCGGCCTCGGTAATATTTACATCACTTCCAGCATCCAGACCATCTTGCAGCATAATGTGCCCCGGGAGATCCGGGGGCGGGTATTTGGCCTGCAGAACATGCTGGTCAACTCCGCTTTCACCCTGCCGGTCGTCCTGTTCGGCATCGCGGCCGACGTCTGGGGCATTTTGTTCGCCATCCAGCTCCTTGGCTGGATGGTCTTGGCGATGGGCGTGGCGGGCCTGTTCCTTCCTAAATTTAAAACAGTATGACGCCGAGCGTTTGCCACTATTACGTTACCCTCCGCTGCAACGACACCTGCGAGTTCTGCCCGCACTGGCGCGTTCTGGAGAACCAGTACACTAGGGAAGGGACTGAGGGGCCTAAGGAATTGGGGGCTGGGGAAATAGGGGGGAAGCTTAAAGAGATCCGCGCCAAGGGCGTTAAGACGCTCAACATTACCGGCGGCGAACCGCTGCTCAGGGAAGACTTGCCGGAGTTGTTGAAGCTGGCCAAGGAGCTCGGCTTTAGCGTTGAGCTGACGACCAACGGGATCCTCTATCCGGAAAAGGGGCGGGCATTGGCCGGCCTGGTGGATAAGCTGTTCTTTTCCCTTGATTACCCGGTCGCGGCGGAACACGACCGGAGCCGCGGCGTAGAATGTTTCCATACCGTCCTGGCGGCGCTCGAATACGCGAGGACCCTGGGCCAGCAGCCGATCGTCAATTACACTTTGACCCGCGACAACATCCGGTTCCTGCCGGAGATGGTCGAACTGGCGGGGAAGATCAAAGTGTACCTGAACTTGAACCCGGTCTACGATTTTAACGGGACGCAGGGCTTTGAGTCGGCCACGATCGACCACATCAAATATTACGCCCGGCGGCGCCACGTGTTGGTCAACTACGCGCTGCTGGAGTTCGTCCGGAGCGGCGGCAACCGGGTCTACTTGCCGCGCTGCCGCGCCGCGGAGACGACGGTCACCCTGCTGCCGGACGGCCGGACCGTTTCCCCCTGTTACGATAACCAGGGCGGAGCGCAGGGGAAGGCCGACGTCTGTTCTTCTTGCATGCGCTGGCCGTATATGTTACCATCGTTCGCGAACGGGCTGGATAAATATTTCTGGCTCGATCGCTGGACCGCGCTGGTCCAGCGGCTCTCGGCGAAGCTTGAAACAAGGAGGAAACTGACATGAAGATCGTGATGCTTTCCCCGTATTTCTATCCCCACACCGGCGGCACCGAAAAGTACGTCCGCGACCTGGCGACGGCGATGATCCAGGAAGGGCACGAGGTGACGGTGATCACCAATAACCTGCCGAAAGCGAAGAACGCCCCGGCCCACGAGACCCTGCCCGAAGGGATCAAGGTGATCCGGCTCGACGCGGTCGACCTGTTCAGCTACCTGCCGACCAGCTTCGGCCAGTTCAACCTGAAAATGTTGGAGGGGTACGATATCGTCCACGTCCACGTCCCGGCCTTCAGCTTCCTCCGCTCGGTGGCCGGCAAGATCAAACAGCCGCTGATCGTCACTTATCATTGCGACGTGACCGTGTCGGAAAAATATTTCGGCGTCCCGGTCCCGCAATGGCTGGTGCCGGCGTTCGAAGGGGCGAACAACCTTTACGCCCGGACGCTGCTGAAGAAAGCGGACATCGTCTACAATACGACCGAAACTTACGCCGAGACCTCGCCGGTCCTGAAATACCTGCCGCGCCGCTCCATTCCGATCGGCTACTTCTACGAGAAGGTCGATGAGACGCAAAAGAAGATCGGCATGACGCTGGACAAGAAGAACCCGCGCCAGCTCCTGTTCCTCGGCCGCCTGGCGGGGAACAAAGGGTGCGACTACCTGGTCAAGGCGATGCCGCAGGTCCTGGCCAAATTCCCCGACACCAAACTGATCATCTGCGGGGATGGGGAGGAGAAAGCCCACATCCTCGACCTGGTCACCCAGTTCAACATCGGCCAGTCCATCACCTTCCTCGGCACGGCGACGTTCGAAAAGCTGATCGAGCTTTATTACACCTCGATCGCCTACGTTTTTCCGTCGATCAACCGGCTGGAAGCGTTCGGCATCGTCCAGCTCGAGGCGATGGCGAACTACACGGCGGTCATCTCTTCCGACATCCCGGGGCCGAACGCGGTGATGGAAGTTGGAAAGTCAGGTTTACTGGTGCCGAAGCAGAACCCCGAAGCGCTGGCCAACGCCATCATCCAGCTGCTCTCCGACCCGGAAAAGGCCAAGGCGATGGGCAAGCGCGGCCGGGAATTGGTCGAGACCAAGTATAACTGGAAGACGATCGTCAAACAGGTCGTCGGCCTTTATCAGGAAGCGCTCGCCAAGAAGAAATGAGGATCCTGGTCACCGGCGGGGCCGGTTTTATCGGCTCGAACGTGGTCGACGCCTACGTCGCGGCCGGCCACGAGGTCGCGATCGTCGATAACCTCTCGACCGGCAAAAAAGAGAACCTCAACCCCCGGGCCAAATTTTTCCAGGCCGACCTGACCGCTCCCGAACTGGCCAAGATCGTGGCCGACTACGCTCCCGAGATCATCAACCACCACGCGGCGCAGATCGATGTCCGCAAATCGGTCAGCGACCCGATCTATAACGCCCGGGTCAATGAACTGGGGACGTTGAATCTGCTGCAAGCGGCCGTCCAGGCCAAGGTCAAGAAGATCGTCTTCGCCTCGACCGGCGGCGCGATCTACGGCGAGGTCGAGAAAAAGGCGGGGGCCGACGAAAAACATCCGCAGGAGCCGATCTCGCCCTATGCCATCACCAAACGGTCGGTCGAGATGTACCTCTACGCTTATAAGGTCAATCACGGGCTGAACTACACGGTGCTGCGCTACGGTAACGTCTTCGGCCCGCGGCAGGACCCGCTTGGCGAGGCCGGGGTGATCGCCATCTTTTGCGGTAAAATGCTCAAAGGGGAAACGCCGACCATTTTCGGCGACGGCGCGCAGCTGCGCGATTACGTCTATGTCGGCGACGTGGCGGCCGCTAACCTGTTGGTCCTGGAAAAGGGGATGGGTGAAACGTATAACATTGGGACAGGGAAGGGGACCTCGGTCAACCAGTTGTTCGCCGTGCTCAAGGAGCTGCTGAAGTTCCCGGGCGACGTTGTCTATGCCCCGGCCAGGGCGGGAGAGCTTTTCCGGAGCGTGCTGAGCAGCCGGAAGATCAAGAAAGAACTGGGCTGGAAGCCGCAATGCGGCGTGAAGCAAGGTTTAAAGCAAACCCTTAAGTGGTACCGAGATGTTTCTTGACGACCTCGAGCAGCTTGAACGGATCGAACGGCTTGGAGATATAACCGTTCGCCCCTTTGCCTAACCCCGTTTTAACGTCTTCGTCCGAAGCTTTGACCGAGACCATGATGACCGGGATGTCCTTGGTCTGCTCGTTGGCGCGGAGCCGGCTGCAGACCTCCAGCCCGTCGATGCCGGGGAGCATGATGTCGAGCAGGATCAGGTCGGGCTTTTCCGAGAGCGCCTTTTCCACGCCCAGCAGGCCGTCGGCGGCGATCACCGCCTGATAGCCTTCCATTTCCAGGATCTCAGCGATCATTTTGGAAGTTGCCGGATAATCTTCAACGATCAAAACTTTCTTTGCCATGTTTACACCTCGTATTATAGCACAGGAAGAGTGAAAACCGCCCTGGTCCCTTTGCCCAAACCTGCCGATTCCAGCCAGATGCGGCCGCCGTGCAGCTCGACCAGTTCCTTGGCGATCGGCAGCCCCATCCCCATGCCGCCGGCCGCCCGGGTGACCGAGCTGTCCACCTGGTAGAACTTCTCAAAAACGCGCGCCAGATTATCGGCCGAGATGCCGGAGCCGTTATCGAGCACTTCGACGCGGAGCGTGGAGTCTTCCTTCAGCGTGCGGATCGTGATCGTGCCGTGCTCGGGACAGAACTTCAGGGCGTTGCCGACCAGGTTGGACAACACCCGCTTGAGCTTGATGACGTCGCCGGCGATGGTCGGCAGGTCGGGTTCGATCTGCGTCACGATCGCGATCTGTTTTTCGTCCGCCTGGATCTTCATGGCGTCGACCGTCTCCTCGACCACCGTCCGGATCGAGAGCGGTTCCTTGCTGAGGGGGATCTTTTTGCCCAGTTCGATGCGCGACAGGTCGAGGATGCTGTCGATCAGCGAATGGAGGTGTTCGCTCTGGCGGGTCAGGACGTCGATCGCCTTGCGCTGCAGTTCGTTGAGCTCGCCCATCTTGCCGGAGCTCAGCAGGGAAAGATACCCCTTGATCGGCGTCAGCGGCGTCCGCAGCTCGTGCGAGACCATAGAGAGGAACTCGGTCTTCATCTGGTCCAGCACCTGGAGCTTGGCGATATCGTCTTTCAAGTTCTTCATCATGTGGAGGATAGCCTTGCGGCTTTCCTCCAGGTCGGCGGTCCGCTCTTTGACCTTAACTTCCAGCTCGGACTTGGCCAGTTCCAGCTCGGTGGTCCGCTCTTTGACCTTGATCTCCAGGTCGCCTTTGGCCCGATCCAGATCATCCATCAGATTGATCAGCGCTTTGCGCGCTTTTTCGGACTCGTCCCGGCTCGCTTCGGATTCTTTAAGCAACCGCATCGTTTCCGCGATGTTGTTTTTCATGATCCGGCTCAAATTGCCGCTGATTATCGCGCTTAAAAAATTAAAAAGGAAAATGCCGGCGAGCAGGGAGGTTAAATAGAGACTGTCTCTCCAGAATTGCCAATAATAATGAGGGTAACGGAAAAAATTAAAATGGGGGATCACGCCGTAATAGTCGAGCCCGACGATCAGGCTTGCCGACAAGGAGGCGAAGGCGGCGTAAATGACCGCGGTCCGCAGGTTGAAGATGTATCCGGCCAAAAATATCAAGATCACCGGCAAGAACCACCAGGGATTTTCCGCCCCGCCGTTCAGGTACAGGAGAAAAAAGGTCAACAGCAGGTCGGAGATGAAGATCGCGTGCAGGAGCGGGAGCTGGAAGATTTGGCGGCGCGACTGCCGTTCCAGGGCCAGCGTCAAGAGAACGGAAAACAGGAGCGCGTAGCAAATGACGTAGAACCTGGCGAACAGCAGGGTCCCGATCGCGAGCAGAAATGTTTCTGCCGACAAAATGGCCGCCAGCGCGACCCATTTGAAAACCAGATAGGACCTTGCTTTTTGTGCCAACTGATCGTTCATGTTCGGTATTTCGACTTTCTGCCCATTTCGCCCAACAGGCCGTTGACCTCTTTTTTCAGCTCGATCATGTCGACCTCCCGGCCGATCATGAAGCGGTTCATTTTTTCCAGCTCGGCCGCCCTGGTCCTGACCGCCTCTTCCGCCAGCAGCCGGGTCAAAATGCCGCTCAGTTCGCGGGCGATTGCCAGCAGCAGCTCTTTTTCCTCGGACGAGAAAGCGTGCTGGGCGCGATTGACGATGTTCAGGGAGCCGGAAACTTTCCCGCCGGCCCAGAGCGGAACGCTGGCGATGGAGGTAAACCCGTATTTCTTGGCGCGCTCGGCGCGCAGCAAGGCGTATTGGTCCTGGAAGAGCGGTACTCCTTTGACCAGGACCGCGGCATAAGAAGGCTCGTTGAGGTTGACCAGGCGGACCTCGCTGACGAATTCGGCCGGCAGGCCGCTGGAGCAGCGGAGCGTCGCTTGCTTGCCGTCCGGATCGACCAGGTAAGCGCCGCCGCCGTCAAACCGCATCAGTTTCAAGACCATCGTCATCGCTTCCGCCAGGAGGGCGTCGGGCGAAGAAACTTTGTTGCCGAGCAGGACGATCCGGTTCAGGATCTCCAGCTGCCGCTGGGCCCGTTTGCTCCGCGAGAGGTCGATGATCGAGACAAAGAGGCCGAAAATGTCGTTTTCGGCGTTTTTCCGGGCCATGGCCGAGATATTCGCCTGAAAAAGGGCGCCGGCCTTATCGGTCAGGCCGATCTCCTGGTCAACGACCAGGCCTTGCGACAGGGTCAGCTTGATGAGCTTTTTTAGCTCCTCCGGAGCGGGCGACAGCTCGTAGAAAGAACGGCCGATCAACTCTTCCTTGGAGTAGCCGAACAGGTCGAGGAGCGCCTGGTCGGCGTCCATGATGATGCCGAGCGGGTTAGCGTAGGCCAGGGGGGTGGGGAAGAATTTCCAGAGGTCCTCGATGTAATGTTCGAGCTCGGTGATCTCCGATTGCGCCTCGCTGTTCGCTTCGCTTTGCTCGTTCATTTTATTCCCAATAGATCTTGTATTCGTGGAAAGGCGCTCCCTGGAAAGAACACTGGGATTCTTCGATCCGCGTGGTCTTGACCACAAAACTGCTGATCCCGATAAAGTAGCCCTCTTCATACTTACAGATGATCGGATGCAGCTTCAAACCTTTCAACCGCAGGACCAGGATTTTCGCTTTCTCGTCGAAGCTGACCAGTTCGAGTTCCCCGATCGTCCAGTGCTTTTTCCAGTAGACCGGGGCGTTGCGGAAAGTTTGGGAGAGCGACAGGAAGAACTTCATCAGTAATTTGACCAGGAACGAGTATTTGGGCGCTTCCCTGCCCATCGCCTTGATCTGGTCGTCGTCAAAGCCCAAAACTTCCTTGATCGCCAGGAGGGAGATCGGCCGCAGCCCGGCCGGGTACCAGGTCATGGCGTCGATCTTTTCGTAGTCGATCGGCGTGCCCCAGTCCTTGAGCCGGGCCTCGACTTTTTTCAGCGTGTCCGGGCCGAAGTGCCGTTTGACGTATTCCCGGTCGGTCTGCAGAGTGGCGCCCCGGACCTGGCCGGCGGTCTGGCTGAGCTGCTGAATCTCTTCCCTGGTCGTCATTCCCTTTTCCCCCTATTGGTATTTGGGCAACCGACCCAATTCTACCCGGAGCGTGTCGATCTCTTTTTCCAGCTCGATCATCTTCAGCTCGCGGCCGACCACGGTGTGCTGGAAGTCCTCCAGTTCCTTGATCTGCTGCCGCATTTTTTCCGCGGTCTGTTTCTGTTCGGAGATGTCGCGGATCATTACCAGGACCATTTTTTCGCCGCCCAGCTCCAGCAGTTTGGTGCCGACCTCGACCGGAAATATCTCGCCGTTCTTCCGTTTATTGGCCCCTTCCACGAAGAAGCTCCCGCTGACCAAGGTTTGCTCGACCAGGCGGGGGAATCCCCTGGCTACTTCGGGCGGCACCAAGTCGTACGACTTCAGGTGAAGCAGTTCCTCCCGGGCGTAGCCGGTCATCTGCGCGGCGGCCGGATTGCAGTCGACGATCGTCCCGTCGAGCTTTTCCAGATAGATCGCCTCCGGGATCGAAGCGAAGAGTTTCTCGAATTTATTCTCGCTTTCCCCCTGTTTTTTCTCGGCGAGATTGACCGCGTCCAGCGCTTCGTTGATCTGCCGGGCCAGGACCGCCAGCTCGTCGTTGCCGGATGCTTTCAGGCGAGTGGTCGGATCGCCCCGCCGGCTGATCTTGACAACTTCGCCGCTGAGCGTGGCGAGCGGGGCAAGGATGATCCTTTCCAGGATCAGCAGGGAAAAGACAATGATCAGCAGGCCGATCACCATGATCATGACGGCGAAAGCGATGATCGTTTGCTGGCCCTGCCGGTAGATGTCGCGCGGGGCGTCGACCTGGATCAGCAAGGCCGGTTTGCCGTGCAGGTCGGGATACAGGGAATACCCGGCGACCAGGTTGCCGCTTTGCGGCCTGATCTGGTATTGGCCGAGCTGCAGTTGCTTTAAAGCGCCGCCTTCCAGGGCAGCGAGGGAATCTTCCCGGACCGGCAGGAGGTGCATGTTCACCTGGATCTGGTTGATGAATTGTAATAAAAGCGCCTTGTCCAGGAAACGGCCGACGATCAAGGTCCCGTTGGCCGGCCCTTTCAGTTCGCTGGTCAGGATCGGCACGGCGGCCAGCAGTAGCGGCCCGGTTTTCAGCAAGAGAACCCCTTTATTGGCTCCTTGCGGATCGGGCAAATCCATGATCGGGTGCCCCGGCCGCAGGTGCGCGGCCAGATCGGACGGTACGGGCACGGCTTCCGCCTTATCCAGGTCAAAACATTTGGCGAAAACGATCCGCTGATCGCGGTCCAGGAGAACAAATAAGCTGACCTTGAGGTTGGTGAAAGTGGAATCGGTCATGTTGTTCTTGATGTATTTCTCATTCCGGTCGCTGATATATTGGTAGGTGTCGTCCCAGTGGGAATAATCGGCGGTAATGCGGATCAGTTCGTTAAGGCGGCCGTTGATCGCGATCTCCGCCCTTTTGACGTCGAGGATCACGGCCTGCCGCTCGTTGCGCAGAGCGTTGGTCAGGAGAAAATAATGGGTGGCCAGGAAAATAAGCGCGATCGACACGAGCAGGCCGAGACTGACGATCAGCATTACCTTGCGGCGCAGGGTCATTTTCTCCTCCTCAGCGGGACTTGAGCGCATTTTACCCTTTGGCTAACGAGGTTGCAAGTGCTATAATTGGCGACATGAAAAAGAAAATCCTCTATCTCTTTTCCGACACCGGCGGCGGGCACCGTTCGGCGGCCGCCGCCGTCATGCGGGCGGTCGAGCAGCTGAAAAAGGACGGCCCGCACCAGGAGATGGTCGACGTTTTTGCCGCTTGCTCCGGGTTCCTCAACATATTCGCCAAGATGTACGCGCCGGTCATCAAATATTCGCCCAAACTGTGGGGCCAGCTGTATTACTGGCTCGACGACGAGCGCAAACTGGAACAGCTGGAAAAACTTTCCCGGCCGTTCATCCTGAAAGAGCTGAAAAAAATGATCCTGGAGAAGCGGCCGGACGCGATCGTTTCGGTCCACCCGCTGGTCAACCATTTAACGGTCAAGGCGATCCGCGAGTCCGGCCTCAGCATCCCCTTTATCGTCGTCATTACCGATCCGGTCACGCTCCACCGCGCCTGGGTCACCGCCGACGTCGACCGCTGCATCGTCGCCACCCCGGCCGCGAAGAAGATGGCGATCAAATACGGGATGCCGGAGCGGAAGATCAAGGTCATCGGCATGCCGATCGACCCGAAGTTCATGGTCAAAGCGGAAGCGAAGGTGAAGAGCAAGGCCAGAGGCCTGTTCACGATCCTCCTGATGGGGGGCGGCGAGGGGGCCGGCGGGATGGCGGAGATCATCGAGGAGTTCGAGCGGACCGGCTTCAAGGGCCGGTTGATCGTCATTGCCGGGCGGAACAAAAAACTGGAAACGCAGCTGAAAGCGCGGAAATTTTCTTTTAAGATGACGGTCCTCGGTTTCACCGATAAGGTGCCGGAGCTGATGGCCGAGTCGGACCTGATCGTGACCAAGGCCGGCCCCGGCACGATCGCCGAGGCGATGGCGATGAGCCTGCCGATCATCATCACTTCCTGGCTGCCGGGGCAGGAAGAGGGGAACGTCGAGTTCGTCGTCCGGGAGAACGTCGGCCGGGTCAGCAAGGACCCGCGGCGGGTGGTGGAGCTCGTGCGGGAGATCCGCGAGAGCAACGAGTATAACGAGATGAAAGAGAACATCAAGAAGGTCAGCCGCCCGCAGGCGGCGCTGGACATCGCGCGTGAGATCGTTCGTTACCTTTAGCCTGCTTTTCCTCCTGATCGCTCCGGCCGCCGCCCAGGAAAAATACCTGCGCGACGTGCCCGAAGGCCACTACGCCTACGACGCGGTGAACGACCTGGTCCGGCGCGGCGTGACCGGCGGTTTCCCCGACGGCACTTACCGCGGCAAGAAGAACATGAGCCGCTTCGAGATCGCGGCGTTCATTTCCAAGTTTTCCCAGTCCTTCAGCCGGCAGCGCGGCGCCAGCGAAAAACTGGTGGCGGAGCTCCGCTCGGAGCTGGCGCTCATCCAGGCCGACGCCGACCGGCGGAAAAAAGCGACGCGGGTGGAAGCCGACCTGCTCGGCCAGTGGCGGGCGGCGCGGGCGGCGGCCAGGCGTGGCGGCCGCGCCGATTACCGGCTGAAGACGGCGATCATCCGGAACTTTTCCGACCTGGCAAGTTTCCGGCTCGACCTGGATACGATGGACGCCGGCTACGATAACGGCGACCGCGACCTGGCGCGCGAACTGCTCGACTTTGCCGGCGAGGTCAAGCTGGGGCCGGGGGCCTTGCGCGTGACGGAGGGGCCGGGCGACGTGCCGCACAAGGACGACGGGCTTTTTCCCGGCGAGGAGGGGACCAATTACCGGCGGCCGCGCCGGAGCGCCGCCTACGGCGGCCGGGTCGGCCGGACCGATTTCGCGCTGACGCACCAGACCCGCTCGACCGCGCCCGACGGCGTGCTTGGCCTTGAGGAAGTTAGCCTGGAGCTCGGCCAAAGCTTTGACTATGGCCGGGCGGCCGTTATGCCGCGGACTTTCCGGAGCAACGGCGTCCAGCGAGATAACCGGATCGACCTGACGGCCGAGCTCCGGCCGTTCCCGGAGCTGGCCGGCACGGTCCTGCTCGGCGTCGGTCAAACGGCCGATTACCCGCACGGGCTCTATCTGCGCGGGGAGGTCGGCTACCGCGGCCTGCTGACGCTCGTCGCCCAAAAGATCGGCGCGCGCTACCGGGAGAACGCCAGCTACGACATTTTTGACGTCTTTGACCGTGCCTTGCCGGACGGATCGACAAATTTCGGTTTAGCCCTGGGGTTCGGCGCGGAGTGGTTCGCCCGCGCGCAGGGGGACTGGACGACGCCGGGCGACGCGCTGACGACCGCCTGGCGCCTGGGCCGGAACCTTGACGATCATTACGCCCTGCAGCTGGTCTATCAGACGTACAACAGTACGGCGGTCAGTTTTTCCCAAGCGCTCGGCCTGGAGGCGAACATTAAGATATGAACATCGCGGTCTTGCTTTTGATCACGGCCCCGCTCTTTGTCCTGGCTTACTTTTGGTACGGCGGTTTTCTGGCCCGGGTGCTGGGGACCGACGACCGGCGCCGGACCCCGGCGATGGAGATCAACGACGGGGTGGATTATGTCCCGACCAAGACGCCGGTCATCTTTGCCCACCATTTTTCCGCCATTGCCGGCGCCGGGCCGATCGTCGGCCCGACGATCGCCCTGTTCTACGGTTACTTGCCGGTCTGGCTCTGGATCGTGGTCGGTGCCGTCTTTTTCGGCGCCGTGCACGACTTTACCGCGCTCTTTATCAGCGTCCGGGAGCGGGGACGCTCCATGGCGGAAGTGGCGGGACAAACGCTGGGACGCTCGGGCTTCGCGCTCTTCATCTCTTTTACCATCATCATGATCGTCCTGGTCACTTCCGCTTTTCTCGGTTTGACCGCGAAGGCATTGACCTCGTTGGCGCCGCTCAGCATCCTGGGGGCGGTGGCAGGCCAGGGCCTGGTCAAAACGGTCCTGGTCGACGGGGTAGAGTGCGCCCGGATCGGCGGCATCGCTTCGACCTCGACGATCTTCATTACGCTGCTGTCGCCCCTGATCGGTTATTTCCTTTTCATCAGAAAAGCCAACACGACCCTGATGTCGGTCCTGGCCGGGTTGGTGGCGGTCGCCAGCATCCTTCTCGGTTTCGCGTTCCCGCTGACGATCGATTTCCGGCTCTGGATGGTCATTTTATCGCTCTATACTTTGCTGGCTGCCGGCGTACCGGTTTGGGCCATACTGCAGCCGCGCGACCTGGCCAATGTCCAGATCTTGTACGCCGGGATCGTCCTCCTGGCGCTGGGGATCGTCAGCTGCGCGGTCGCGGGAGTAACTTTTACCGCGCCGGCCCTGAACCTGTGGCCGGCGAACAACAGCCCGGCGCTCGGTTTTATCTGGCCGGTCCTGTTCATCACGGTCGCCTGCGGGGCGATCTCCGGTTTTCACGCGCTCGTTTCCGGCGGCACTTCGGCCAAGCAGGTGGAGAAAGAATCGCACACCAGGGCGATCGGTTTCGGCGGCATGCTGCTGGAGGGTTTTCTTTCGGTCTGCGTCGTTTCCGTGGTGGCGGCCGGCTTGCAATTCACCGATTACGTCAATCTCGTTTTTCCGGCGGAGATCGCCCGGTCGAACCCGATCCTCGCCTTCGCGCTCGGCGCCGGCAATATCCTCAACCGCGGGCTCGGCATCCCGCCGGAGATCGGCGCGATCTTCGGCATCCTGCTGGTGGAAGGGTTCGTCATCACGACACTGGACACGGCGGTCCGACTCAACCGTTATCTGTTCGAGGAACTGTGGGGGCTGATCTTCAAAAAGGTCCCCCGGCTTTTGCGGGCTTATTGGTTCAATTCGTTCCTCTCCGTCGCCTTGATGCTGTTCCTCGGCTATTCCAACGCCTACATCACGATCTGGCCGATCTTCGGGACCGGCAACCAGCTGCTGGCGGCGCTGACCCTGATCGCCGTTTCCGCCTGGCTGATGGTCCGGGGAAAACCGGCCTGGTTCACGGTTTGGCCGGCGCTTTTCATGATCGCGACCACTTTCGCGTCGCTGCTGCTGCTCTTGTTCACCAAGTACCTGCCGGCCGGGAATTACCCGCTGGTCGCGGCCGATCTGCTTCTTTTGGCCTTGGCTTTCGGCATGGCGGCCAAGGGAGCGCAATTGTTCATTAAACTGAAAAGAGGGGCGCGCTTCAACGCTAAAACGCTAGAACAACAGGCGCAGGATAAACTGGGGGACGAGTTGCATATTTAAGTCGCAAAGTGCTATACTAAAATATCGGGATAATATGCGAAAATATCTGATTTTATTGTTCATTGTCTGCCTGACATTGCCCGGCCTGGCCGAGAATGCCGAAAAAACCTTTAAGCTCAAAGACCTGCCCGATGACCACTGGGCCGCTTCCGCCGTGTACGACCTGGTCAAGCTCGGAGTGACCAAGGGATATCCCGACGGCACTTTCCGCGGCGATAAACCGATCAATCGCTACGAAGCGGCGATCTTTTTGTCCAAACTGGCCAAGTCGATCGGCAGCGACGATCTCAAGGCGGAGATCAAACAGTTGCGCGACCAGGTCGTGGTCCTGCAGCAGGCGCCGAAGGAGGAGCTGGTCGTTACCGGCCATTACGAGGGGGACTGGAAAGCGGGCAACGTGCTCTCGTCCAGCGGCGCCTCGCGCGAAGGGGTGGCCAATTACCGCCTGAAAATGACGGCCAAAAAAGAGCTGAGCGAGAACGCCGACATCAAGATCAACCTCGACACGATGGACTACGGTTATTTTGACGACGGCTCGCTGGGCCAACCGGGGCGCGGTTTGCTGGCGACCGACCTGCTCGACATCGAATCGAACATCAATCTGAACCTGTCCGACTGGCGGTTAGCGCACCCGGTCGCGCTGAAATTGACCTACGGCCCCGGCGCCAAGCAGCACGCCGCCGATCCGACCGGCGCTTTTCCGAGCGAGATCGGCACCACTTTTGTCCGCCCGGAGACCGGCATCCTGGCCTCGACCAAGCTGTTCGGCGCCGACGTCAAGGGGGGCTATTACTCGCTGCAGAGCGCGACCCTGGAAACATCGGGCCAGATCAACACGAGCCGGATCACCGGCGGCCTCGGCTTTACGCTCGAGCGCTTTCTTCTGGCCAACGCGCTCCGGATCGACCTGACCGGCGATTACATTTCCAGCGGACTGTTCTCCTCCAACGAACGGAGCATTAAAGCCAAGGTTGACCTGCTGGCGCCGCTGGGGGACAAAGCGCAGGCCAGTACGACGATCGGTCTCGGCAAAAAGAACAGCCAGATGATGGTTGCCGGTTCGCTGGCCTTGAACGACCTGTGGGAGACCGGCACGGTGTTGACCGTTAAGCTGGCCAAGATCGGCGCCGAATACATCGATTCCCGTTTTGCCGGCGAAAAGTTCGACCTGGCCGGCTACGATTATTTTAACCGGCCGTACGAGAACGCGACCGTCAACCTGGGCGGCGAACTGGTGCAGATCGTTTCCGATAAGGCCCAGCTGGTCGGTAAGGGCGACGTCCGCCTGGCCGGCGACTACCAATACCGGGGACCGCTCGCGCGGTTGACCGCCCAGGGCGGCATCCGGTACAACCTGGCGCCCAACGTGAACTTTGACGCCGCTTACCGCGTTTACCACGACAAGGCGCAAAACGATACCAGCGACCTGGCCCAGGTCGGCCTGCTTTATAAATTTTGATCATCGGCAAGAAGGTCGTCCGCCTCGCCCAAGTCGATTCCACCAATGAGGAAGCGCGCCGCCTGATCAAGCAGGGCGAGGGGGAGGGCTTGGTGGTGATCGCCGCCAGCCAGACGCAGGGGCGGGGGAAGCCGGGAAGCCGGTGGCTCTCTCCGGCCGGTAATCTGTATTTTTCCGCGGTCGTCAAACCGTACCGCGATCCGCGCGCGCTCGCCTCGATCACCCTGATCGGCGCGCTGGCCGCCCGGCGCGCGCTGGCCGGGATCGCCCGTTTGACCGTCGTCATCAAATGGCCGAACGACCTGCTGGTGCGGGGAAAAAAGATCGGCGGCGTGCTGACGGAGCGGGTCCCCTCCGGACACCTGATCATCGGGATCGGCCTGAACCTGAACGCCGCTCCCGCTCTCCCCACGGCGACCTCCCTGAAAAAAGAGCGCGGCCGGGGCTGCCGCGTTGACCGGTGCGCGGCGCTGCTGGCGGCCGCCCTGGAGCGGGAGTACCTTGCCTATCTGGGCAAAGTCTGATAATATTTTAGCCAATGTTCACTCGCGGGATCAGAGGCGCGACCACCGTCAAAAATAACGATAAAGCGGAGATCATTGCCGCGACCACGGAGCTGCTGCGAAAGCTGGTAGCCGATAATTCCTTGCCGGTTGAAACGATCGCTTCGGCGCTCTTTTCCGCGACTCCCGGCTTGAACGCGGAATTTCCGGCCGTGGCGGCCCGGGAGATCGGCTGGCAAGACACGCCGCTGATGTGCATGCAGGAGATCGCCGTTCCCGGCGCCCTGGCGAACTGCATCCGGGTGCTGCTGCTGGTCAACACCGAGAAAAAACCGCAGGAAATGAAACACGTCTATCTACGCGACGCCGTCAACCTCAGGAGGTAACTTTTTCATGATCATCATCATGCGGCCGGACGCGACCGAAGAGCAGATCGGCCTGATCTCGGAGAAGCTCAAAAAACACGGTTTTGGCGTCCATCTTTCCCAGGGCGCCGAACGGACCGTGATCGGCGCGATCGGCGATAAATCGGCGATCCAGCTCGAAGCGCTGCAAATGATGCCCGGTGTCTCCGAGATCGTTCCCATCCGCAAACCGTACAAAATGGTCAGCCGGGAATTCCAAAAAGCGGATACGATCGTGATGCTGCCGGGCGGCGTGAGGATCGGCGCCGGCCAAAAGATCGCCGTGATGGCCGGTCCGTGCTCGGTCGAAGGGGAAAAGGAATTTCTGGAGGTCGCGGAAGCGGTCAAGCGGGCCGGCGCGAACATTTTACGCGGCGGCGCTTTCAAGCCGCGCACCTCGCCCTACGCTTTTCAGGGGTTGGGGGAGCAGGGGTTGAAGTTCATGGCCAAAGCGCGGGAGAAGACGGGATTGCCGTTCGTCACCGAGGTCATGGATACCCGCGACGTGGAGCTGGTCGCCCGGTACGCGGACATGCTGCAGATCGGCGCGCGGAACATGGCCAATTTTAATTTGTTGAAAGAGGTCGGCAAGACCAAAAAACCGATCTTGCTGAAAAGAGGCCCCGGGTCGACCATCCAGGAGTGGCTGATGTCGGCCGAATATATCCTCTCGGAAGGGAACAAGCAGGTCGTCTTGTGCGAACGGGGGATCAGGACCTTTGAAACGGCGACCAGGAACACCCTCGACATTAACGCCGTCCCGGTCGTGAAGAAATTGACCCATTTGCCGGTCATTGTCGACCCCAGCCACGGGACGGGCGAGTGGTACTTGGTCCCGGCGATCGCCCGGGCGGGGATCGCCGCCGGCGCCGACGGATTGATGATCGAGGTCCATCCCCGGCCGGAAGAAGCGATGAGCGACGGGGCGCAATCGCTTAAACCTGATACTTTTACCGAGCTGATGACTAGCTTGCGGGCCGTAGCGCAGGCAGTTGGGCGTCAATTGTAGCCAGCAGTTTGTCCAGGTCGGTCCGCTGCAGCGCCGAGACCGCGACCGCCGGCCGATACTTGCTCAAGACCTTTTTTGCCGCTTTGCCTTCCAGCTTGTCGATCTTGTTGAAGACCGTGATCAGCGGTTTGGCTATTCCTCCCAAATCTTCCAGGACCTGGTAGACGGCGGCGATCTGCTGTTCGTAATAATTGCTGGAGAGGTCAACAACGTGGAGCAGCAAGTCGGCTTCCGTCACTTCCTCCAGGGTTGCCCGGAAGGCGGCCACCAGCGAGTGGGGGAGCTTTTGGATGAAACCGACGGTGTCGGTCACGAGGATCGTCCGTCCCGACGGCAGGTACAGGCGCCGGACCGTCGGGTCGAGCGTCGCGAACAGTTTATCCTGGACCAGGACCCCCGCCTTGGTCAGCGCGTTGAGCAGGGTCGATTTGCCGGAGTTGGTGTAGCCGACCAGCACGGCGGAAATGATCCGGCTGGAGCGCCGCTGTTCCCTTTTTAACTGCCGTTCCGCCCGGACCTTTTCGATCTGCTCCTTGAGCTGGGAGATCTTTTTCCGCAGGCGGCGGCGGTCGTACTCCAGCTTGGTCTCGCCGGGGCCGCGGGTGGCGATGCCGCCGCCCAGGCGCGACATGGCGGCGCCGTGGCCGGTCAACCTGGTCAGGAGGAACGTCGCCTGCGCCAGTTCGACCTGCAAGTTGCCTTCGCGGCTGCGGGCGTGCTGGGCGAAAATGTCGAGGATCAGCTCGGTCCGGTCGATCACTTTGATCCCGATCATGTCTTCCAGGTTCCGTTCCTGGGACGGGGAAAGCTCATGGTCGAAAACGGCCAGGTTGGCGCCGGTCGCGGCGATCAACGCCTGCAGCTCGGTGACCTTGCCGGCCCCGATAAAATATTTTGCGTCCGGCCGCTCCCGGTTCTGGGTCAGCGTGCCGACGACCGCCGCGCCGGCGGTGGCCGTCAGCCTTTCCAGCTCGGCCAGCGAAAGGGCGAGGGGAAATTGGTCGCGGGGAAAACCGACGCCGACCAGCAGGGCTTTTTCGATCGCCGGCAAGATTAATTTTTCGCTCATTTTACACTATTATATCACATGTGTTATAATCAGCCGTGTCAACCATGACCGACGCGACACCAAAAAAGATCCTGGTCGTTGACGACGAACCGGACGTTGCCTCGCTCCTGACCCTGATGCTTAAATCACAGGGTTACGCGGTCATCACGGCCGGTGACGGCCAGGAGGCGCTGGAAAAGGCGCGCGGCGAGGCCCCCGACCTGATCCTGCTCGATGTCATGCTCCCCCGCATGGACGGCTACAAAGTCGCCCGCATGCTCAAGTTCGACGAGAACTACAGCCACATCCCGATCATCATGCTCACGGCCAAGATCCAGGACCGGGACAAGCAGACCGGGTTGGAGATGGGGGCCAACGATTACCTGACCAAGCCGTTCGACACCACCGTCCTGCTCGATAAGATCAAAGACATTTTAGAAAAAAAGGGGTAAAATACCGGCCATGGTCGACCAAAGCAAATCGTTGCGCGACAGTCTGGTGAACAGCGGCCTGCTGTCCGAGGCCCAGGTCAAAGAAGCGATCGACGAGGGGCGCCGGACCGGCGAGACCCTGATCCGCAGTCTCTTGCGCAAAGGGATGCTCGATGAAGGATCGCTGATCTCTTTCCTGGAAAAAGAGATGGAGATCCCCCGCGTCGACCTGGGCAGTTACCTGGTCGACCAGCGGACGGTTAACCTGGTCCCGATCAGCATTGCCAAGAAATACCGCCTGATCCCGCTGTTCAAGGTCGGCGACGTGCTGACCATCGCGATGGTCGACCCGTTCGACGTGCTGGCCCTGGACGAGGTCCGGACCAGGACCAAATCGGACGTTGAGCCGATGGTCGCGACGGCCAAGGAGATCGACCAGGCGATCTCCCAGTATTACGGCGTGGCCGGTTCGGTCGAGGACATCCTGAAAGATCTCGGGCCGGTGCCGGAATCCCAGGTCCCGACGGTCGTGGAGGCGCCGGCGGAAGAGGCGCCGATCATCAAGCTGGTCAATACCCTGGTGATGCGCGCCCTGATGGAGAACGCCTCCGACGTGCACATCGAGCCGACCGACCAGCATATCCGGATCCGTTACCGGGTCGACGGCCTGATGCACGACGTTTCCAATACGCCGCTCCACCTTTTATCCTCCATCGTGACCCGGATCAAGGTGATGTCCAAAATGGATATCGCCGAGTCCCGTCTCCCGCAAGACGGCCGCTTTGAACTGAAGGTGGAGAACAAGACGGTCGATGTCCGCGTCTCCTCTTTCCCCACCATTTACGGCGAAGCGATCGTCATGCGGCTGCTCGACAAGAGCAGCGCGATCTTCACGCTCGGGGAACTGGGTTTTAACGAAAGCAACTTGAAGCAGTTCGACGAAACGATCAAGCGGCCGTACGGCATTATTCTGGTGACCGGCCCGACCGGTTCCGGTAAAACGACGACCCTGTATGCCACCCTGAGCCGGATCGTGACCCCGGAAAAGAACATCATGACGGTCGAGGACCCGGTTGAGTACGAATTGGCCGGGATCCGGCAGTCGCAGATCAACCCGAAGGCGGGCATGGAATTCGCGACCGCGCTGCGCTCCATGCTCCGGCAGGACCCCGACGTGATCTTGGTCGGCGAGATCCGCGACCTGGAAACCGCCCGGGTCGCCATTCAGGCGGCGCTGACCGGCCACCTGGTCTTTTCCACGCTGCATACCAATGACGCGGCCGGCACGCTGAACCGGCTGGTCGACATGGGGATCGAGCCGTTCCTGACCTCCTCGGCGGTGGCAGCGGTCATTGCCCAGCGCCTGATCCGGACGATCTGCCCGCGCTGCAAGACCGCTTACACGCCCTTGCCGGAGTTGCTGGAAAAGATCGGCCTGGACCCGAAGAAAAAATACGAGTTTTTCCAGGGCAAAGGGTGCAAGACCTGCCGGAGCACCGGCTATAAAGGCCGGATGGGAATATTCGAACTCCTGACCGTTGATGCCAAGATTCAGGAGCTGGTCCTGCGCAAGGCCAACACCAACGAGATCAAGCAGCAGGCGATCCAGAACGGGATGAAGACGCTGCGCGACGACGGCCTGCAGAAGGTGCTGGAAGGGAAAACCACGATCGACGAAGTGCTGCGGGTGACCCAGCTTGACTAATTTCGCCTACAAAGCCCGCGACCGTTACGGCGTGCTGGCCGCCGGCCGGATGGAGGCCGACGATTCCCGGACGGTCGCCGCGCAGCTCGCCAAACAAGGGTTTACCCCGATCAGTATCGAGATCGACGAAGCGTCCAGCGCCTCCCTGCAGATGGAAAAGGTGATGGCCGTCCTGCAAAAGGTCAAGCCGGAGGATATCGTGGTCTTTACCCGGCAGCTGGCGTCGACGCTGGAAGCCGGCGTTCCCCTGATCAACAGCCTGGATGCCGTAGCGGAGCAGATCCGGAACAACCGCTTCCGCCAGGTCGTCCTGGAAGCGAAAAAAGAGATCGAAGGGGGCTCCACTTTTTCCGACGCGCTGGACAAGCACCGCGACATTTTCTCGGCGCTGGTCATCAACATGATCCGGGCGGGCGAAAAGGCCGGTATCCTGCCCCAGGTGCTGGACCGCATTTCCAACCTGCTGGAAAAGGACATCGAGACCTCCGGCAAGGTCAAAACGGCCACCCGCTACCCGCTGCTGGTCATGATCGCCCTGGTCATCGCTTTCTTTATCATGACGATCTACGTGATCCCGAAGTTCGCCAGTTTTTTCGCCGCTTTCAAGACCGAACTGCCGCTGCCGACCCGGATACTGATGTGGACCAACGAGATCATGATGGGCTACTGGTATTGGATGATCGGCGTCGTTTTTATCACGGCCTACGTGCTGAAAAAGTACCTGGATACCGAAAAAGGCCGCTTGAACTGGGACCGGTTCATCCTGTCCACGCCGGTCTTCGGCTCGCTTTTTTCCAAGATCTACCTCTCCCGTTTCGGCCGCATGCTGGCCGCGATGCTTAATTCCGGCATCCCGATCCTGGAGGCCCTGACCGTGACCGCGGCCACCGTCGAGAATAAGGTGATCTCGCACGTGATCATCGATATCCGGAACGACGTTGCCCAGGGGAAATCCCTGACCGAGCCGATGAAAGGGAGCAAGGTCTTTCCCCCGATCTCGATCTCCATGGTGGCGATCGGCGAAAAGGCCGGAACGCTGGAGAAAATGCTGGACAAAATGGCCGATTATTTCGATCGCGAGATCGACTATACGATCGAGAACCTGACGCCGCTGCTCGAACCGATCCTGATCTTCGGTCTCGGCATGATCCTCTTGGTCTTTGCCCTGGGGATATTCCTGCCGATGTGGGACCTGGTCAAGATCTATAAATCCTATTGACAATCAGTCGGGGCAGAGTATAATCGCACTTGGATGGGGACTTTGAAAGGAGCAAAATGATGGAATGGTTAATTACCGCCGGCATCGTTAGTTTATTGACCGGGATCTTGCTCGTTTTCTCCAGCGATACATTGCAAAAGATCGGCGAGGTCCTCAATAAGCCGATCGCCAGCATCGACGGCGCGGTCATGGGGATCAGGCTCCCGGCCGGGATCGCTTTGGTCATTGTCGGCGGCTGGATAATTTCGGTCGCTTTCGGTTATACCTCGCTGTGGTACCTGCACCTGATCGGCGCCCTGATCCTCTTTTTCGGCCTGTTGTACCTTTTCCTGCCGCAATGGCTGGGGATCGTCTCCCGGGTCGCCGACCAGCTGCTCCTGTCGACCGATGAGCTGGTGCTGGGCACGCGCAAGAGCTTTGGGGTGGTGCTGATCGTCGTAGCGATCTACATCTTTTATTCGGCCTATCTGTCGGTCAGATAAGCTAGGGGAGGCAAAAGATGGAATATTTATGGGTCTGTGGTCTTACCAGTCTGGTCTTCGGTCTGTTGCTGCTGCTCAATCCGTCGGTCCTCGGAACGCTCGGCTCGGTCCTCAATAAAGTCCTCTTTACGGTCAACGGCTGGACCTTCAATTACCGGGTCTGGATCGGCCTTGGCTTACTGGCGATCGGCGCCTGGATGATGTATGTCGGGCTCAGCTATCCCGACCCGTACATCACCGCCGCCTGGGTGGTTACGATCACTTTCGGCCTGCTTTTTCTGGTCCTGCCGAACTGGCTTAAGTGGCTGTCGAGCGTGTCGAACATCATGCTTTTATCCACGGACGAGCTGGTCATGGGGGCGCGCCGGCTCATCGGCGTGCTGATGCTGATCATCAGCCTGTACATATTCTACGGCATTTTCTACGCGATCAAATAAAGTAAAAAAGGAGGTGAGATTTTAGATGAAACGCGGTTTTACTCTTATCGAATTGGTTATGGTTATCGTGATCCTGGGTATCTTGGCGGCGACCGCTCTTCCGAGGTTCATTGACCTCTCCGCTAAAGCCAAGGAAAACGCGGCTAAAGGTTCGCTGGGCGCCATCCGGGCGGCTGTGGCGATCACTTACGCCAGCAACGCGGCCTACGGCAATGCCAGCGCTCCGGCTGCTTTGTCGGCAGGGATGTTCCATGACGGTGCTGTTCCGACCGAACCGTATTCCGGCTCCAGCGCTGTCACCAGCGTGACCAGTGTGGAAGGGATCGGTGCCGGCTCCGGTTGGGCGTATGATTCCGTCAATGGTCGTGTCTGGATCAACAACTCGGCCTATACTGACTACTAATTATTAGTGGATCTGTTTTAGACAAAGGCCCCGGCGCAAGCCGGGGCCTTTTCTTTTGGCCGCCAGGGGACAATTTGAAAGGGGCCCGGATTTAAGTTATACTGCCACTTCATGAAAAAATGGCTGATCAATCTGCCCGCCGATCCCGGCGCCCCCTTGCTGGACAGGATCCTAGCCAGCCGCGGGATCATTACTCCGGACGATCGGGAAAAATTCCTTAATCCCAAGCTTGCCCAGCTGCGCGACCCGCTGGAGATCCCCAATATTCAGGCGGCCGCCCACAGGATAATGCAGGCCAAAGAGCGCGGCGAAAAAACGGTCGTTTACGGCGATTATGACGTGGATGGCGTGACCGGCACGGCGATCCTGATCTCGACCCTGAAGCACCTCGGGCTCAGCGTTACATATTATATACCCCACCGCTACGGTGAGGGCTACAGCCTATCCCCGGAATCGGTCAAAAAATTAGCGGCCGAAGGGGTAAAATTGATCGTGACCGTTGATTGCGGCATTGCCAGCGCCGCAGAGATCGCGCTGGCGGCCGAACTGGGGATGACGGTCGTGGTGACCGATCACCATAACCTGCCGGAACGGCTGCCGCCGGCCGCCGCCATCGTCAACCCGAAAATGATCGTCGGCGACCATCCGTCGAAATATCTCTCCGGGGCTGGCGTCGCCTTCAAGGTCGCCTGGGTCCTGCTCCGCTTAGCCGGCGAAAAGGACAGCGTTTTTCTGACCTCGCTCCTGGACCTGGCGGCGCTGGGGACGTTCTCCGACGTCGTGCCGCTGACCGCGGAGAACCGGATCCTGGCGGTCGGCGGCCTGCGGCTGATCAACGAGCGCAAACGGCTCGGCCTTAAGCTGCTGGCTGAGGCGGCCTCCCTGAAAGGGACGATCGACGCCGACCGCGTCTACTTCGCGCTAGCCCCCCGGCTGAACGCCGCCGGCCGGCTCGAACACGCGTCCAAGGCGGTCGAGCTCCTGCTGACGGATGACCCGAGCAAAGGGAAGGAGATGGCGCAGGAACTGAACCGGATCAACTCGCGGCGCCAGGACATCGGCGCGGCGATCAAGGACGAGGTCTTCGCCCAGCTAAGCGACGATTACCTGGCCGCGCACCGGTTAATCGTTCTGGCCGGCGAGAACTGGCACCCGGGAGTGATCGGGATCGTCGCTTCGCAGATCGTCGATCGCTACGGTAAGCCGGCCATTTTGATCGGGATCAACGAAGGGGTGGGGCGCGGCTCCGCCCGCTCGGTCGCCGGCTTTAATATTTACGCGATCCTCGATTCGTGCCGCGACTTGTTCCTTGATTTCGGCGGGCACGAAGGGGCGGCCGGGTTTGAGATCGAGCCGGCGCGGGTCCCGGAGCTGCAGCAGCGGCTTGGCGAGCAGCTGGCCAAGAACATCGATCCGGAGAGCATGGTCCCCAAGCTGGAGCTGGACGCGCAGATCGACCCGCAGGAGATCTCGCTGGCGCTGATCCGGGAACTGGCGAAGCTGGCGCCGTTCGGCGAGGGGAACCCGTCGCCGCTTTTCATGATCGGCGGCCTAGCGCTGGCGGAGCTCAAAACGGTGGGCAAAGAAGGGAAGCATCTCAAGGCGTGGTTCGGCAGTAACGGTATCCGGCTGGAGACGATCGGCTTCGGTTTTGGCGCGCTGGCCGATAAATTGGACTATAATAAAGAGTATGACCTGGCCGTTAACCTGGAAGCCAATGAATACAACGGCTTTGAATCGGTCCAGCTGTCGTTAGTCGACATCAGGGAGGCAGCGAAATGAAAGTTTTAGTCGTCGGGTCGGGGGGGCGCGAGCACGCCCTGGTCTGGAAGATCGCGCAAAGCCCGAAAGTGGACAAGCTCTTTTGCGCGCCGGGGAACGCCGGGACAGCCGGCCTGGCGGAAAATGTTCCGCTCAAGGCGGAAGATCTCCCGGGTTTATTAAAGTTCGCCCGCGAGAACAAGGTTGACCTGACGGTCATCGGTCCGGAAGTACCGCTGTGCGCCGGGATCGTTAATTTATTCGAACAGAACGGCCTGCGGGCTTTCGGCCCGCGGCAAGAGGCGGCCCGGATCGAAGGGAGCAAGGTTTTTTCCAAGGAATTCATGATCAAATACGAGATCCCGACCGCGCAGGCGGGGATCTTTAGCGACCCCGGCAAGGCCAAAGCGTATATCGAAGAGGTCGGCGCCCCGATCGTCGTCAAGGCCGACGGTCTGGCGGCCGGCAAGGGAGTGGTAGTCTGCCAGACGAAGCAAGAGGCGCTGGAGGCCGTTGACCTGATCATGGGGGCCAGGGAATTCGGCAGCGCCGGCGACAAGGTCATTATCGAAGAATGCCTGGCCGGCGAAGAAGCGTCGATCATCGCTTTTACCGACGGCAAGTCCGTTATCCCGCTCGCTTCGTCGCAGGATCACAAACGGGTCTTCGACGGCGACCAGGGGCCGAACACCGGCGGCATGGGGGCTTACTCGCCGGCGCCGATCGTGACCGACCGCTTAATGGAACAGATCAACCTGGACGTCCTCAAGCCGTTCGTCGCCGGGATGCGGCAGGAAGGGATCAAATACCAGGGGGTCATTTACGCCGGGATCATGGTGACGAAAAAAGGTCCGCTGGTGCTGGAGTTCAACGCCCGGTTCGGCGACCCGGAGACCCAGCCGATCATGATGCGGATGAAAAGCGACATTATCCCGATCCTGGAAGCGATCATCGACGAAAAGCTCGACGACCGCTTGATCGAATGGGACGAGCGGGCGGCGGTTTGCGTCGTTCTGGCGGCAGGCGGGTACCCGGGCAAGTACGAAAAAGGGATCCCGCTCAAGGGGTTGGACCGGATCGATCAGCTGGACAACGTGATGGTGTTCCACGCCGGGACGTCGACAGTCGCGGGTCACGAGTCGCGGGTTGTTACTGCCGGAGGCCGCGTGTTGGGTGTCACGGCGCTCGGCGGCTCGATCAAGTTCGCGATCGATAAAGCTTATCAGGCCGTCAATTTAATAAAGTTCAAGGGGATGCATTACCGCAAGGATATCGGCAAGAAAGCGCTGAAGTATGAGCGTTAAACTGCTCGTGGCGACGACGAACAAGCATAAGCTCCGCGAGATCAAGCGCGTCCTCAAGGGATACAGCGTCACGGGTCGCGGGTCGCGGGTCAGGGAGAACGGTCAGACTTTTGAAGCCAACGCGATCAAGAAGGTCAAGGCGCTAAAGTTAAAGGACAATGAGATCGGGCTCGCGGATGATTCGGGATTAATGGTCAACAGCTTAAAGGGAAAACCAGGCGTAAAGTCGGCCCGTTTTGCTTCTCCTCCCACACCGGAAAACCTTTGCCGCAAGCTCTTGCGGGTAATGCGGAATGCGGCAGTCGGAATGCGGGGGGCGAAGTTCGTTTGCGTCATTGCTGTTGCCTGGCCGTCGGGCAAGGTTAGGACGGTCAAGGGCGTGGTCAACGGGCGGATCGTCCGCGAAATGCGGGGGACGCAAGGCTTTGGCTACGACCCGGTCTTCCGGCCGTGCGGTTACCAAAAAACTTTTGCGCAGATGTCCGCAGCGGGCAAGAACAGGATCAGCCACCGGGGCCGGGCGCTGCAAAAGCTGAAGGCGATCATTAAGTAAGATTTGCGCCCGGCAGGAGTCGAACCTGCTACCTATTGCTTCGAAGGCAATCGCTCTAATCCAGATGAGCTACGGGCGCGTTTGATATTATTATACTCTATGTGTTAGAATAAAATCATGAAAAAACATGTTAAGTTCGGCGGCAAGATCCTGATCATCGGCTGCGGGTCGGTGTCGCAGTGCGCGATCCCAATAGTGTTACAGCAGATCGATGTCCCGGCCAGGAACGTCACGATCATGGATTTCGTCGACAACCGCAAGCGGGTCGCCAGTTCGCTGAAAAAAGGGGTCAAGTACGTTAACGACCGGGTCACCGAGAAGAACTACCAGAAACTGCTGGCCAAATACGTCGGCCCGGGCGACCTGATCATCGACCTGGCCTGGAACATCGACTGCCGCGCCATCACCACCTGGTGCCGCGAGAACCAGGTCCTGTATACCAACACTTCGGTCGAGGAGTGGGACCCCTATAAGGACGAACAGCGGAACGACCCGACCAAATATACCCTCTACGCCCGCCACATGGAGATCCGCGACATGATCAAGAACGTCTGGAAAGACAACAACGGGACGACCGCGGTCGTCGACCACGGCGCCAATCCGGGGCTTGTTTCCCACTTCACCAAGCATGCCCTGATCGGCATCGCGAGCAAGATCATCGACGAGAAGCCGAAAGATAAAAGGGTGCCGGAGTTAAAGGACCAGCTGGCAGCCAAGAATTTTGCCAAACTGGCGCAGTTGACCGGGACCAAGGTCATTCATATCTCCGAGCGCGATACTCAGATCACCGACGAGCCGAAAAAGGTCAATGAGTTCGTCAATACCTGGTCGATCGAAGGTTTTTACGAAGAGGGTGTCGCCCCGGCGGAACTCGGGTGGGGGACGCACGAGAAATATGTGCCGGAAGGGGCGTTCTTCCACGAGACCGGCCCGCGCAACCAGATCTGCCTCCGTTCGCTCGGCATGCGGACCTGGGTCCGCTCCTGGGTGCCGCAGGGCGAGATCACCGGCATGGTCATCCGCCACGGCGAAGCGTTCAGCATTTCCGATCGGCTGACGGTCTGGGAGAACGGCAAAGCCGTTTACCGGCCGACCGTCCACTATGCTTACTGCCCGTCGGATGTCGCCATCAATTCGCTGCGCGAACTGGAGATGCGCCAGTACCAGATGCAGCCGAAAATGCGGATCATGGCCGACGAGATCATCGACGGTGAAGACCAGCTCGGCGTCCTGCTGATGGGCCACGACTTTAAGTCGTGGTGGTGCGGCAGCCTGCTCGATATCCACACCTCGCGCAAACTGGTCCCGCACCAGCAGGCGACGACGATGCAGGTAGCTTGCTCGGTCGTGGCCGCCGCGATCTGGATGATCAAGAACCCGCGGCGCGGTTTCCTGCTGCCGGACGATCTCGATCACGAAGAGATCCTCAAAGTTGCCATGCCGTATATCAAACCATTTGTTTCCAAGGCGGTCGACTGGACGCCGCTCAAGAACCTGAACACCAAGTTCACCAAGTTCGACATGGCGCTCCCCAAGGAAGAGGACGTCTGGCAGTTCGGTTCTTTCCTGGTAAAGTGATTTGTTGACGTTAGCCAAACTGAAGAAGCTGGCCGGGAAAGAGGGGACGCCGCTCTTGATCATCGACCACGACGTGATCAGGGCGAATTACGAGCGCCTGCGCAAGCACCTGCCGCGCGTCGGCCTTTATTTCGCGATCAAAGCGAACCCCGAGCCGCAGATCATCCAGACCCTTTATCCGCTCAACAGCGGCTTTGACGTCGCCTCGCTGCAGGAGTACGAAGCGGTCCTGGCCAACGTACCGGCCAAGGCGCTGCGCGGCCACAAACGGAACGCTTTTATCTGGGACAAGATCATCGTCGCCAACACGATCAAGCCGATCGCCACGCTCCGGCAGATCACCGGCTATAACACGCTGATGACGTTCGATAACCCGGACGAGTTGACCAAGATCAAGGAGCATTGCCCCGATGCCGGCCTGGTCTGCCGCCTTAGGGTCCAGAACGTCGGCTCGGTCGTGGAACTGTCGAGCAAGTTCGGCGTGGAGCCGGGGGACGCGGCGAACCTGATCGAAAAAGCGTTCAACCTGGGCCTGACCGTCGAGGGCTTAAGCTTCCACGTCGGCAGCCAGTGCTGCAACATCGATAATTATCTCAACGCCCTGGAAGCGTCCGCCCAGATCTTTAAGGAGGTCGGCAAGCGCGGCTTTAAGATGCGCCTCTTGAACATCGGCGGCGGTTTTCCCGTTCCCTACGACGGCAACGTGCCCGACTTTGCGGGGCTGGCCAAGAAACTGCGCCGGGAGATCGACCGGCTCTTCCCGAAAAAGATCGAGGTGGTGGCCGAGCCGGGGCGTTTCCTGGTCGCCACCGCGGCGACGCTGGTCGTGGAAGTGGTCGGCAAGTCGTTCCGCGACGATAAATGGGTCTACTACGTCAACGACGGCGTTTACGGCACGCTGTCCGGCGTGATCTTTGACCATATCCAGTACCACTTTACCGCCTTCAAGCGGGGAGAGCAGAAGTTGAGCGCGGTCGTCGGCCCGACCTGCGACGCGCTGGACACCGTTTCGACCGCCGAGATGCTGCCGGAACTGAACATCGGCGACCTGCTTTACGTCAAGAACTGCGGCGCCTACACCAACGGGTCGGCTACCACGTTCAACGGTTTCCCCAAGGCGAAGATCCTCAATATCAATGCCTAAATTCCTGCCGGTCAGTAAGGAGGAATTCGGCGGCCAGCTCGACGTCATCATCGTTACCGGCGACGCTTATATCGACCATCCTTCGTTCGGCCCGGTCCTGATCGCCCGCTACCTGGAGGCGCACGGCTTCAGCGTCGGGCTCATTGCCCAGCCGGACTGGACCAAGGACGCAGACTTCTTAAAGCTGGGAAAACCCCGTTTGTTCTTCGGTGTTTCGGCCGGCAACCTCGATTCAATGGTGGCGAACTACACTGCCGACAAGAAAGTCCGCCGGACCGACATGTACACGCCCGGCAATGTCGGCGGTAAACGGCCCGACCGAGCGACTATTGTCTACACCAATAAGCTCAAAGCGCTTTTCCCTGGCGTCCCTGTCGTCTTGGGCGGAGTGGAGGCGAGCTTAAGGCGCTTTGCTCATTATGATTACTGGGATGATAAGGTGCGCAGGCCGCTCTTGTTCGACGCGAAAGCGGACTACTTGGTCTATGGAATGGGCGAAAAAGGGATATTAGGCATTGCCAAGGGGGAGAAGGCCGGCAACACCGCCATTATCGAAAAGGATATATCAGGATATCCGGATGCTTTAGTTTTGCCCAGCTATGAAGAAGCGGCGGCGGATAAGAAGAAGTATGCCGAGGCGTTCAAGTTATTATACACGGAAGGGCGGAAGAAGAAGCCGCGGACGATCATCCAGCCGTGCCAGGGGCGGTATGTCGTCGTCTTCCCGCCGGAAAACCTGAGCGCCAAAGAGCTGGACGATCTGTTTTCCCTGCCTTTTGCCCGCGCTCCGCATCCTGCTTACAAAGAACCGATCCCTGCCTGGGATTTTGTCCGTTTCTCGACGGTTTCCCACCGCGGCTGCTTTGGCGGCTGCTCGTTCTGCGCCATCTCCCAGCACCAGGGGAAATACATTACCAGCCGGAGCCTCGGCTCGATCAAAAAGGAGATCGGCGCTACGATGCTCAAAGACCCCGGCTTCAAGGGGAACATCCTTGACGTCGGCGGGCCGACGGCGAACATGTACGGGATGGAGTGTGCCAGGGCAGGGGGGTGCACCCGGGCTAGCTGTAATTATCCGACGGTCTGCAAGGATCTGAAAGTTTCGCTCAAACCGGCCATTGGTCTGCTCAAAGAGATCAGGAACATCCCCGGCGTGAAAAAGCTGTTCATCGGTTCCGGGATCAGGTACGACCTGGCGCTGCTCGACGACGAATATATGGAAGAGCTGGTCAAACACCACGTCAGCGGGCAGTTAAGCGTCGCCCCGGAGCACATTTGCGAAGAAGTGCTGCTGATGATGGGGAAGCCGAAGGCGGAAAAATTCCTGGAATTTAAAGAGCGCTTCGAGCAGTTAAGCCAAAAGCACGGCAAGAAACAGTTCATCGTCCCGTATTTTATCTCTTCCCACCCGGGATCGACGCTCAAGCATGCTCTGGAGTTGGCTTTATTTTTGAAGAAAAACAGGATCAGGGTCGAACAGGTGCAGAACTTTACCCCGACGCCGCTGACCGTCTCGACCTGCCTGTATTACACCGGCCTCGATCCGTTCACCGGCAAGACAGTCCATATTCCCAAGGGGGAAGAGCGCAGTTTTCAGAAAGCGCTCCTCCAGCCGCAGCTGGCCAAGAACTATCGTTTAGTGGCAAAAGCGTTGAAAATGCTTAAGCGGGAAGATTTGCTTAAGACCCTGACCAAGTGATAAAATTACCGTAAGAGGTGAGGGATATGGTTAAGAAAGCGAAAAAAACCAAGAAGGTCGCCCGGAAGGCGAAGCCGAAAAAGAGCAAGAAGATCGCCAGGAAAGCCAGAAGTAAGGCAAAGGCGAAGATGCCGGTTAAGTCGAAGGAAAAACTCCTGGGCTTGATCGACCACTACTTCGATAAGATCTCCGTCGCGGCGATCAGGGTCAAAGCGCCGTTCAAGGTCGGCGACGTCATCCACATCATGGGGCACACCACCAATTTTTACCAGCGGGTCGATTCGCTGCAGATCAACCGCCAGGAGATTGCGCGGGCCAAAAAAGGGGACGACGTCGGGCTGAAGATCAAAGATTTTGTCCGGGACACCGACAAGGTTTACCTCGGTTCCGAGAAAGACCTGGCCGCCCAGCCGCGGACCTCGGGGATCATGATCAGCAAGCCGACCGGACCGAAAAAGCCGATCTACCAGACCTCGATCTTCAAACAGGAAGAAAAAACGTTGTACAAACCGGCGCCGAAGCCGGTCGTCCAGCCGCAGCAGCCGATAACCGCGGCTCCGCCGCCCCCGCCGCCGCCTAAAAAACCGGATAAACCGGACCCGTATTCGAACACGCGGTTCTTTAATTTTTAGCGTATTTAGGCCAAAAAAGTAAAAACGGTTGGGGCTTGAAATCTGCCGGTTTTTCCGCTATAATTACTCCTGTCAGATGGGGAGGGTGCTGAGCTAAATGAGAATGTCTCAGGTGGTGGCGCCGACGCTCCGGGAGGATCCGGCAGAGGCGGAGGTAGTTTCCCACAAATTAATGCTGCGCGGAGGATACATCCGCAAAGTAGCCGCTGGAGTCTACACATTTTTACCCCTCGGTTTCCGCGTCCTGAACAAGGTCGCCAACATTATCCGCGAAGAGCTGAACCGGGCCGGGGCCCAGGAAGTGCTGATGCCGACCCTCTTGCCGGCCGAGCTCTGGCAGGAGACCGGGCGCTGGAACATCTACGGCAAGGAACTTTTCCGCATCAAGGACCGCCATGACCGTGAGTTTTGCCTGGGTCCGACCCACGAAGAGTGCATTACCGACCTGGTCAGAAACATCGTTAAATCGTACAAGCAATTGCCGGTCAACCTATACCAGATCCAGACCAAATTCCGGGATGAAATTCGCCCCCGCTTCGGGTTAATGAGAGGCCGCGAATTCGTCATGAAAGACGCCTATTCGTTCCACACCAGCCAGGAATCGCTCGACCAAGAGTACCGGAACATGTACGACGCCTACTGCCGGATCTTCGACCGGCTCGGCCTTAAATACCGGGTCGTGGAGGCCGATTCCGGCCTGATCGGCGGCGGGTACTCCCAAGAGTTCATGGTCCTGGCCGAGACCGGCGAAGAGGAGATCTTCCATTGCTCGCATTGCGACTATTCCGCGAGCCGCGACTCGGCCGGCGTCGGGGAGTATAAAGCCCCAGGTACCAGGGGCCAAGTACCCGGGACCCAAGAGGTCGCGACGCCTAACGCCAGGACCGTGGAAGAAGTCAGCGCCTTTCTCAAGATCAAGCCGGCCCAGCTGATCAAGACGCTGATCTACGAGACGGAAAAAGGGCCGCTGGCGGCGCTGGTCCGCGGCGACCACGCCATTAATGAGGCCAAACTGAAGAAAGTCGCCGGGGTGGACGAGCTCCGCCTGGCGAACGCCGAAACGATCAAGAAAGTGACCGGCGCGCCGGTCGGTTTTGCCGGCCCGGTCGGTTTAAAAGGGGTCAGGATCGTGGCCGATAACGCGGTCGAATTGATCGCGGACGGCGCTTCCGGCGCTAACAAGGCCGACTACCACGTTGTGAACATTGTCTACGGCCGGGATTACAAGGCGGAAACGACCGGCGACCTCCGTTACGCGGTGCACGCCGATAAATGCCCGCGCTGCGCGGAGGGGAAGTTCGAGGTTTCCCGCGGGATCGAAGTCGGCCACATCTTCAAGCTGGGGACTAAATATTCCGACAAGATGCGCTGCGTTTATCTGGACGAGAACAACCAGGAAAAAGTGATGATCATGGGGTGCTACGGGATCGGCGTCAGCCGGACGGTGGCCGCCGCGATCGAGCAGAACCACGACAAGGACGGGATCATCTGGCCAATGCCGCTGGCCCCCTTCGAGGTCGCCGTGGTGCCGGCCAATACGGCGGAAAAAGAGCAGGTCGCGGTCGCGGAAAAGCTTTATCGCGACCTGGCGGCCGCCGGGTTCGCCGTCCTGCTCGACGACCGGGAAGACCGGCTCGGGGTCAAATTAAAAGATATTGACCTGATCGGCATCCCGTACAAAGTGATCATCGGCAAGGCGCTCAAGGAAGGTAAAGTGGAGATCAAGTCGCGGCGGACCGGCGAGACGGTCCTGACCGAACCGGCCGGCGTGGCGGCTAAGATAGGGAGATAAGCAAATGTGCGGTATTTTCGCGGTCTCGGCGGCTAAAGAAAATATTTTAGACGACCTTTTTCTGGGGACTTTTTACCTCCAGCACCGGGGGCAGCAGTATTGCGGCCTGTCCACCTACGCGGGCGACGGGATCAAGATCCGGACCCACCGCGGGCTGGTCCGGGCGACTTTTACCGACGACCTTGGCGGGCTGGAGGGGCGGATGGGGATCGGCCACGCGGCGCTCAAGGACCGGCAGCCGATCAAGCTTGATTCCAAGATGGGGGAGTTCACCATCTGCTTCGAGGGGAACATCATTAATCTGGCCGAGCTGACCGACGAATTGAAGAAACAGGGCCATTCGTTCTACACCACTTCCGACATCGAAGTGATCGCCAAGCTGATCGCCCAGGGGGACGATTTCGTTTCCGGGATCGAATATATGGCGGGGAAGATCCGCGGCGCCTACGCCCTGCTTATCCTCTCCCGCGGCAAGATCTACGCCGCCCGCGACAAGCACGGGTTCCGGCCGATGATCATCGGCCAGAAAGAGGGGGCGGTGGCGGTCACTTCGGAATCGTGCTCGTTCGTCAACCTCGGCTACAATATCGTCCGCGACGTCAAACCGGGCGAGATCCTGGAAATAGAGGACGGCGAGTTCAAGACGGTCAAGGTCCTCTCTTCCGACCTGATCCAGTACTGCACGTTCGAGTGGGTCTACACGGCCAACGTCGCCTCGACGATCGACGGAATGGCCGTCGATATCGCCCGGCGGAACCTGGGCGCTTGCCTGGCCCGGCGCTACCCGGTCAAGGCCGACATTGCCTGTGCCGTGCCCAATTCGGGGATTGGCCACGCGATCGGCTACTCCCAGGAATCGAAGATCCCGTTCGACAACGTTTTTATCAAGTACGATTACGCCAGCCGGAGCTACACCCAGCCGACCCAGGCGGAGCGCGACCGCGAGGCGAAGATCAAGCTGATCCCGGTCCCGGCCAAGATCGAAGGGCGAAAAGTGGTGATCTGCGACGATTCGATCGTCCGCGGCACGCAGATGAAGAACGACCTGGTCGTGAAACTGCGCAAGAACAAGGTCAAGGAGATCCACGCCATGATCGCCTGCCCGCCGCTCAGGGCGCCGTGCCTTTACGGGGTCGCCACCCGTTCCAAAAAGGAACTGGTCGCCCACGAAAAGACGGTGGAACAGCTGCGCGAATATATCGGGGTCGACGGCCTGGCCTATGCCACGCTGGAAGACCTGAGCCAGTCGATCGGCAAACCGCTGGAACAGCTCTGCACTTCCTGCTGGACGGACGTTTATCGCGTATGAAGGAATATTGCGGCGTCTTCGGGATCTATAATTTCGCGCCGGATTCGCCGGCCAAGTCGGTCTACTACGGGCTGTACGCCCTGCAGCACCGCGGCCAGGAATCGGCCGGGATCGCGGTCTCCGACGGCAAGGATATCGGCCACCACAAGGGGATGGGGCTGGTCAACCAGATCTTCAACGAAAAGAACCTCTCCGCGCTGAAAGGGACGCTGGCGATCGGCCACGTCCGCTATTCCACCACCGGTTCGTCGGTCATGGAGAACGCCCAGCCGATCGTGATCGATACCCGCTACGGCCCGATCGCGGTCGCCCACAACGGCAACCTGGTCAACGCGGACGACCTGCGGCAGCAGCTCAAGGACAAGGGGATCAGTTTCGTCGGCACGACCGATTCGGAAGTGATGGCGGCGCTGATCGCCACTTCCAAGAAACAGGAGCTCGAGGACGCCTTAGTCGACGCGCTCAAGCAGTGCAAGGGGGCGTTCGCCCTGCTGGTGATGACCCGTGACAAGCTGATCGCCGTGCGCGATCCGAACGGGATCAGGCCGCTTTGTCTCGGCCGGCTGGACAAATCGTACCTGGTCGCTTCCGAGACCTGCGCCCTCGACATGCTCGGCGCCCAGCACGTCCGCGACGTGGCCAACGGCGAGCTGATCGTGGTCGATCAGGACGGCGTCCGGTCGCGCACCTGGGAAATGGCGGAGCGGGAAGCGCTCTGCGTTTTCGAGTACATCTATTTCGCCCGGCCCGACAGCGTAATGCACGGGCGCAACATCTATGAAGCGCGCTACAACATGGGGAAATACCTGGCCAAAGAGCACCCGGTCGACGCCGACATGATCATGCCGGTGCCCGAGTCGGGCGTCCCGGCGGCGATCGGTTTTTCCGTCGAATCGAAGATCCCGTACGGCGAGGGGTTGATCAAGAACCGCTACATCGGCCGGACGTTCATCCAGCCGAGCCAGGAGATCAGGGACCTGGGGGTCAAGATCAAACTGAACCCGATCCGCGACGCGGTCCGCGGCAAGAAAGTCGTCGTGATCGACGACTCGATCGTGCGGGGGACCACTTCGCGCCAGATCGTCAAGCTGGTCCGGGAGGCGGGCGCCCGCGAGGTCCACATGCGGATCTCCTCGCCGCCGACGCTCAATTCCTGCTTTTACGGGATCGACACGCCGACCCGGGCGGAGCTGATCGCGGCGAACCTGTCGGTCGAAGGGATCCGGAAGTACCTGGAGGCGGACTCGCTCGGCTATCTTAGTTTAAAGAATTTGATCCGCTCGATCAGCCTGCCGAGCAAGAACCTGTGCCTGGCCTGTCTCAACAGCGAATACCCGGTCAAAGTGCCGGAGCGGATGGAATCATTAAAACTGTTCTTTAAGTAGGAGGTGACTGGTGATGGGGGATGCGTGTTTTCCGAAATGCGAGAAATGCGAAAAGGGCGTGTTGGTCCCGCTGTCCGATTTCAGCAATAACGCGGTCGCGATCAAGTACAAAGCGTGGGCCTGCACCAACAAGGATTGCCGGTTCTTTATCGTGCTGCGCGGCGGCGACGTTTATTACGGCACCGCGACGGCGGAGGCCGCCCGTTAAGGGGCGGGAAATCAGTTTGAAAGAGGTGAACAATGATCACATATAAACAAGCCGGCGTTGATATCGAGGCCGGATACGAGGTTGTCAAACGGATCAAGAAGGTCGCCAAGGGGATCGGCCTGTTCGGCGGGCTTTTTCCCTTCGGCAAATACTACCTGGTCGGCGCGACCGACGGGGTCGGGACCAAACTGAAGCTGGCGTTCATGCTCAACAAGCACCACACGGTCGGGATCGACCTGGTGGCGATGAACGTCGACGACGTGGTGGCGATGGGGGCCAAGCCGCTCTTTTTTCTCGATTACGTCGCTTTGCACAAGGTTGACCCGAACCTGGTGGAAAAACTGGTCAAGGGGATGGTGGAAGGCTGCAAGCAGGCGGACGTCGAGCTGGTCGGCGGCGAAACGGCCGAGCTCTCCGATCTGTACCAGAAAGGGGAGTACGACCTGGCCGGGTTCGCGGTCGGCATCGTGGAAAAGAGCAAGGTCATCAACGGAGCGAAGATCAGGGAGGGGGACAAGATCATCGGCCTGGCCTCTTCCGGTCTGCACAGCAACGGTTACACGCTGGCCCGCAAGGTCATTTTTGAGCAGGCGCAGATCCAGCCCAAGGACAAGCTCGACGGCTTTGACAAGCCGATCGGCGAAGAGCTGCTAACACCTACCCGGATCTACGCCGGGCTGCTCCTGGAAATGATCAAAAAGTTCAAGATCAAGGGGATCGCGCACATCACCGGCGGCGGCCTGCCGGAAAACCTGGGGCGGGTCATTCCGCCCAAGCGCCAGGCGGTGATCGAGCTCAATTCGTGGCCGATCCCGAAGATCTTCCGGCTGATCCAGCGGCTGGGGGACGTTGACCACGAGGAGATGTACAAGACGTTCAACATGGGGATCGGCATGGTCCTGGTGGTGGAGGCGAAACAGGCCGACCGGATCATGGCTTACCTTAAGAAGAAGAAAGAGACCGCTTACGTCATCGGCGAGATCGGCAAGGGGAACCGGGAAGTTATTATAATCTAATGCTCAAGCTGGGGGTTTTGATCTCGGGCAGAGGCTCGAACCTGCAGGCGATCATCGACGCTTGCGAGGCGGGGAAGATCCCGGCTAAAGTGGCGGTCGTCATCAGCAATAATCCCGACGCCGGCGGGCTGGAACGGGCGAAAAAACACAACATCCCGGCGGTCGTGATCGACAACCGCGACTTCCAGGATAAGAATACCTACGAGTTGGAGATCGTTAAGACCTTGAAAGAGCGCGAAGTCGGCCTGGTTTGCCTGGCCGGCTACATGAGGATCGTCGGTGAGGTGTTGCTGGAACATTTCCCGGAGCGGATCATCAACATTCACCCGTCGCTTTTACCGTCGTTCCCCGGCTTGCACGCCCAGCGGCAGGCGCTGGACCACGGCGTGACGGTGACCGGCTGCACCGTCCATTTTGTCGATTCCGGGTGTGATACCGGGCCGATCATCGTCCAGTCGGCAGTCCCGGTTAAGGAGAACGACACCGAAGAGACGCTCTCGGCCAGGATACTGGAACAGGAGCACCACATTTATCCGTTGGCTATTGAGTTTGTCGCCAAAGATAAACTTAAAATTGATGGCAGAAAGGTAAAACTAAAATGAAAAAGAAAACCGCGGAGAAAAGATACGCCCTGGTCTCGGTCTATGATAAAGCGGGCTTGGCGCCGTTCGCCAAGGAGCTGACCCGGCTCGGTTTCGACCTGGTCTCTTCGGGCGGCACGGCCAAGTTCCTCCACCAGCATAAGATCAAGGTGACGGAGGTCCAGAAGATCACCAAATACCCGCACATGTTCGACGGCCGGGTCAAGACCCTGCATCCGATGATCCACGGCGGGATCCTGTCGGACCGGACCAACAAAGCGCACCTGAAAGAGATCAAAAAGTACGGGATCAAGCCGTTCGACCTGGTCGTTTGCAATCTCTACCCCTTCGAAGCGGTCATTGCCAAAAAAGACTTTACCCACGCGGAGGCGATCGAGAACATCGATATCGGCGGGCCGGCGATGGTCCGCGCCGCGGCCAAGAACCACCAGAACGTGGCGATCGTCGTCGATCCGCATGATTACCAGGTTATCCTGGACGAATTGAAAGCGGCCGGCGGCATCTCTCTCGCGACCAGGGAGCGATTAGCCCTGAAAGCGTACGAGCACACCGCCCAGTACGACACGCTGATCGTCCGCTACCTGAAAGCGCGGGCCGGCGGGGAAGAGCGGTTCCCGCAGGAGATGGAAGTGCTGCTGGAAAAGATCCAGACGCTCCGTTACGGCGAGAACCCGCACCAGCAGGCGGCGCTCTACCGGGAACGGGGGGCGAAAGGCGAGGGCCGGGTGACGGAAGCCAAACAATTGCACGGCAAAGAGCTGTCGTTCAACAACATCGTCGACATGGACGCCGCCTGGAGCTGCGCCAATTATTTCGCCGATCCGACGGTCTGCATCGTTAAACATAACAACCCGTGCGGCGTCGCCAAGGCGGCCACGTTGGTGGAAGCGTACCAGCGCGCCCTGGAGTGCGATCCGGTCTCGGCCTACGGCGGGATCGTCGCGGCCAACCGGCGGATCGACGAGCTGACCGCCCGGGAAGTCGCCGCCCTGTTCGTGGAAGTGATCATCGCCCCTTCTTATACGCCCAAAGCGCTGGAGATCCTGAAGGCGAAACAGAACATCCGGATCATGGAGATGGGGGAGAGGTCGATCAATAAGCCGTTCAAGGGGCTGGATTACAAGCGGATCAGCGGCGGCGTGCTGGTCCAGGACCCGGATATCGCCCAACTTGGGATCAACGAGATCAAGGTGGTGACCAAGCGGGAACCGACCATGGCGGAGATGGAAGACCTCTTTTTTGCCTGGGGGGTCGCCAAGTTCGTCAAATCGAACACGATCGTTTACGTCAAGGACGGCCGCACCGTCGGGATCGGCGCCGGCCAGATGAGCCGGATCGACTCGGCGGAGATCGGCGTCAAGAAGTCGCAAGGGAAGGTCAAGGGCGCGGTCCTGGCGTCCGACGCCTTCTTCCCGTTCCCCGACGTGGTCGAGTTAGCCGCGAAGGTCGGCGTGACGGCGATCATCCAGCCGGGCGGCAGCAAGCGCGACCAGGCGTCGATCGACAAGGCGAACGAAGCGGGGATCGCCATGGTTTTTACCGGCCGCCGGCACTTTAGGCACTAGGGGATAGTTTATGAAATTGAGCAATTGGTCATTGGTCATTATTTGGTGCTTATTGCTTGGGGCTTGGTCACTCTGCAACGCGCTAGACTTACCGGTGACGACCTCCGTGACCGGCTCGACCGGCGGACCGACCCAGCTGCGTTCGAACATCGGCGGGATCAGCCTTGGCTGGATCAAGGTCGGGAGCCGGGAGGTCGCGACCCTGGCCTGGCACCCCGATTTCAAGTTCGGCGCCTGGGGCGCCGGGTTCGACGTCAACCTGGCGTTGGGCGACAATAAGCCGGAAGGGTACGAAACCGCCGTGCTCCGTTACGTGGAATACGATGACTTTAAGAAAGGGCTGCGCTACGGGATCCTGGACGGCGTGACACTCGGTCACGGCCTGATCATGAAGAATTATTCGACCCGGGTCGGCAATTCGGTCCTGCCGGTCAATGAACAGACCGGCATCAGGGGTTACATCGACCTCGACAGGAACGTGGTCCGCGCCATGGCGACCAAGTCCAATGTTTACTACCTTCGCCTGGAACAGCGAGTTAACCCGTTGCTGACGCTGGGCGGGTATTACGTTACCGACTCGACCGGCCGCAAGATCGTCCAGACCGACGGCTCGACCAGGCTGTTCCCGTCCGTTTCCGCGGTCGGCGTCGACGCGGTCATGCCGCTGCCGCTGAACCTCGAAGGATACGCGGAAGCCGGCCAGTTAATGAACCACGGCAACGGTTACGCCGCCGGCCTCTCCTGGGGTTACGACCTGATGGTGGCGAACGCCTCGTTCCTGGCCGAGTACCGGGTGCTGGATAAAGGTTTTGTCCCCGCTTATTTCAGCGCTGATTACGAGAACAACCCGGTCGACCTGGCCTCGGCGGAAGCCTCGGGCAGTACGAAGAACGGTTATCTGGCCCAGCTGGGCGTCAACGCGCTCGGGTTGGCGAGCTTAAGCCTGATCTACGAAGCGTATCAGGACAGCAACGCCACGCTGACCGGCGACCTGACCGCGAAATTCACCGACCAGTTGACGGTCCGGGGGTACTACAAGCAGCCGAACTTTGTCGACTACCGGTCGATCACGCTGGAGCAGGGGGCGGTCCTGGGAGCGGACGTCGCTTACAAGCTCAATCCTTATACCAGCCTGATCACCCATTACAAGAAGTCTTATAACCCGGTCACCGGCCAGGTCGAAGCGACGCAGTACTACGAGATCGGGCTGAGCTTCTAGGGGCGTAGGGTCTTAGGCGTTTTAGTCGCGTCGATGACTTTTGACGGTTTTCCCAGTTTAACGCGTCCGGAGAGAACGAAATTTATTCCTTTAAGCCCGGCCGAAACTTGTTGAGCGTTGAGGAACGGGTTTTCCCCGGAAAGATTGGCCGAGGTGGCGGCGATCGGGCCGACTTTGCGGATCAGGTCGATGATCGTCCGGTGGGCGGGGACGCGTAAACCGACCGTTTTTCCCTGACGTCCGGGAACGACCAGAGTTAACGGCCCAGGCCAGTGCTTTTTCGCTAAGCGCAAGGCTTGAGCGTTAAATATCCCCAGTTCTTTGGCCTGCCTTAAGCTGCTGACCAGTACCTGCAAGGGTTTGTTCTTTGGTCTTTTCTTTATTTTGTATATCCTGGCGATCGCCCGGGGCTTCGAGAGCAGGGCGCCGATCCCGTAGACCGTCTCGGTCGGAAAAGCTATTACTCCTCCCGCTTTTAATATCCTTTGCGCCCTTAGTGTGCTTAGTGCCTTAGTGGTCATTCCCTTTCCGGATTTTACCACCAAGACACGAAGAACACAAAGAACACTAAGTTTGCTATAATCAACGCTATTAATGGACGCCGATCTAATTATTAAGGGCGGGATGGTCATGACGCTGGACGACAAGTTCACCCTGCATGACCAGGCCGACGTCGCGATCAAGGGGACGAAGATCGTCGATATTTCCCCGCGGACCAAATACCGGGCCAAGAAGACGCTCGATGCCGCCGGCAAGCTGGTGATGCCGGGCCTGATCAACTGCCACACCCATTCGGCGATGGTGATGATGCGCGGCCTGGCCGACGACATGCCGCTCGATATCTGGTGGAATAAGTTCATTTTTCCGATCGAAAAGAAGCTGCTGAACCCGGAATTCGTCGAGATCGGCGCGGCGCTGGCCGCGGTCGAAATGATCAAATCGGGGACGACCTGTTTTTCCGACATGTACTTTTTCCAGGCGGCGGCCGCTCCGGTCTACAAGCGGATCGGGATCAGGTCCATCCTGGGCGAAGCGGTGCTCGATTTTGCCACCCCGGACGCGGCGAACGCCGACGCGACCAACCGCTTGACGGAAGAACTGTTCGCGCAATGGGGTGGGGACGACTTGATCGGCCTCTCCGTCGCGCCGCACGCCCCATATTCCTGCGGCGAGGAGAATCTGCGCAAGGCCAAAGCCCTGGCCGATAAGCACGGTTTGTTGCTGCATATCCATATAGCCGAGACGGCCGGCGAGGTGGCCGAATTCCAGCAAAAGCACGGCCAAACCCCGGTCGAGTACCTGGCCCGGCTGAAGTTCCTGGGCGAGAACGTGATGGGCGTTCACTGCGTCCATGTCTCGCCGGCAGACGTGAAAATCCTGCGCCGGCACGACGTCAAGATCGTCCACTGCCAGGAGAGCAACATGAAGCTGGCGTCCGGCTACGCGCCGGTCGTCGAAATGCAGTTCGCCGGCCTGACGGTCGCCCTGGGGACCGACGGGGCGGCGTCCAACAACAACCTCGACATGTTCGACGAGATGGATTCGGTCGCCAAGTTCCACAAGCTGATCCGGAACGACCCGACGGTGATGGAGGCGAAGAGCGTGGTCCGGATGGTGACGACCGACGCGGCCAAGGTTATCGGGCGGGAAAAAGCGCTCGGTTCGCTCGCGGTCGGCAGAACGGCGGACCTGATCACGATCGATCTGGCCCGGCCGCAGCTGACGCCGATGTATAATCCGTATTCCCACCTGGTCTACAGCGCCGGCGGCTCGGAGGTCGATTCGGCGGTCATCAACGGCCAATTGGTGATGGAAAACCGGGAGATGCTGACGATCGACGAGGACGAAGTGCTGGACCGGGCTAACCGGTTAGCTCAAAAGATCAAAGCGGAGGTGGCCAATGCCTAAAATAGCGATCATCGGCGGTTCCGGGGTAGAGAAGCTCGATTTTGCCGGGAAGATGCGGCCGCTGATCGTCACCACGCCGTACGGGAGCGTGCCGGTGGAGCTGGGCAAAGTCGCCGGCCGGGAAGTGGTTTTCCTGCTGCGCCACGGCAAGGAGTACCGGCTCCCGTCCGAGATCAACTACCGGGCGAACATTACCGCCCTGAAACTGGCCGGGGTGACCGGGATCATCAGTTCGGCGGCGGTCGGCGCCATTAACCAGCAAATGAAGCCGGGCGATCTTTCCCTGCTGACCGATTTTATCGATTTCACCCGGGGGAAAAGAGAGACCTTTACCAGCCATTCATTTATTGATATGAGCCGGCCGTACGATCCGGGTTTGAACGGCAGGATCGCCAAAGCCGCTAAAGCGCTCAAGATCAAGCTGCATCCCGGCGCGGTCTACGCTTGCGCGGAAGGCCCCCGGTTCGAAACGAAAGCGGAGATCAGGATGTACGGCCAGGCCGGAGCCGACGTGGTCGGCATGACGCAGGTTCCCGAGGTGGTGCTGGCGGCAGAGGCGGGGATCCCGTACGCGGCGATCGCCGTGATCACCAACTACGCCGCGGGCGTGACCGCCGGCAAGATCGATCCCGATCACGTCGTGGCGATGATGCGCCGGTGCTCCGCCCAGCTATCCCGCCTGATCGCCCGGACCATAACCAGCCGTTAAAATTACCTGAAATAGCCGGCGGCAACGGCCGAAAAACAGGGGTAATGATCGGTAAAACCACTGCCCGCCGGTACAGCCCCATTAACTGGCTGAGCAATTATTGTTTTCGGCGCGGGCTAACCGCGATCGACCGGGAGACTCCGGGCACGATCCGTTATCCGCGGCGGCGGTTGATTCAGGACGTCGCTGCCGAACTTTGCCAGCGCCTGACCCAGCCGACGCCGCTGGCCGTTGCCTTGAAAAAAGCGGAAGACGAAAGCGCGCTCAAGGTCGCTTTTTCCCGGCGCCTGGCCGGTTTTATTTTTTTAGCTAACCAGCTTTCCCGCGACGAGAACTTTGTGGCCGATTGCCTCCTGGAAGCGTCCCGGTATTACGACCTGGCGCTTTATCAGCATCAGGTCAGGGTTACCCTGCTTAGCGGCCACCTGGCCGACCGTCTCGGCCTTGACGGGGAACCGATCATGACGGCGGCGATGACCCACGATTTCGGCAAGATCGGGATGCCGTGGGACATTATGAACAAGGGGCACTGGACGGAGGACGAAAAAGAGCTCAAACCGTTCCACCTGCAACTGAGTTTGCTGGCCGTTTCGGCGATCCGCTCTTTTGCCGAAGTGGCCAAGATCGTTCACTACAACCATTATTACGACGGCTATCCGAACGGGGTGGCGGGTAAACCGGTGCCGCTGGCGGGACAGGTCCTCTCCGCGGCCGATTTCTACGACGCGCTGACCACCCCCCGGCCTTCGCGCAACGGACGGGCCAAACCGGCGAGCGAGGCGCTGCAGAAGTTCGAGGAGCGGGGGAGATCGACCGAAGTGGCGACCCCGTATGACCCGCGGCTTATTGCCGCGCTACGAGAAACCGTTCTTTCCCGGCCAGATCTTTTTTGATCTCTACCGACCGGTAAAGGCCGGCTGCCAGTTGCTTGACCGCATTCCCCTGATCGAAACCGATCTCGATAAACAGCAAACCGGGGGGCTGGGTGGTCAGGTGTTCGGGGGCTTTCTGAATTATTTCCCGCAGGAATTTTAGGCCGTCCTGGCCGCCGTCGAGCGCGCCCCGCGGTTCCCAATCCTTGACCTCCGGCTGCAGCTTATTGATCTCTGCCGTCGGGATATAGGGCGGGTTGGACACGATGATATTGACCTTTTCCGGCAAAGGCTCCAGCAAGTTGCCGCCCATAAAATGACAGCGCGCGGCGACTTTATTGTTTTCCGCGTTCTTTTTTGCCAGCTTCAAGGCATCGCCGGAAGCGTCGATCCCGTAAACTTCGGCTAACGGCAGGTGTTTGGCGAGCGCAACGGCGAGGCAGCCGCTGCCGGTCCCGATGTCAGCGATGACGACCCGCGACTCGCGGCCCGCGACCCGCAAGACTTGCTCGGCAAGCTGTTCGGTCTCGGGGCGGGGGATCAGGACGTGCCGGTCGACGGCGATATTGAGACCAAGGAAGGGTTGGTCGCCGATGAGGTAGGCGGTCGGTTCGTGCTTCAGGCGGCGGGCCAGCAGTTGTTTGAACCGGACCAGGCCGTTCTTCTCGATCGTCAGGCTCTGGTTGAGGATCAACTCGCTTTTTTTAATGTTGAGGGCGTGGGTCAAGAGCAGTTCCGCTTCCAGCCGGGGATCGGCGATCCGCTTGCCGGCCAGCTGGTCGGCCGCCCAGTCGAGCGCTTCCCCCAGGTTCATGCCGCTTTGGCCAGCTTGGCGGCGCGATCGGCGGTGGCCAGCGCGTCGATGATCTCGTCGAGCTCGCCGTCGAGGACGTTATTGAGCTGGTGGACGGTAAAGCCGATCCGGTGGTCGGTGACCCGGCTCTGCGGGAAATTGTAGGTCCGGATCTTTTCCGAGCGGTCGCCGGTGCCGACCATGATCTTGCGGGTCGATTCCCGGTCTTTCCGCTGTTTTTCGATCTCCGCCTCGTAAATGCGGGAACGGAGCAGCTTCATCGCCTTGACCCGGTTCTGCAGCTGCGACCGCTCTTCCCGGCACTCCACGATCACGCCGGTCGGCAGGTGGGTCAGCCGGACGGCCGAGGAGACCTTATTGACGTTCTGGCCGCCGGCGCCGCCGGAGCGGAACGCCTCGAACTTGATGTCCTTTTCGTCGACCTTCACGTCGACTTCGTCGACTTCCGGCAGGACGGCGACGGTCGCCGCCGAGGTGTGGATCCGGCCGCTGGCCTCGGTTTTGGGGACGCGCTGGACGCGGTGGGTGCCGCTTTCGTATTTCAGACGGCTGTACGCCCCTTTGCCGATGATATTGAAGACCGCTTCCTTGTAGCCGCCGAGGCCGGTGTCGTTGACCTCCAGCATTTCGGTCTTCCAGCCTTTCCGTTCGGCGTAGCGCAGGTACATGCGGAGCAGGTCGCCGGCGAAGAGGGCGGCCTCGTCGCCGCCGGTCCCGGCGCGGACTTCCATGATGATGTTCTTTTCGTCAAGCTGGTCCTTGGGCAGCAGAAGGGTCTCCAGTTCTTTGGTCAGTTCCTCTTTGCGTTTTTTCAGGTCGTCGAGCTCGACCTCGGCCAGCTCCTTCATCCCTTCTTCTTCCATCATCCCTTCCGTGTCCTCGGTTTCCCGCACCACGGCCCGGTATTCCCGGTACTTATCGACGATCTCCTTGAGGTTGTTGTATTCCTTGGTGTATTTGACGAAGGTGTCGTGGTCGTTGATCACTTTGGGGTCGCTGACGAGCTTTTCCAGTTCGAGGTAATGCTGTTCGATCTTGGCGAGTTTTTCGGGGAGCAAGGGAGCCTACTTCTTGCCGGCGGTCTTCTTGGCGGCGGGTTTCTTTTTCTTGACCGGCTTCTTCGCTTTGGCGGCGACGCCCGCGTACTTTTTCTGGAACTTCTGGACCCGGCCTTCGGCGTCGATCAGTTTCTGCTTGCCGGTGAAAAGCGGGTGGCAGTTGCTGCAGATGTCGACGTGGATGTTCTGGCGGGTGGAGCCGATCTCAAAAGCCGCCCCGCAGGCGCATTTCGCCGTGGTCTGGAAGTATTTAGGATGAATGTCCGGTTTCATGTAGGCTCATTTTATCATATGGTCAGTTCTTTGGCAACTCGCTCTCTAGCCCGCGCCGATAATGATATTCTTCGGCCAAATATTGGTAAAAAGGGGAGGAGTTGGCCCTGGCTTCGATGCGCGCCAGTAAGTTCGGGTAATTTTTAATGAGGCGGTAGATCGCCATTGCCAGCGGGTTCAACCCGAGGAACAGTTTGATCGTTAAATTCGGGTGTTTTTTGTAGAACAGGGCGGCCGAGCGCCCCATTGCGAACTTCCTTTCCAGCATCCCTGCGCGGGAGACTGGATGGTGGTGGTGGTTGACCGCGGGGGGGAGGTAATAGAGCTTGATCCGCATCTGGGCGAGGCGGTAGCCGAGCTCAACATCTTCCCAGCCGTACCCTTTGAAGTTCTCGTCAAACAGGCCGGCGTCGATCAAAGCTGACCGGCGGATCGAGAGGTTGCCGGTCAGGAAATACGACCATTTCAGCTTTTGCAGCAGCCGGAACTTTTCCCGGATGTACGGTTTGCCGTCCGGATTGACGGTCAGGCCTTCGAACGCGCCGTTCGGTTTGCGGTGGTGGGCGTTCAGGTGCTCTTCCAGGAGGTTCGGTTCCGCCTCCATATCGGCGTCGGTCAGGAAAATAATGTCGCCCGTGGCTTGTTTAATGCCAAGGTTGCGGGCGTAAGCCTTGCCCTTGTTCTCCACCCGCTGGTAGTTGAAGCGGCAGGTTGGCTTCAATTCCTCGACCATTTGCTCGGTCCCGTCGTTCGATGAGCTGTCGATCAGCTCGATCTCGTAGAGTTCGGGGGAGAGGGTCTGGTGGAAGAGCGACTCCAGCGTCTTTTTCAGGACGTGTTTCTGGTTATAGGTGCCGATGACCACGCTGATCTTCATTGTTGGGTTGCCGCCTTGATGGAATCATAAGTGATGGCCAGCAATTTCGCAAGCTCGGCCCGGGAGATATTAAGCGGCGGCATCAGGATGATCACGTCGCCGAGCGGGCGGAGAATAGCGCCCCGCTTCCGCGCTTCCAGAATGACCCGGTGCCCCAGGCGGGCCGCCGCGGGATATCCGGCGAGCTCGATGCCGACCATCAGCCCCAGCTGGCGGATCTCCGCCACCGGAGCGAGCCGGAAAAAGCGCGGCAGTCCCTTTTTTAGCAAGGCGATCGAGCGGTTGACCTTTGGCAGCAGCGCGGTCTGCCGGAAGAGCCGGAGCGAGGCGAGGGCGGCAGCGCAGCCGAGCGGGTTGGCGGTGTAAGTGTGGCCGTGGAAGAACGTGCGCTGGCTTTCGTGCGAGCCGAGGAACGCCCGATAAACCTTTTCGGTCGTCAGCGTCGCGGCGACCGGCAGGTAGCCGCCGGTCAAACCCTTGGCGACACACATTATATCGGGCCTGATCCCTTCGTGTTCGCAAGCGAACATCTTGCCGGTCCGGCCGAAACCGGTCGCCACCTCGTCGCAGATCAGCAGGACGTTATATTTGGTACAGAGACGGCGGACCCCCTTTAGATAGCCGGGCGGCATCAGGAGCATGCCGGCGGCCGCCTGCATCAGCGGTTCAACGATCATGGCGGCGACCTGGCGGTGATGTTTTTTCAACGTCCGTTCCAGCGCCGGGAGATCCCCGACCGGCACCTTGAACGATTTGAAAAGGAGGGGCCGGTACATTTTATGGAAAAGATCGATCCCGCCGACCGAAACCGAGCCGATCGTGTCGCCGTGGTAAGCGTTGGCCAGCGTGACGAACCTGGTCTTATTTTTCCGCCCGCTCTGCTGCTGGTACTGGAAAGCGATCTTGAGCGCGATCTCGACCGCGGTCGAGCCGTCGTCCGAATAAAAGACCCTGGTCAGGCCCCGGGGCGCGATCTTGACCAGCTCTTGAGCCAACTCGATCGCCGGTACGTGGCTTAAGCCGAGGAAAGTGGAGTGGGCGATCTTGTCCAGCTGCCGCTTGATCGCGTTGTTGATGGTCCGCGCGCGGTGGCCGTGCACGGTGACCCAGAGCGACGAGACGCCGTCTAAGTATTTTCGCCCCCGGGTGTCGAACAGGTACGAGCCGGCGCCGCGGGCGATCACCAGCTGGTCGTGCGCCGCCCAGTCTTGCATCTGGGTGAACGGGTGCCAGAGGTGTTTCTTGTCGAGCTTTTGCCAGTCGGGCATACTGTTAGTATAAATTCTATTTACCCCGCCGTCAATTTTGTCTATAATCAAACCGGCGCCGATCAAGGAGGAAAACAAATGGCTGATCAATATACGGTGACGACTAGAAAAAGCTGGGGGAGCAATATCCTGGATTCTTTCGTTGGGGCGGGGATCGGGATACTGATCTTTATCCTTTCGTTTATCGTGCTCTGGAACAACGAAGGCTCGGTCGATTTCTCCAAAGTGGCCCGGACCAGCGTACCGGTCTCGGCCAGCGCGCTGGAGAGCGGCGCCAGCGGCAAGCTGGTCTCCCTCTCCGGCAAACTGAGCACCGCCGACCTGGTCGGCGATCCGCAATTCCTGAAGCCGGGGAGTTACCTGCAATTGTCCCGGCGGGTGGAGATGTACGCCTGGCAGGAGAAAAGCCAGAGCGAGACAAAAGACCAGCTGGGCGGCGGGAGCGAGACCAAAACCACTTACACTTACGTCAAAGGGTGGACGATCAATCCCAAGGATTCCAGCCGCTTTAAAGCGCCGGACGGCCACGAAAATCCGCCGCTGCCGGTGGAAAGCATGACGTTCACCGCCCTGACCGGCAAGATCGGGGTCTACAGCGTCGATCCGCAAAGCATGGAGCTGCCGAAGCCGGCGCCGCTCAACCTGCGGGCCGACATGTTGCTGCCCGGCGAGGCGCTCTCCGGCAACCTGATCTTTAAAGGGCGTGGGACGCCGCAGTCGCCGCAGGTCGGCGACCTGCGGATCACTTACTCGGTCGTGCCGAACAAGATCGGCGTGACCGCCTTCGGCAAGCTGGAAGAAGACAGCCTGGTCCCTTTCCTGTATAAAGGGCGGGACAAACTATACCGCGCCGTGAAAGGGAGCCGCGACGAAGCGATCGCGGAGCTGGCGGCGGAGCACGGCGCCGCGGTCTGGGCGGTCAGGCTGGTCGGTTTCCTGCTGATGTGGGGCGGACTGTTCCTTTTCCTCAATCCGCTCAATGCCGTTTTGAAAGTGCTGCCGTGGCTCGGCACCGCCGGCCGCTGGACGATCGGGATCGTTACCTTCCCGGTCGCGCTGGTCTTAACGGCCGTGACCGTTATCATTGCGATCGTCGCCCATAACATCTGGCTGCTGCTGGCGGTGCTGGCGCTGCTGGTCGGCCTGGTCTACTGGCGGTCGACGCTCAAGAAAAAATAATGCTGCTCAACGTCTGCTGCGCCCCCTGCGGCCTGCCGATCATCGAGGCGCTCGCGGGGAGCGAGCTGACGCTTTTCTTCGACGGCCCCAACATCGCTCCCCGGGCGGAATACGACCGGCGCCTGGCGGCGACCCGCCGAGTCGCCGAGCTCTATCAACTTAAGTTCCTGGCGGGGGAGTACGAGCACGAGGCCTGGCTGAAGTTCGTCGCCGGCCAACTGGAGCAGCCGCCGGCCAAATATCCCGAGAACGGCGAGCGCTGCCGGGCCTGTTTCAAGTTCCGCCTGCAGCGGACCGCTTTTTTTGCCCGGGAGCACGGTTTTACTGCTTTTGCGACCACGCTGAGCGTCAGCCGTTTCAAGGACGTCGTTTTTATTAACCAGTACGGCAAGGAGTTGGCCAACAAACTTTGGTTGACTTACGTGCCGCTGGAGCTTGACCCCGGGCTGGCGCACCGCCGGGGGAGAGAACTTTCCCAACAGCATGAGATCTACCGGCAGAAATATTGCGGCTGCGAGTTCAGCCTGCAGGCTTAACGCCAGGGGAGCTGGGCGAGGACGGGGAGGTTGGTCAGTCGTTCGATGATCGCCGCGTTGCTTTTTTCCGCGCGGTCTTTTCCCCGGTAACCGTTAATGATTATTCCCATGATCGGAATATTCCGCCGGCGCAAAGCTTCCACGGTCAACAGGGTATGATTGATCGTCCCCAGCCCCGCCCGGGCAACGATAATGGCCGGCAGTTTTAGCCGCTTGATCAGATCGACGACCAATAGCTTTCCCGTGATCGGGACCAGCACTCCGCCGATCCCTTCAATCAGCACGATCCCGTGCCTTTTTTTCAATTGCCGATAAGCCTGGATCGCGGTTTCGAGTTTCAGGTTTCGTTTTTCGAGTTTAGCTGCCGCCAGAGGGGCCAAGGGAGCCTTCAGGTGGATCGGATTGATCAAGCGGAGTGGATCTTTTAGCTTCAATTTATTTTTGAGAAAGCGGGCATCATCGTCCCTGGCCGATCCCGTGGAGATCGGCTTCATGACGCCGATGTCGAGGCCGCAACGCCTTAAATAGCGCGCCAGCCAGACCGTTACGTAAGTTTTGCCGCAGCCGGTGTCAGTTCCCGTAATAAAGACGCCAGACATTCGATCTCCTCCTTGGTGTGGGCCGCCGTGATCGTTATGCGTAAACGCGAGCCGCCGGCCGGGACGGTCGGCGGCCGGATGCCGGAGACAAAAAAGCCGCGGTCGAACAACTCGGCCGAGAGCCGCAGCGTCTCCGCCGCGTCGCCGATGACCAGCGGAATGACGGAGCTCTCCGCCCGCGGGCTAAGCAGGCGGATGTTGTCCCAGAGCTTTTGCCTGAGCTCCGGTTGAGCTTCAATTATTGCCAGGGCGGCGAGGGAGGCGGCGCAAACGGCGGGGGGGAGGGCGGTCGTGTAAATAAAACTGCGCGCCTTGTTGCGCAGGTAGTCGATCAGCTCCGCGCTGCCGGCGACGAAGCCGCCGAGGCTGCCGACCGCCTTGGACAATGTTCCCATCACGACGTCGGCGGGGTTGTTGAACTCCAGCACGCCGGTCGCGTGAGCGTCGTCGGTCATTAAGATCGCGTCGTATCGTTTAGCGAGCCGGGAGAGTTCGGGGAGCGGCGCCAGGTCGCCGTCCATGGAGAAGACGGTGTCGGTCACGATCAGCCGGCGGCGCGACTTGGCGGCCTTTTTTAGTATTTCTTCCAGGGCGGCGGCATCTTTATGCGGATAGACTTGCAGTTTTGCTTTGGACAACCGGCAGGCGTCGATGATCGAGGCGTGGTCCAGCCGGTCGATGATAACGGTGTCATGTTCGCCGACCAGCGCGCTGATCGTGCCGAGGTTCGCCATGTAACCGGTCGGAAAAACGAGGGCGGCCTCGCGTTTCTCGAAAGCGGCGATCTTTTTTTCCAATTCTTCGTGGAGCGGCGTGTTGCCGGAGATCAGGCGCGAGGCGCCGGCGCCAAGACCATATTCATCAATGGCAGACTTGGCTTTCTCCCTGACCAGCGGGTGCCGGGAGAGCCCCAGATAGTCGTTGGAGCAAAAGATCTTGTGGGTTGCCCGGTCGATGGTCCTCAATTCGCGATACAGACCCGCGGCTTTCAGCGCTGCCAGCTCGGCGTTAATGAACTCGAGCATCGATCTCCAGGCCGAGCTCTTTGAGCATTTGCCGATCGCGTTCCGGTGCCTGGCCTTTGGTTGTCAGGTAATCGCCGATCAGGGTGACGTTGGCCCCGGCGGCGAACATCAGCGGCTGCAGCGTGCCGAGCGCTTTTTCCCGCCCGCCGAAGACGCCGAGGTCCTGGGTCGGCAGGATAAAGCGGTAGGCCGCGACCAGCTTGAGGACGGCAAAAGGGGTGAGCGGGGGATTGTTGGCCGCCGGGGTGCCGGGTACCGGGTGGAGGATGTTAATGGGGACAGACTGGACATTAAGCTCTTTCAGGGCGAAAGCCAGCTCGATCCGCTGCTCCGCCGTTTCGCCGATGCCGAATATCCCGCCGGAACAGACCTCCAGGCCCGCTTCCTGAGCGAGCTTGATCGTCTTGATCCGGTCGGCGTAGGTATGGGTGGTGCACATTTGCGGGAAGAAGCTCTCCGCCGTTTCTAAATTATGATGCAGGCGTTTCAGGCCGGCTTTTTTCAGCTTATTGATCTGTTCCCGGTCCAAAGTCCCCAGTGAAACGCAGCGGTTGAGCTTGGTTTCCCTGGTCACGGCTGCCAGGGCGGCGCCGATCGTCGCCAGTTCCGCGTCGGAGTGGATCGTTTTGCCCGAAGTGACAAAGGAGAAACAGGTGGCGGACATGTTCCGTTCCGCTTGTTTGGCGGCGTTGACCAATTCCGGCTCGGCCATTAACGGGTAAACCCGGCAGTCGGTCTGGTGGTGGGCGGATTGGGCGCAGAAGCTGCAGTTCTCGGAACAGCGGCCCGACTTGGCGTTAACGATGCCGCAGAGCTTGACCTGGTTGCCGTGAAAACGGCGGCGGACCTGGTCGGCGGCGGCCAGCAGCGACCAGATCTCCCGGTCGGGACAGGCGATCAGGCGTTCCGCTTCGCCCTGCGTGACGGGGCTTCCCGCGCCGACCCGGTCTGCTAATGCCTGGTGATCCATGCTAAAATAATTATAACATGGATATCTTCCTCCACGGCTTCGCGACGACGCCGGCGATCTGGCCGGCGGGCGGCCCCGTTCTCCATTTTGACGATCTGGAGCGGGAGGCGGAACGCGTCGGCCAAGGGTTGGGCAGGGGAACGAGAGTGATCGGCTGGTCGATGGGGGGGATGGTGGCGCTGCTGGTCGCAGCAAGATATCCGGAGAAGGTCGGTCAACTTGTCCTGGTCTCGACCACTCCCAAATTCATCGCGTCCGCTGATTTCTCCGGCGGTTTGCCGCTGGCTTTGCTGCGGCGGTTAGAAAAACGGATCAAAACCGAGGGGATCAAGGCGTTCCACGCCCTGGTCTTTCCGGACGGGCATAACGCCGGCTTAGCCGACCTGACGGTGGAGCAGGCGTTAAAAGAACTGGCGGCGCTGGAAAAAGTCGATCTGCGGTCCCTGCTCGGCTCGATCAAAGCGCCGACCCTGATCGTCCACGGCGAGCGGGACGAGATCTGCCGGCCGGCGGCGGCTAGCTACTTGCACGCCGGGATCGCCGGGAGCGAACTGGTCATCTTGCCGGGGGTCAAACACGCGCCGCCGGTCGAAGCGCCGGAGCGGTTCGCCGAATTGCTGAGGAACAATGCTGGATAAAACGGCGATCAGCGATAATTTTTCCCGCAGCGCGCCGCAGTACGACCGGCACGCGGTCCTGCAGCAAGCTATGGCGGCCGGGTTGCTGGCGAAATTACCGGACATTAAACCGCAAAAGATCCTTGACCTTGGTTGCGGCACGGGGACCCTGACCCGGGAGCTGGCGGCCAAGTTCCCGGCCGCGCGCGTCGTCGGCCTCGATATCGCGCCGGGGATGATCGAGATCGCCAACCGGCGGGCCGGCGGCAACTTGGAATTCCGGGTCGGTGACGGTGAAGCGTTGGAGGGCGAGAAGGAATGGGACCTGGTCGTCGCCAACGCTGCTTTGCAGTGGATGGACGCGGCCGCGGTCTTTGCCCGCGTGGCGCGGGCGCTGAAGCCGCACGGCCTTTTTGCCTTTACCACCTTTGGGCCGCAGACCTTGCTTGAACTGCGGACCGGCGGTTTCGCGGTCAACCGGTTCCTGGCGGCCGAAGAGCTGAACCTGTTGGCCGTGCCGCTCTTTGCCCGGGCCGAGATCGCGGCCGAGACCCGGCTCAGCGGTTTTTCCAGCCTGAAAGAGCTGCTCCATTACCTTAAGGAGCTCGGCGCCAATACGCCGGAGTACCGGCCGCGCGCCGAACTGTCCGCTTTTCGCCGTTTCCGGGAGCGTCACCCGCTGGTCACGGCGACGTTCGAAGTGATCACCGGGTTGCTTTTTAAATAGGGCTGGCTTATTATTCAATTGCATGGAAGTCAGGTACAGTAAAGCGGAGGTCCTGAGCCGGGTCGCCTGGGCGAACCATTTCCGGATCATCTTCGGTTCGATCTTTTTCTTCGGTTTGATCGTGATGAATTCCTTCGGCGTTTTCCTGCGCGAACCGACGATCGTGCTGGTGCTGATCGGCCTGGCGATCCTTTTTTACGCCCTGCTCAGCTATTATTACCTGACGACCCAGCGGCCGTCGCTCGGGGAGACCATTTTCCTCTCGGTCTTCCTGGGGGTGGTCGATATTCTGGCCATTACCGTTTTCGTTTATTTCAGCGGCGGGGCGGATAGCCCTTACTTTGTCTTTTACCTGCTGGTTTTGGCGGCCAAGCTGATCAGCACCCCGTATTTCCCGCAGGCGGTTTTCCTGTGGGCGGCGGTCGCCGCCTTCTGTTACGACGCGCTCCTGCTCCTCCTGCTGGCGGGTTTCCTCCCGGTCTACGCCCGCGGCGCCGAGATCGTCGGGATGACGCCGGCGGTCGCGCATTCGATCACGACCAACCTCTTCCTGATCCCGGCGGTGATAGCCTTTTTCGCGCTCGGGGTGTATTTGATCGGCCAGGTGACCAGGCGGGAGCGCCAGACGCTGCAAGGCGAACTGGAAGGGGAAAAAGAGCTGGAAAAAAAGATCGCCGCCTTCGGGCAGGTCTTTTGGACGCTGACCCACGTGTTCAACCTGGACAATATGCTGAGCGAGGTCCTGGCCAAGCTGCTTGATATCCTCGACCTCGGTTCCGGCCTGATCATGATCACCGACCAAAGAGGGGCGCTGGTGCCGAAGGCCGCCAAAAATGTCCCGCCCGAACTGCTGGAGGTCTTCAGCCGGCAGAACTTGAAACAGCTCGATATTTCGCCGGCAAACCTGAAAGGGATCATGATCGATAATGACGTGATCCATCACCTGATGCTGAAGAAACTGGCTTTTCAGAAACGGTCGCTCGGCTTATTGGTCCTGTTCTGCCGGGAAGGGGAGCATTGCCCGAACGCGAAGCTGAGCGCCGCTCTGGAGCCGGTCGTGGACGAGCTGTCCGTTACGCTTTATTACGCCAGATTGTTCCGGCGGGTGAAAGCCGAATGAAAGGCGCCGCCGTCGTTCTGCTGCTGATCATGGCGGTTACCCCGGTCCTGGCCCAGACCGCGACCGCGGAGGCGGGCGGCCGCGGTTTTGCCACCGAATTCGACCTCACTTTCTGGCAAACGCTCCCGTTCGCCACGTTCTGGAGCTACGCCGTCGCCAATCAATTGGCGCACGGGGGAGCGCTCAACTGGTCGCCGATCATGAACGCCGCGCTGATCGTTTCCGTCGCTAACGCCGTCATCCACGCCCGGAATGTGGCAAAGTAACGCCGGTTGTGCTAAAATGTGGCGTTTGATTTTATGCCAAATTTCCGCGGCGGTGTCCACCCGCCCGAACAAAAGGACGCAACAGAGAAACAACCGCTGAAAACAGCCGCTTTGCCGGCCAGGGTCGTGCTTCCGCTGCAGCAGAATCTCGGTTGTCCCAATGACCCGCTCGTCAAGGTCGGCGACGAGGTCAAGGAAGGCCAGAAGATCGCCGACGCCCAGAAGTTCATTGCCGCCCCGCTCCACGCGCCGATCTCCGGCAAAGTCACCAAGATCGAAAAACTGGACAATGCCTGCGGTTTTGATACTGCTTCGATCGTGATCGAGGGGAGTGGGGCTGCTACCGCATACGCCGGCCAGTGGTCGGTCGAAGAGCTGACCCCGGAACAGATCCGCCAGTCGGTCCGCGAAGCGGGTATCGTCGGCCTCGGCGGAGCCGCCTTCCCGACCCACGTAAAACTGACCCCGCCCGCCGGCAAGCAGATCGATGCCGTCATCATTAACGGCTGCGAGTGCGAACCGTACCTGACGGCCGACCATCGCATCATGCTGGAAAGGGGCGCGGACCTGCTCTACGGGGCGCGGGCGATCGCCAAAGCGGTTGGGGCGGGCCGGATCATTATGGCGATCGAGGAGAACAAAGCTGACGCAATCGCTAAGGTGCAACTCGCGACACGCGACACGCAACTCGAGACAATAAAGCTTCGGACCAAGTATCCGCAGGGCGGGGAAAAGATGCTGATCAAGACGCTGCTCGGGCGGGAAGTCCCGTCCGGCGGGCTGCCGTCCGACGTCGGCGTCGTCGTCCAGAACGTCGGGACCGCGGTGGCGATCGCCGAGGCGGTCAAGTACGGCAAGCCGCTGATCGAGCGGGTGGTCACGGTGACCGGCTCCGCGGTCAAACAGCCGCAAAACCTGGTGGTGCGGATCGGGACGACATTTAAAGAAGTGATCGACCAGTGCGGCGGGCTGACGGAGGACGCGGCCAAGGTGATCATGGGGGGGCCGATGACCGGGATCGCGGTCGCGTCGCTCGACGTGCCGGTCGTTAAGGCGACCTCCGGTATCCTGGCCCTGAACAAACGGGACGCGCAACACTATGAAGAGGGGGATTGCATCCGCTGCGGCCGCTGTCTCAAGGTCTGTCCGACCGGCTTAATGCCGAATTTCCTCGGCGAGTATGCCCGGTTAAAAAATTGGGACAAGATGGCGGAGTACCACGTCGCCGATTGCATCGAATGCGGCTGCTGCAGCTACGTCTGCCCGAGCCGGATCTATCTGGTCCAGTATTTCAAGGTCGCCAAGCGCGAGCTGCAGACCAGAAAGGCTGTTTGTAAATGAGCTTTGACATTTCCACCGGCCCGCACATCCGCGTTCCGTCCGACGCCAGGCTGGTCATGTGGCTGGTGGCGTTCGCGCTCCTTTTTCCGGCGGCGGCCGGGGTCTATTACTTCGGTTCCGGCGCGCTGATCTTGATCGTTTTCACGACCCTCGTGGCGGTCGCGACCGAAGCGGCGTGCCAGTGGTTCGCCCGGCGGCCGATCACCGCGCTTGACGGGAGCGCGGCCGTGACCGGCCTGCTGTTGGCCCTGATCCTGCCGCCGACCCTGCCGCTCTGGATGGCCGGGATCGGCGCCGCTTTCTCGATCGCGATCGTCAAGGTCCTCTTCGGCGGGCTGGGCTTTAACATTTTTAATCCGGCGCTGGCCGCGCGCGCCTTTTTGCTCGCTTCCTGGCCGGTGGCGATGACGACCTGGGTCCGGCCGTTCGACGCCGTCACGACGGCGACCCCGCTTTACCTGGTCAATAAACTGCACGAAGCGGCGCCGAGCTACTGGGCGCTTTTTGTCGGCAACCGGGCCGGTTCGCTGGGCGAGACTTCGGTCCTGGCCATTCTGATCGGCGCGGCGCTCCTCCTGCTGGTCCGGGTCATCGACTGGCCGGCGCCGACCGCTTTTATCGGCACGGTGGCGCTCCTTTCCTGGCTGCTCGGCCACGATCCGCTTTTCGCCATCTTGAGCGGCGGGTTGGTCCTCGGCGCGTTTTTCATGGCGACCGATTATGTCACCGCGCCGGTCACCGTCAAAGGGCGTTTTATCTTCGGCCTTGGTTGTGGCTTACTGACGGTCTTGATCCGCTATTTCGGCGGTTTCCCCGAAGGGGTCAACTATTCCATTTTAATAATGAACATGCTGACCCCGGTGATCGACAAGTACGCGCGGCCGCGTTTATTCGGGAGCAAACATGCTTAACAGCTGCAAAATGGGACTGATCCTGGCGGTTTTCTGCGTTATCTCCGCCTGGGGTTTGGCTTATGTTTACATGTTCACGCAGACGCAGATCGCGGCGAACGGCCAGATCGCCTTGGAGAATTCGACCAAAGAGGTCCTGCCGGCGTCCGGCCAGGGGCGGGCGGTCGCCGTTAAGGCGCGCGGTTACGGCGGTGAGATCGAGCTGCTGGTCGGCATCGACGCCAAAGGGGTGGTGAGCGGGCTCAAGGTCCTGAACCACCGGGAAACGCCGGGGCTCGGTGCCAATATCACGGGAACCAAATTCCTCGGCCAGTTCAAAGGGAAGAAGGCCGGCGACCGGCTGGAAGCGAAAAAAGATATCGACGCAATCAGCGGGGCGACGATCTCCAGCCGGGCGGTCTGTTTCGGCGTTAAAGAGGCGTTGAAAAAAACACCATGAGCTTATGGCAAGACTTTAACCAGGGAATAATCAAAGAGAACCCCGTTCTCCGGCTGATGATCGGGCTCTGTCCGACGCTGGCGGTCTCGAACAACGCGACCAACGCGCTCGGGATGAGCGTGGCGGTCGCTTTTGTCCTGATCTGCTCCAACTGGGTGATCGCGGCGCTCCGCAAATTCACCCCCGACCAGATCCGGATCCCGATCTTCATCATTATTATCTCCACTTTTGTCACGATCAGCGACTACATTATGCAGGCTTATTATCCGGCGCTGTACGCCGCGCTCGGCGTCTTCGTCCCGCTCATCGTCGTCAACTGCATCATCCTGGGCCGGGCGGAAGCGTTCGCTTACAAGAACCCGGTCCTCAGCTCGGTCCTCGACGGGGTGGGGATGAGCCTCGGGTTCGCTTTCGCGCTGGTCAGCATCGGCGTGGTCCGCGAGCTGCTCGGCGCCGGTTCGGTCTTCGGCCTGACGGTTTTCAATCCGGCCGTAGCGGCGACGATCATGGTCCTGCCGCCCGGGGCGTTCATCACGATCGGCATCCTGATGGCGCTGCTCAATAAATACGAGAACAAGGTGCAATAGTGGAACTTTTCGGCATATTTTTCGCGGCGTTCCTGATCAATAACATCTTATTGATCCGTTTCATCGCGCTTTGTTCGTTCTTCGGCGTCTCGACCAAGATCGACACCTCGGTCGGGATGAGCCTGGCCGTCATCTTCGTCATGACGATCTCGTCCGCCGTTTCCTGGGTCATTTTCCACGCGATCCTGGCCCCGTTCCACCTGGAGTTCCTCCGGACGGCCACCTTTATTTTGACGATCGCGGCGCTCGTCCAGCTGGAAGAGCTCTATCTTAAGAAAATGATCCCGACCCTTTACCGGGCGATGGGGATCTACCTGCCGCTGATCACCACCAATTGCGCGATCCTGGCGGTCGCTTTCCTGGCGATCGATTACCGCTACGACTTCGTTCAGTCGATGGTCTATTCGCTTGGCGTCTCGTTCGGCTACTCGCTGGCGATCATCCTGTTCGCCTACGTCCGCGAGCGGATGGCGCTGGCGCCGATCCCGAAATGGTTCCAGGGTTATCCGATCGCCTTTATCACCGCGGCGCTGATGTCGCTCGCTTTCCTCGGTTTTACGGGGTTGTTCGGGCTATGATCATAACTTCGATCGTTGTTCTGGGGATAATGGGGTTCGTCTTTGCGGCGCTCCTGGCGCTGGCGGCCGATTATTTCGCGATCGAGGTCGATCCGCGGGTCAGCTCGATCATCGCGATCCTGCCCGGCGCGAACTGCGGCGCCTGCGGCGCCGGCGGCTGCCACGATTTTGCCGAGCGGGTCGTTAAGGGAGAGATCGCGGTCAGCGGCTGCGTCGTCGGCGGGGCGGAAGTCGCCAAGAAGATCGCCGAGATCATGGGGACGTCCGGTTTTACCGTCCACAAGAAGGTTGCCGCGGTCCATTGCGGGGCGAACGAGGGCCAGCGGCGGCGGAACGCGCACTACTATGGGGTCAAAACCTGTCAGAACGCCGACATTGTCGGTACGGCCGGCATGATGTGCGCTTACGGCTGTCTCGGCTACGGCGACTGTTTCTGCGCCTGCGCTTTTGACGCCATTAAGATGGTCGACGGTCTCCCTCAGATCGACCCGGAAAAATGCACCGCCTGCGGCAAATGCGTCGCCGCCTGTCCGCGCGGCATCATCAGCTTGCGCCCTTACAACTTGCCCGTCCGCGTCGCCTGTTCGTCGCACGACGGCCCGGCCGCGACCAGGAAAAATTGCCCGGTCGGCTGTATCGCCTGCAAAATATGCGAAAAAGCGGTTCCCGAAGTTTTTAAGGTAGTCGCCAACCTGGCGGTGCTCGATTACGCCCAGACCGGCGTCAACTGCGATCCGGCCGTGGAAAAATGCCCCACCAAGTGTATACTTAAGTCGTAGCAAGTACGGGAGGTTGAAGATGAAAAAAACAATTTTGGCGCTGGTCTGTTTAATTTCTTTCGTGTTCCTGCTCGGCTGCGGCGAGGGGATACCCGATCTGGTCGTTACTACTACCACCACGGTCGCGCCGGGGACGACGACCACGACCGGGACCGGGTCGACAACAACGACGACCACGACAACGACCAGCACCACCACGACGACGATCGGGGCTTACATTGTCGGCGGTTTTACCGCGGCCGGCGAATTTAACCGGCCGTCCGGCATCTTTATCGATAACAGCGGTAATTTTTACGTGTCGGAAATGATGGGGTGCCGGGTGCAGAAATTCGACAGCAGCTGGGCGCACCAATTGACGATCGGCGGATACGGGAACAGCAACGGCCAGTTCATCATGCCGCGCGGGGTGGCGGTCAAGAGCGGCAATATTTATGTCGCCGATACCAATAACGACCGGATCCAGATGTTCAACAGCAGCGGTGTTTTTCAGTGGACCTACGGGAGCGCGGGGACCGGGATCGGCGCGTTCGACGGTCCGCAGCGGCTCTCTTTTTCCGGCGCCGGCGACCTTTACGTGACCGACTACGGCAACAACCGGGCCCAGTACTTCGACCTGACCGGCGGGACGCCGAGTTACTTTGGGGAGTTCGACGGTACAGCCGGCGGCGGGACCGCTTTCAGCAAACCGCGCGGATTATTCCACACGACCAGCGACCAGTTTTGGGTCACTTCGACCGATAATGTGAAGATCCAGCAGTACAATCCGGCCGGCAGCTTTTTATTCGGCTTCGATTCGGCCGGTTCGCCTTCTGGAGTGGCGATCGATTCATCGTTAAATGTTTTCGTGGCCGATGACGATAATAACCACATTTATAAATACAACTCTGCCGGCACGCTCCAAACGACGATCGGTTCGACCGGTAAGGGGGCTGGCCAGTTCAACGGGGCGGAGGATGTGGCGGTCGACGGTTCCGATAACATTTATGTCGTCGACGCCAATAATCACCGGGTCCAGAAATTTGATAACAGCGGCAACCTGCTGGCTATTTACGGTTCGCAGGCGACCGCCGAAGGGAAATTCAACATGCCGGCTTGCGTGGCGATCGACGCGGGCAAGAACAGCTACGTGACCGACATGTACAATGCCCGGGTGCAAAAATTCACCCCGGCCGGGGTCTTCCTCTGGCAGTTCGGTGAGCTCGGCATCGGGGACGGCCAATTTGCCAACGCGGTTGGGATCGCCGTTGACGCGGCCGGGAATATCTTGGTGGTTAACAGCGGTAATGACCGGGTCCAAAAGTTCGACAGCTCCGGCGCCTTAGTCAGCAAGTTCGGCTCGACCGGCAGCGCCCACGGCCAGTTTGACCAGCCTGCCGGCATCGCCCTGGACGCGAGCGGCAATATTTATGTGGCCGATACGGACAACGACCGGATCGAGATGTTCAACAGCCTTGGCGTTCACCAGGCGACGTACGGCAGTTCCGGGGCGGGCGACGGGCAGCTCGATGGGGCGCGCGGGGTAGCGGTCGACGCGGCGGGCAACATCTTCGTCGCGGATACCAATAACCACCGGGTCCAGCGGTTCAACGCCGCCGGGACGATGACCTTGAAATTCGGCAGTTACGGGCCGGGCAACAGCCAGTTCAAATCGCCGTTCGCGGTCGCGGTCGACGGTGCGGGCAACATCTACGTGGCCGATTACGAGAACCACCGGATCCAGAAATTCGACAGCGCCGGCAACTACCTGGCGAGTTACGGTTCGCCGGGGAGCGGCAGCGGCCAGTTCGGTTATCCGAGCGACGTCAAGTCCGACAGCGCCGGCAATCTCTGGGTGATCGACAGCGCCAATAACCGGATGCAGTATATCCCGGCCGGGACATTCTAACCGAGGAGGGTAAAAATGAACAAGCAAATTATCGCGGTTTGCCTGATGTCCGCTCTGGCCCTGGCGGCCGAGGCCGCCGTCCAGGAGTTTTCGGCCGACGTGGTGACGAAAACCAAAGGGCAGACCATTAACTCCAAGCTGAATTACGGCGGCGATAAATGGCGCCTGGAGACGACGGCCGGCGGCAAGAAGACGGTCTCGATCGTCCGGAGCGACAAGAAGGTCGTCTGGATGGTCATGCCGGAACAGCGGCTCTACCTGGAACAGAAAATGGGACCGGAACACCAGCGGGGGATGACGGCGAAGCAAAACGGCGAAGTATCGCGCAAAAAGATCGGCCGGGAGCCGGTCAACGGGGTCGCGGCCGACAAATACGAAGTGACCTACAAGAACGGCCGCAAGACCGAGAAGATGCACCAGTGGATCTCCGATGACAAATGGCCGGTCAAGTCGGCGGCGGTCGACGGCTCGTGGAGCACCGAGTTCAAAAACATCAACAAGGGCGATCAGCCTGAGGTGCTATTCAGCGTGCCGGCCGGGTTTAATAAAATGAGCTTACCATCGATGAGGGCGCCGCGCGGGATGAACCCGAGCAACCTTTACCGGAACATGAAGGAATTACCCGATCAGGAATAGCCGTTTGGCGTTCCGGGTCGTCGCTAAAGCAACCTCGGCCGTGGTCAGGCCTTTGACCGCCGCGATCTGTTCCGCCACTTTTACCGCGTAAGCCGGCTCGTTCCTTTGGCCGCGGAACGCCTGAGGGGCGAGGAACGGACAATCGGTCTCGATCATGATCCGCTCCAGCGGCACCTGTTTGACCGCCTCGCGCAGATCGTCCGCCTTGGGGAAAGTGATATTGGCGGTGAACGAGATATAGAGTCCCATGTCCAATGCCGCCTGGCCCAGCGTCAGATCCCCGGCAAAGCAATGCAGAACACCCTTCAGCTTCCCCTTATTTTCTTCCCGCAAGATCGTCAGCGTGTCGCGCGCGGCGTCGCGGGAGTGGATGACGGCCGGTTTATCGATCTCCTGGCAGAGCTGGAGAAAGCGGCGAAAGACCTGCTGCTGGGCTTCGACCGGGGAGAGCCGGTAATGGTAATCGAGGCCGGTCTCGCCGATCGCGACGAGCTGATGTTGTTTCGCCAAATCCTTGAACCGTTGATAATCCGCTTCCCGGTAATCCTGGGCTTCTTGCGGGTGGATCCCGGCCGCGGTAAAGAGATAGCCGGGATATTCGGCAGCGAGGGCGACCGATCTTTTCAGCGCCTCATCATCCAAGGCGATATTGACGATCGCTTCCAGGCCGGCTTCTTTGGCCCGTTTGATAACGTCGGGGAGGTCGAGCGCGAACTCAGGAAAAGTTAAGTGCGCGTGGGTGTCGATGTACATAGTCGTTCAATTCGGCCAGGATCCGCAGGGGGGCCCCGGTATCGACGAAGTTGGCCGTGCCGACCTGGACCGCTTTGGCGCCGGCCAGCAGGAACTCGGCCGCGTCGCTGCCGGTCATGATCCCGCCGATCCCGATGACCGGGACTTTAACGGCCCGGGTCAGTTCATAGACCATCCGGACGGCAATTGGCCTGATCGCTGGCCCAGAAAGGCCCCCGGTTTTTGTCCCGAGTCGCGAGTCGCGGGTCTCCGTGTCGATGACCATGCCGACGATCGTGTTGATGGCGGAGAGAGCGTCCGCTCCGGCGTCGACCGCCGCCTGGCCGATGACGGTGATGTCGGTCACGTTCGGCGTCAGCTTGGCGATGACCGGCTGGGTCGTCGCTTTACGGACAGCCGAGATGACTTGGGCGGTTAATCCGGCATCTACGCCGAACGCCATACCGCCGCTTTTCACGTTAGGGCAGGAGATATTGACCTCGAGCCCCTTGACCATGGTCTCTTTGCTTAACCGCTTGGCCAGTTCGGCGTATTCTTCCACCGTCTCGCCGGCGATGTTGACGATCGTCGGGGTATCGAACTTGGCGAGGAAGGGGAGGTCTTCTTGCAGAAAATGTTCCAACCCCTCGTTCTGCAGGCCGATCGAATTGAGCATGCCCGACGGCGTTTCCGCGATCCGGGGGGCGGGGTTCCCGGCGCGCGGCTTGAGCGTGATGCTCTTGGTGATTATCGCGCCGAGCTTATTAAGGTCCAGATACTCGGAGTATTCCTTGCCCCAGCCGAACGTTCCCGAGGCGACCATGATCGGATTTTTTAACTTGATCCCGGCTAACTCCATGTGATCTCCTTAGCGTCAAAGACCGGCCCATCCTTACAGACCATTTTATAACCACCCTTGGTCATAATAGCACAACCTTTACAGGCTCCCACGCCGCACGCCATCCGTTCTTCCAGGGACAACTGGCAGTCGATCTTCTTTTGCCAGGCGATCTCGGCAACAGCCTTGAGCATCGCCTTCGGCCCACAAGCGTATATTTCCGTTAGTCCCCAGTCCCTAGCCCCCAGCGTATTCTCGAGCAGATCAAGGAGCAGATCGCTTACCAGTCCCTTCTTTCCGTGACTGCCGTCATCGGTGCTGACGATCACCCGGTCGGCAACTTCTTTCAGCTCCGCTTCGCACTGCACACAATCTTTCTCCCTTGCCCCAATCAGGATGAACGGTTTGCTGCTTTTGAGCTTGTTGGCCAAGGCAAGCAAGGGAGCGACGCCCATGCCTCCGCCGACTAAGAGATGGGCCTTCTTCCCCGGGTCAATCTTAAAGCCGCTGCCTAAAGGGCCGAGGACGTCCAGTTCTTCGCCGACGAAATATTTGGTCAAAAGTTCGGTCCCCCGGCCGACCACTTCGTAGAAGAGCTCAAAGGTCTCGTGTTCCGGGTTGATCCGGTGGAGGCTGATCGGCCGGCGGAGGAGGGGGTCGTAACTGTCCGAACACCTGACCTCCACGAACTGCCCGGGTTCGGCGTGGGTCGCGATATATTGGGAAAGGAGGGTCAGTTTGTAAAAGCGGGGGCCGATCTTTTGGTGGTCGAGTATCCGGCACTTTTCCTGGATCGGCATTGCCCTGTAATTATATGAAATTTTCCGCCTTATTTCAAGATAATTAGCTATGCAGGTACGTTCGGGAATAAAAATACGGGTGGGCAGACCTTTATCTTTGGTTCAGGGAAAACAAATCCGGGCGTTAAGTCTGGAGAACCGGCGTTTGCGCGGCCGGGTCGCGGCGCTGGAAAATAACAACGAGCGGCTGCTGGAGCAGGCTCTGCGCGACCCGTTGACCGGCTTGCTTAATAAACGCGGTTTTACCGCCGGTTACGAACGGACCCTCTCGGCCGCCATCCGGCACGGCCGCAAGTTCACCCTGGCGATCCTCGACCTTGATTTCTTTAAAAAAGTTAACGATACGCACGGCCACGCGGCCGGCGATTTTGTCCTGCAAGAGGTTGCCCAAATAATGCAGAAGGCGCTCCGGTTGACCGATACCGTCGCTCGTTGGGGGGGGGAAGAGATCGCCGTGCTCCTGGACGAGACCTCGTTCGCCCAGGCGACCGTACCGCTGGAGAGGATCAGGCAGCGGATCGCCGAACACGCCTTCTCGTTCAAGGGGACGGCGATCAAGTTGACCGCCAGTATCGGCTATACCGCTTATGAACCGGACAAACTGCGCTTTCATATGGACCAGGACGGCCATCAGGCGTTAAAAGAGACGCTTTTTGAGAAGGCGGACCTGGCCCTTTATTACGCCAAGAACGCCGGCCGCAACCAGATCAGCGGACAGGAATAGTCTTTTCTCCTTTTGTTGTGCTATAATTTTCTAATCGAGCGGGAGTAGCTCAGTTGGTAGAGCTTCTGCTTCCCAAGCAGAAGGTCGCGGGTTCGAACCCCGTCTCCCGCTTTTTTTCTTGCGGCGGCATGGCCGAGTGGTTAGGCAGCGGTCTGCAAAACCGTTTACTCCAGTTCGAACCTGGATGCCGCCTTATGTTACAATATACCGGATACCGGGAAGAATGCGCGCTTAGCTCAGCTGGTTAGAGTACTTGTCCCGATGGTCATTATAATAGATAATAATGGAATCATCGGGATCCCGATTCGATCAGCATCATCATTGCGCGCTTAGCTCAGCTGGTTAGAGTACTTGCTTGACAGGCAAGGGGTCACTGGTTCGATCCCAGTAGCGCGCAATGATGAGTTGGCCCCATCGGGACTTGACAGGTGCCTCGACTTCGCTCGGCACAGGCAAGGGGTCACTGGTTCGATCCCAGTAGCGCGCATTCTTCTTTTTTTATGCCGCCAGGAATGCCAACAAATGCCTGATGATCGTGGTGGGAGAGGGAGGGCAGCCGGGGATATGCAGATCGACCTTGAGGACCTTATCGACCCCGCCCAGCGTGTAATACGAATCCTTGAATAATCCCCCGTTCAACGCGCAGTCGCCCACGGTGATGACAAATTTCTCCCCCGGCAGCGCTTCGTAAGTCTTCTGCAGAGCCAACAGCATGTTGCGGCTGACCGGGCCGGTCACCAGCAAGGCGTCGGCGTGCTTGGGCGAGGCGACAAAACTGACACCGAACCGCTGGATGTCATAGATCGGGTTGGTGGTCGAGATGATCTCCGATTCGCAGGCGCCGCACGAGCCGGTGTCGACCTCGCGGATCTGGAACGACCCCTTGAACCGCCGGTCGATGACCCGCTTTAATTCTTTCCCCAAGGCTTCAACCTCGGCGGTCAGCTCCTGGCGCGGCAGATCGACGATCCCCTGGCGCAGACGGTTTTTGATCATCTTTAACAGTGCCATTACAGGTCGTTCCCCGCGTAAGAAAGATCAAAGCTCTTGTTGCAGAGCGGAAAGTCGGGGATGATCTCCCCCTGGGCGGCGTAGGAAAGTCCTTCCCAGTTATGGAAAGAAGGATCGACGATCTTGCACCGTTCGATCTTCCCTTCATTGTCCAGCTTCAGCCAGTAGAGGACCGGGCCGCGCCACCCTTCAACTGCTCCCAACCCGTAACCTTCGACCGGAGAGGGGGCCGTAACCGTCAAATCACCGGGGAGAAGCTGCCCGAGAAAATTGCTGATCAATTCGCTCGATCGCTTGAACTCCAGCAACCGCATTTTTAGCCGGGCCAGGCAATCGCCGGTTTCCTGGACGACCGGCTGGAAGCCGGCCGATCGGTACGGCTCAAGGTCGGCGCGCAGGTCGCGCGGCAGGCCGCAGGCGCGCGCGGCCAGGCCGAGCACGCCGATATCTTCGGCGGTCTTCCGGCGGAGAATGCCGGTCGAATCGACCCGGTCGATAAAACTGGCGCTGTTGAACAGTATCCCCTCCAGCTCTTTCAAGTCGATGGTCAAAGAGAGGAGCTTGGCAGTCAGCTCGGCGGCCAGGTTCTTATCGAGGTCCTTGGCGACGCCGCCGACCAGATTGATCCCCTTCAAATAACGGCTGCCGGTCAGCCGGTCGTTCAGCTGCAGCATCCTCTCTTTCTGGACCGAGGCGAACGAGGCGGCAAAGGTGAAACCGACGTCGAGCGCGATCCCGCCGATGTCGTTGAGATGGTTGGACATCCGCTCCAGTTCCAGATAAACGGCACGGAGCAAGACGGCGCGCGGGGGAGGCGTCAAGCCGAGCAGCTTTTCCGACGCTAGCACAAAGGCCAGGCTGTGGGCAAAAGCGGAGTCGCCGGCCACGCATTCGCTTAAACGGAGCCCTTCGATCAAAGTTTTCCCTTCCATGATCTTTTCCACGCCGCGATGAGTAAAGCCGAGCCTGATTTCCAGGTTAATGATCGGTTCCCCGGCGACGCTGAAGCGGAAATGGCCCGGGCCGATGATGCCGGCGTGCACCGGCCCGACCGGTATTTCGAACAACCCTTCGCCTTCGCCTTTGATAAAATCGTAGGACTGTCCGGTCGGCCCTGCGGCCGACGGGGCGACGAAGTCTTTGCGGAGCGGGAAAACGCCTGCCGGCCAGACCTCGTCGTGCAGCCGCAAGCGGCGCAGGTCGGGGCTCCCCTCCAGGTCGATCCCGAACATCTCCCGGATCTCCCGTTCGAACAAGCTGGCGGAATAGATCTCTTTAGCCAGGGAAGGGAACGACTCGGCCCCCGCCGGGAGATCGAGGCAAACGTAGAACCAGTGCCGCTCCGCCGCCGCGTAGAAAGCGGTGTTGAGCCGGAAACAGGAGCGCGTCCGCCGCTTATCTTCCGCGAACATCATCATGACCGGCGAGGCGCAAAGCTTGTGCAGGGCCAGACAAGCGGGGATAAAATCGGCCGGCTTGACCGTCAAATAACTTTCCCCCGGTATCTTGGCGTTGACCGTGACCGGTTCGATCTTATATTTGCCGTGTAACTCTTCCCTGATACCCATTTAGCTCCCCCGCAAGACGCTGACCGCCGCGTCGAGGCTCTGGCGCAAGACATTGGGGATGAATATCCCCAAACCGATGATAAAAATAAGCAGGAACCCGTAAGACAACCAGCCGCCGATCGGTTCGGCCGGAGAAACGGTCTGTTCCAACGGCCGCCCGAAGAGGACCTTGCCGAAATGATAGAGGAGGGCGCCGCCGATCACCGCCAGCAGGCCAAGCAGGAGCGCGCCGATCAGGTAATGACCGGCGATGAACGCGGCGCCGACCAGATAGAACTCGCTGACGAAGACGGCGCCGGGCGGAAAGCCGATCAGGGCGAAAATACCGACCAACAGAGCAAGCCCGGTCACCGGCAGCGCGCGGCCGACGCCCGAGATCTTGGCCAGGTCGTGCGTGCCGTAGGCTTGGGCGACGCGGCCGGCGCCGAAGAACATCAGCGCTTTGCCGACCGCGTGGTTGAACAGGTGGAGGAGGGCGCCGAACATCGCCAGAGGGCTGTTGAGGCCGATCCCGATCGCGATCAGGCCGAGATGCTCGATGCTGGAATACGCCAGGAGACGCTTCAGGTCCTTCTGGGTAACGATGAAAATGCACGCCACGATCAGCGAGAGCAGGCCGAAGAGGAGCATCAGGCTGGAATAGAACGGCGCCCCGCAGCAGCGCGTGACGACGATCCCGTAGCGTAAGATGGCGTACAGCGAGCATTTGAGCAGGACGCCGGAGAGCATGGCGCTGGCCGGGGAGACCGCCTGGCTGTGCGCGTCGGGCAGCCAGGTGTGCAGCGGCGCCAGGCCGGCTTTGGTGCCGTAGCCGACCAGGATAAAGATAAAAGCCACCTTAACGACTTGCGGGTTAAGCAGCTTGGCCGCGGCCAGCAGATCGGTCCAGTTCAGGCTCTTGAGCCCGGTCGCCGAGGAGAGCGCGAAGGTGAACAGGATCGCGCCGAACAAGGCCAGGGTGATGCCGACGGAACAGATGATCAGGTATTTCCAGGCCGCCTCGACCGAATGTTTGGAGTTGTAGAAGCCGACCAGGAAAGAAGAGATAAGCGTGGTCAGCTCGATCGCCATCCAGAGGAACCCGAGATTGTTGATCAACGGGACCAGGAACATCGCGGCGGCGAACAGGTTGAATAATAAATAATACAGCAGCGCTTTACCGGTAGTGATCTTCCCCTGCGCCAGGTCGTCGGCGATAAAGGAAATGGAAAAGAGGGCGGCGGCAAAAGTGACCGTGGCCGTCGTCAGGATCAGGAGAGCGCTCAGCGCGTCGACATAAAAGAGCGCGCCCAGGGGGATTTTCAGATTGCCGGCGCCGACCGTCGCCAGGAGATAAAGCGACACCAGCCAGATCAGAAAATGGCCCGCGGCGTTGATCAGGCCTGCTCGTTTGATCATGTTAACCTTTTAACCCCGACAGTTTGCTGACGTCGATATGGGTAAAGATCGCGTTGATCCGGTAAATGAACAGCCCCAGGATCATGACGCTGACCAGGATATCGAAGAACAGGGCGATCTCGACGAAGAACGGCATTCCGCCGGGAATGACGGTCGCGGCCAGGAAAACGCCGTTCTCCGTCAGCAGCAGGCCGATGACCTGGGCGAGCGCCTTGATCCGGGTGACCATTAAAAATATTCCGGTCAGCATGACAAAACAAGCTACGCCCAAGGTAGCTTGCTCCAGGTAGGCGGGGGCGGGTATGACCATGCAGGCCAGCGACCAGGAGAGCAAACCGATGACGACGGTCAACAGCAGGGAAACCTGGGAGTTCACGAACAATCCCAGGTGGTCGCTGGAGCCGATCCGCTTGATCAGCACGTCGAAGAGATGCGGGATCAGCAAAACTTTTAAGCTGAACAGCAGGCAAGCGATCAGGTAAAGTTCCGGGCTTCCCTCGCGGTAGGCGGCGATCAGCGTCAGCAGGGCGAGGCAGAGCGATTGGTAGCGGAAATTACGCAAAAGCGCCGGGAAGCGGCTTACCAGCGCGGTTTCCGCGGTTATTAATAAAATTGCGAACAGACAAAGCCAGACCATTTAACTTATACCCCCAGGAGCGCGCTGACTACGGCCAGCAGCGCCAGGATCACGCCGAAAACGAGCAGGTCGGGGACCTTGAACAGCCGGTACTTTGCTGTCCCAACTTCGATCAGCGCGATCACGATGATCAGCACCGGCAGAGAGAGCAGGCCGAACACGCCGGCCAGCAGGCAAAGCCAGAACGCTTGCTTGATCTGGGCGGATAGTTCGATCAGCGCGAGCGCCGGGCCGGAATAATCGAGCAGCATCGCTTCGTGGACCATGGTCAGCTCCAAGTGAGTTTCCTGGTTATCGACCGGCAGGCGGGCCGTTTCCGCCAGGATGACGAGCAAGAGAGCGAGGCCGGCCAACAGGTGCGAGACCGACCAGCCTGCTCCGGGCGCCAGATAAAGAGTGAAAATGACCAGACAGGCCGCCGGCTCGACAAAACTGGCGATGAACATCTCCCGGGAGGCGCCGATCCCGCCGAAAGAACTCCCCGCGTCGAGCGCGGCTAACGCCAGGAAGAAGCGGCCGAGCGCCAGAACAAAAATGATCGCCAGCAAGTTGTCCGCCTGGAGTAAGATGACCGCGGTCACGCCGGTCGCGAAAGCGATGAACGGAGCGGCCCGGAAGATCCAGGAGCTGTCGGCCGGGACGATCGACTCTTTGCCGAATAATTTCCAGAGCTGACGGTACGGCTGAAAAATATCCGGACCTTGACGGAGACGGAGGTTATTCTTGATCTTGGCGATCAGGCCGCTAACCAAGGGAGCCAGCCCGATCACCAGGAACAACCGTAAGACGATCGTCATGCTTGTCATCAAAATACCCTCACCAGGAAGACCAGCAAGACCAGCGTGGCCAGAATATAAGAAATATACAGGTGGATGCTGCCGGCCTGGACCCGCTTAAACTGCCGGGCGGCGCGGAGCAATACGCCCAGGCTGGCGTCATAAAGATATTCTTTGAAGATCTTGGTCGTGTAGGTTTCGTAAACGAACGATTTGACGTGATAAAAAGAATCTTTGACCTTCTCCGTTTTCCGGAAAGGGAGGAGGAAGAAACTGAAGCTGATCCGGAACGGTTTGGAAAATGCGGTAGCAGTGTATTCGTTCCGGCTGCCGACCTGGTAATAACCGCAATCCCAGGTCCGGCCGAGCCGGACCCGGTTGCCGGCCGTGAGCCGGTAAACGACCGCTGCGACGGTCAAGCCGCCGCCCAAAACCAGCGTGATGAACAACGGGGAGATCGCCGGACGACCGAGCGGCGGCAGGCCTAAACTGAAAAGATCGGTGATCTGCGGGGTGGCGTGGCAGATCGGTCCGGCGACCCGGGCGATCAGGTTGAACACGGCCGGCGCCAGCAAACCGAGGCCGACCACTGCCGCCGCCAAAAAGGCCATGCCGAGCTGCATGGAGAAGGGAGATTCTTTGGCTTGCTCGGCCTCCCGGCCGCGCGGCAGCGCCAGAAAAGTGATGCCGAACGCTTTGACGAAACAAGCGGCGGCCAGGCCGCTGGTCAGGGCGAGGGCGGCCGCGCCGAGCGCCAGGCCAAAGGCCAGGGTGCCGGGCACTTTGAGCGCGCCGGCGAAGAAAGTTTGAAGGATCAGCCATTCACTGACAAAGCCGTTCAGCGGCGGGAGCGCGGAAATCCCCATGGCCCCAACAAGGAAAAAAGCGGCGGTCCACGGCATCTTCTTGATCAATCCGCCCAATTTTTCCATGTCCAGGGTGCCGGTCCCTTTCTGGACGCTGCCGGCGCAGAGGAAGAGGAGCCCTTTGAAAACGGCGTGGTTGACCAAGTGGTACAGGCCGGCGATCAGCGCCAGCGCGGCCAAGCTCGCCAAATTCAGGCGGGTAAAGACCATTGCCAGTCCCAGACCGAGCAGGATAATGCCGATGTTCTCGACGCTGTGATAAGCGAGCAGCCTTTTCAGGTCGTGTTCCATCAAAGCGTAGATCACGCCGACCAGGCAGGAGATCGTCGCCAGGACCAGGACAGCGACCCCCCACCAGAGCGAACTGATCCCCAGGACCAGAAAAACGAAACGGATCAGGCCGTAGAGCGCCGTTTTGATCATGACGCCGGACATCAGGCAGGAGATATGGCTGGGCGCCTGGGGGTGCGCGGCGGGGAGCCAGATATGGAGCGGCACGATCCCCGCCTTGGTCCCGAAGCCGATCAGGAAACAAAGGAACAATCCGTTGCGGAGCAGGGGGGACATGGTTTGGCAGGCGGCGGCCATGGCGGCGAGATCGAACGAACCGGCGTGCCGGTAGATCAGGAAAATGGCGCCGGTCAGAAAAGCGGTCCCGCAATGGGTCATGATGATATACAGGGAGGCGGCGTTGACCGCGGCCTCGTTCTCGCTGTCGGTCAGGACCAGCAGGTAGGAAAGGAGCGTCATCAGTTCCCAGACGATCAGAAAGACCAACGCGTTCCCCGCGACTACCAGCAGCAGCATGGAGCCGATAAAAGCCAGGGTAATAAGCTGGGTGGTCAGGAGCTTGGCCCGGGTGAATTTCCCCCGCAAATAACCGAGCGAATAGACCAGGGCGGGAACGCTGACCAGGAGAATAACTGTTAGAAAATAGAGGGCGAGAGGGTCCAGTAATACCAGCGAGCGCAGATCAATAAGTAAGTTCATTTTGTCGTTTATTTCACCGCAATGCTATAATTATAACATATGCGGTCTTACTTCATCGTTAATCCGCGTTCGGCGAACGGCAAGACCGCCCAGAGATGGCCTGCCATTAAACAAGCGTTCGAGTCCTCCCTCGGCCCGCTCGATTTTGCCCTGACCGAGGCGAAGGGCCACGCTACCAAGCTGGCGTTGACCGCTCAGGCGAACGGCTTTGAGAAGATCGTCGCCGTCGGCGGCGACGGCACCCTGCACGAAGTCCTCAACGGTTTGAGCGAAAGAGCGGTCCTCGGTTACTATCCGAGCGGGACCGGCCAGGATTTTTCCCAGACGATGGGAATCGCCGGACGATCGCTGGCCGACCATGTCCAGCGGATCTTAAAGGGGGAGCAGCAGCGGATCGACGTCGGCCTGGTTACTTACCGCTCGCCCGAAGGGGGCCAGGCCGCCCGCAAGTTCATCAACGTTTCCAGCCTCGGTTTTTCCGCCCACGTGGTCCAGCGGGTCAACCGCTCTTCCAAGCGGCTGGGCGGCAAAGCGACCTTTATCCTCGGCGTCCTCCGGTCGCTCCTCTTCCTGAAAAACACCCCGCTCCGGATCGAGGTCGACGGCGCGGAGTTCTTCAGCGGCCGCTCGCTGATCGTCACCATGGCCAACGGCCGCTTTTTCGGCGGGAGCATGATGATCGCCCCGCAGGCGGAGGTCGACGACGGGTTGTTCGAGGTCGTGGTGGTCGGCCGGATGGGGCGGATCGAGGTGTTGCTCAATATCGGCAGCATCTACGCCGGCACGCATTTGACCCATCCCAAGATCAAGGTGACCAGGGGGCGGGCGATCACGATCAGTTCGGCCGAAACGGCCTGGGTGGAAGCGGACGGCGAGCTTTTGGGGATGACCGAAGCGAAGTTCCAGATATTACAACAAGCGGTCGCTTTTATCGTTTAGTTATTCGGCCGGTTCTTCGTCGCGGAGCGCTTTTTTCAGCTTGAGCGTGGCGTCTTTGCAGATGCGGGAAACCTGCGATTCCGACAGGCCGATCTCCTTGCCGATCTGCTTAAAGGTCTTGTCTTTCTGATAGTAGTTCTCGATAACCGATCTTTCCTTGGCCGAGAAGTCTTCCATCGCCGAGTCGACGTGCAGCAGTTTGTCGACCTCTTCGTGGACGATCTCTTTCCGGTTGAACGCCATGTAGACGTTCGCCGCGCTGGTGATGAACTCGTAGAGGCCGGCGACCGGGTCGGTCCCCCGCTTGCGCAGGTAATCCTGCATGGAGCCCTTTAACCGGACGGAAACGTACGGCCACAGGTCTCCCTTGCGCGGGTCCCAGGTCTTGAGGCATTCCACAAAGGCGATCTTGGCTTCCGATTCCAGGTCGTGCGCCTCGGAGCTGGCGATGTGCCGGGGGAGGGTGGAAACGTACCAGCGGACGGTCGAATTGATCTGGTCCTTGTATTTTTCCAGTGTTTCAGAGCTGTATTTGACGAACTGTTCGCGCAGAATGGAGACGATCCGGTCCTCTACCTCTTTGCGGGTCGTCATGAGAACCTCTTGGCGAGATTTTTGAGGAATTCCTGGGTCTTATTGTTTCCCAGCTCTTTGCTGAAGCGCTCGGCCATGTCGTGGGCGAATTTCCATGACGCTCGGAGGATGGGGGAGATGCCGGCGGGCGGCGCGGAGGCGGCCCCTTCGACGCCGGGCCGCCCGATCTTTCTCAGCTCTTTGTGCTGGTCGACTCTTCTAATGCTCACGGTTTCTTTTTAATGTAGAGACTGGCCATGGCCAGGGTCTGGCGCCGGAGCTCCGGGTTGGTCACGATCGCTTCCGCCAGAGTGTCCACCATTTTAGCAAAGCCGGGTGAGGTTGTAAAGCTGTGCCCGAATTCGGACTCCAGCGCGGCGACGACGAAGCGTTCCGCCATCTCCTTGGCCGTCAGCCCGGCCGACAGGTTGGTCGCGATCTTTTGCTCGAACAGCTCGTAGTTGGGCATGGCTATTTATCGGTAGTTTACGGCACATATTTCAGCAAAGCAAGCGAAAAAACACCGTTGACAGCCGTAAATTAGGGCAGTAGAATTGAGGCACAATGAAAGCCCGTATCGTTCGCACGGCGGAACATTGTAACGGTTGAACCATGAACCCAGCGCTACCCGCTGGGTTTTTTTTATGCCGAGCGCAGTCGAGGCAATAAAGGGGGAAATAAAATGAAAAAAGTCATTATGTTCGGTCTGTTGATCGCGGTGCTGGCGTCGGCGGGATGGGCGGTGCCGACGCAGATAAACTTGCAGGGGAGGCTGGTCGACAAGAACACCGGCAGCCCGATCACCGGCGAACGATCGATCACCTTTAACCTCTACACCACCCTGACCGGAGGAACGGCGGTCTGGACCGAAACGCAAAGTAATGTCGTCTTTAATGATAACGGCATCTTCAATGTCTTGTTAGGCAGCAAAACAGCGCTGAATGTCGAGTTCACTACCGATTATTATTATGTCGGGATCGCCGTGGCCGGCGACGCGGAAATGACCCCTCGGCAGCGGCTGGTTTCCGTTCCTTACGCTTATACGGCCAAGAACCTCGAAGGGGGAGTGGTCAACGCCCGGGCCGCTTCGGACACAGTTACCGTCATCAAAGGGACTAATGCGGTCTTCGTGGTCGGCGGGACGGAATATCTCGGTACGGGCGTTAGGGGGACGGGTAAGATCGGCGTCTCCGGCTTCGGCTCGGTTGCGGGGGGGTCATTTGAAAGCACTACTGGGTCAGGGGTCATGGGGTTTTCTGCCACCAATACCGGCGGTAACGCCGGTGTTCTTGGGGTCAACACCGTTTCCGGCGGATGGGGTGTTTACGGTTTAAGTAATTATGGTTATGGCGTTGGCGGTAATGGGACCAGTTTGGGTGTTTGGGGAACTTCGGCCGGTTCAGCAACGGAATCCAGCCCCTGGTCTGGTGCCGGCGTTTACGGCTCAAGCACTCGCGTAACCGTGACGTCCGGAACAATCCCTCCAGCTGGTGTTTATGGGACCAGTTTGAAGGGGCCTGGTGTTGCGGGTGTCAGCCTGACCAATATCGGTGTCTACGGTAAAAGCGTGGTAGCCGGCGGTTCGTTTGAGAGTACGGCCGGGGTTGGGGTATATGGCAAAGGGACCACGGCCGGCGGATTATTTGAAAACGCGGCGGGCGTGGGATTGATCACCAGATCGACAAAGTCGTTTGGAACAGCACAGCAAAGGGCCGGAGGGTATGGTGAAGGCCATTACGGCTTTTACGGAAGAGGCTCCTCGGAAGCTGGTGGGATCGGGGTATATGGAGAAGGCTTTGCCGGCGTACAAGGGAAAGCCACCGGCTATAGCGCGGGTGGGGGAGAAGGAGTCGGTGTTTCCGGGTCGGGGATGGGGCCTAACGCAATTGGAGTATACGCGGCGAATTACGGAACAGGGGCGGCAGAGGGGACGGCATTTGAGATCGGGCCGGGCAAATTAAAGATCCGGACCGGAACTGCCAGCTCTTACGATGGGTACATAGTCGGGCTGGCTCAATTTACCGCCAGCAGTACGGCAGTCACGGTCACCAATCGATATGTTAACGCTGCGTCGATTATTTTTATCACTCCCCAGGAAGATAGCGACGCCTATTATTGGATCTCGGCCAAATCAGCCGGGAGCTTTACGATCAAGCGGAATTGGGGCGCGGCGGCGAAAAAAGTCGGTTACCTGGTCATTAATTAGTAATCAGGCCGGATGGCGGGTTGGCGGGGCGAATGCTAATAGTGAATTGATGAACAATAGACTAAAAATAACACTGCTGGTTCTTTTTTGCGTGCCGTTGATCATGGCCGGGGTAGCTCGCGCGGAGATGGCCAGCACGAACTATCTGCTGGCGCCCCACGTGATCTCCGCCGGCGGGCACATTTCGCTGGAGGCGGGCGGCAAGCTTATGAACGATATCAAGGGGCAGGGGATCGCCGGCGAAATGTCGTCGGCGAATTACGGATTGGGCTTAGGCGGCATCTACGGGACCGGCCCCACCATTGTCGAAGGCGACTGGCCGTACGGCACCGTACCGCTCTACATTTCGCGCAGCGGCGACAACCTCAAGATCTCCTGGGAAGCCCGGTTCGTCAATCCGCAGATCTTCATTTCTACCGGTAACGGGGCCGGCGAGTACGTTAACGATGGCCCGGGTTGGTTATCGCTCGATGATCCGGCTTTATCCGATGACATCGATAAATATCTGAGCCAGAGCTACTTTATTCATATTAATCAGGTTGGACAAAGTTTTCCGGAAGCATACTATAAGGCGCTGCAGGCCGGAGTAAATCGTTCAGCCACTAATCCGCGCGTTATGGGGGCGAGCTACCTCGGCTCGGCCTGGGCGGTGGGGAAAGTCAACGTCAACATTTCCCGCGCCGGCGCGAATGGCTGGAACTTTATCGCTTATCCGTTCAATGTCCGGCCGATCGGGGAAGCGCTCTTCGGCAATTTTAGCGCCGCCGACGAGATCAAGATCCGCGACGAGGCGACCAAGCAGTTCGCGCCGGTTTCCGTCGCCTACAGTGCCGCCAGCGGCCAGTGGGGAACGCAGCCGTTCGAGCGGGCAAAAGGGTACTGGCTCTACCGCTCGCAAACTGCCCCGCTGACGGCGACAATGATCGGCTCGGTCACCCTGGACAATTACAGCACATCCCTGACGCGGGTCGGGGCGAACGGTTGGAACTTTGTCGGTTTACCTTATCCGCGATGGCAGGCATTATCGGCTTTCGGGCCGGCGGCGGCCAACGCGCTCGATGAGTTTAAAGTCCGCAACGAAGACTCTAAACTGATCGAAGCATCTTATCCGAAGTCAACCTGGGGGACGCAGCAGATCAGGACCGCCAAAGGTTATTTGTATTACCGGGCGGTGCCGGACACGCTCCCCTGGGAAATAGCATATTGAGTTAAATTAGGAGGCAATTAATAAATATGAAGAACAAAATTACGAGCGCGGTGATCATGCTCCTGTTGTTGCTGATCGGGTCGCAAGCCCACGCCGGTCTGGCCAACGTTTTTCTTTACCACTCGCGTATTTCCGCCGCCAACCTGGGGGACAAGGATTCTGTCCAGATCTCCCTCTATTCTTCGCCGACCAACCAGAGCGGCAGCGGCACACCGCTGTCGGTCGGCACCCACTACACGCTCGACCGGAACAGCTCCTACGCCGGTACCACTCCGGCCGTTAAGATCGCGATCAACAACTGCCCGGCCGGGACCGCTTATATCTTGTTAAAGGACGCCGGCTCGACCCGGTACGCGATTCTCTCCGCCAGCACGCCCGATATTCCGGGAGACGACCAGACCCCGGCGATCACTTCTTACCGGGCCGGGCCGCCAACCCCGCCGGCGATCGGCGCCATCAACGTCGGCTACGAATCGGCCAAGGTCCTTTCCCTGACCTACGATCCCGATTATCTCTACTCGTCGGTCATGATCCAGGTGACGCCGGCGTCGCCCGACATTACGACCCCCTCCGGTTTGCCGGCCAGTTACGCGATGGGTGAATATGTCGACGGACGGGTCCTCCTCTCCGGTCAAACTTACGCGTTCCGGATCAAGGGAACCGCGGCCGGTGTTGACCCGGCCCTGTCCGCCTGGGGAGAGAGGAGCTTTACAATGCTCAGCGGCGGCGGGTCCCAATCGTTTGTCCTGACCCTGGAGAGCAAGGTGGCGGCCGGCGGCTCCGGGATCAACAGTTTCTCGATGCCTTTTCCGCCCGATTCGACCGGCCGCTGGTGGGTCTTTAGGCCAGACGGGTCAAAACTCTTGCACCAGGGAACATCCGGGACGAACGAGGTGCAAAACGCGTCGACTTTGGCTGTCCACATTAACAACGCAGCCGGCGGAACGGTCGTTTCCAGTTTTGGCAAGTGGGACCGAAATATGCAGGCCTTGACCGGCGTGATGATCGTCTATTACGGCGATAACGGCTGGGAAATGGGGTCTGGCTCAGCGATCGAGATGAATACCAAGCTTGGCCGTCTGAAGGTCGGGGAAGGTTATCAGGTGTATATCGGGAAAAAGCGCAATGGATCTAATCCCCCGGCCAAGATCGAACTGGTGATCAAGAACTCTCCTTAACGGGATGTAAATGAAGATCGGGCAGACAATAGCTTTAATACTGGTCGGGATGGTGCTGGCGGGCAGCGCGGCAGTGGCCGCGACGCCGCAGCAGCCGTTCCTGCCGTTCTACTGGCTCAGCGGGACGGTGGCCGCGCCGACCGGCGTGGCGGTCGATAACAAGCTGGTTGTCTTCTACACGACCGACCTGGCGGTGCGGATCGAAACCAGGACAGACTCCGCCGGCAAATATTCCCTCAATCCGTTCGAGCTCCAGTACTACCAGAATATCCCGGTCAATCTCGACGGCAGCGCCGGTTACGTCCTGGCGGTCGTGCGGGATACCCCCAATGGCTATGGGACGCTGGAGACGATCGTCCTCTCCAGCGAGGCCGGTTACATGATCAAGAACCTGACGCTGATCGAAGGGGGAGGGCCGTACCTGCCGACCGTGCCGGTCGACACCGTCCCGCTGGAGATCAGCCGCTCCGGCAATGACGTCCGGATCTCCTGGGAGGCGGCGAATCCCGATTACGCCGACCCGCAGATCTTTCTGCTGACGGGGAGCGGCACCGGCGAATACAGCAACGACGTCACCCGCTGGACCAGGATCTCCGCCGGCACGGCCGGTTTTGACTTTACCAATTACGCGGCCGGCTCCGTCCTCTACCTGGACCAGGTCGCGGGCGGCGTGCCGGAGGCTTACTTCCGGGCGATCAAAGCGGGCGTCGACGTGGCGACCCCGTCCGGGCGCGCCACGTTCGAAGCTTCTTATCCATACGGCAAGATCAACGTGTACGTTGAAGGCAATGGTTTGCTCCTGGCCGGCGTGCCGGTCAAGGACGGCAAAATGTCGGCGATCTACCCGCCGCAAATGCCGTCCGGCGCGGAATTGAACATTTACCCGCGGGTCGGCCGGGGGTTGGACAAACTGATCGCCCGTTCCACCGGGCTGACCGGCACCGACGTCAATGTTGACCCGGGGCTCGGTTTCTGGCTGGAAAATCCGGGAACTTTGCCGCTGGTCATCACCTTTGTTGGTCAATTGGCCGTGCCGCTCGAGCGCGGGATCGCCGGGCTCGATCTGACCGGCAATCCGCTGCCGGCCGGTTTGAGCAGCGCGCTCCTTGGGGGAACGACGGCGGACATCATCTATCCGCAGATCGGCCGCGGGCTGGACAAAGTGAACAGGGGCTCAGCCGGCTGGCCGGCACTAACTTTACGACTGAACCAGGGATTCTGGTACGAATACGCCGCCGGCAGCCGCCAGTGGCAGGGCGACGCCAGAATACCTGAGGCGAGGATCACGAGTGATTAAGGAGGAATGAGGATAATGAGAATAATTAATCTGTGTCATAAGGTGGTGATCGGGTTGCTTGCCGCGGTCCTGTCCGCCGGTGCGGCACAGGCCATTTTGACCGTCTCCATGCCGGAAGACGTCGCTATTAACCGGGTGGAGTATTACTGGTCCGGGGACGCCAACGGCGCGAACAACCTGGGCCGGATAGTTAACCCGACCGCCGGCGTCGTCCTCGACGTCACCAATACCAATACGCAAGCCCGGCGCGACAACGCCACGACCTACGTTTTCGGCGCCTCCGACGCCTCCGGTTACGCCGGCTCGGGCGGGATCTATATCCGGATCTGGGACGGCGAACGCGACCGGGATGGCGGCGCCTATTCCTCCCTGGCGGGCTTCACCAATCCTTTTACCTCGCCGAGCACCGTGCCGTTCGGCGCGCTGTCGTACCCGTACATTAAGGCAACGCCGGGCAACGGCCAGATCACCCAGGTCGACGAGACCTCCTCCCTGGTCCTGCCGGCGACCCGGACCGGCAAGCTGAAAGTTTTCTCCCGGCAGACGCCGCGCGGCGACGCCAAGATCGTGGAAGCGGCCGGCTGCCAGTGGGAAGTCACGCGCAACGGGAGCGCGGTCGACGTCGGCACCATGACCGGCGCGGCCATCGAGCTGCAAACCCCGACCTTTACCCTGAGCGTCGGCGACGCTTACCGCTTCCGCGTCCGCTACCGGAACCTGTGGGGCGTGTGGGGGGAGTTTAGCGACTGGTACGACCACACGATCTCCGGCTCCACGACCGGCGGCAGCCCCGATACGGTCACCTTGAACCTGAAAAAGAAAGCGGGCGGCCTCGGCCTTAACCAGTTCGCGTTCGATGCCGCCAATGTCCGCCGCGGGACGACCCCGGTCGCCAGCCTGGCCGCCCTGGTCGAGCAGATCAACTCGGTCGGTACGGCGCGCGTCACCTTGCTCGGCTGGTGGGACGACGTCGAACAGATCGACCGCGGCTATGTCGTTACTTACAGCGGGTCAACGCCGTCATTTGCCCCGGTCAACGGCGCGGCAGCCGACCCGGCGACCGTCGCCATCGAAGCGCGGAAAGTTTATCAGGTCGGCGTGTCGGAGAACGTCACCGTGGAGTTCACCTTAACTAGATGAAGAAACTTGCCCTAATACTAATAGTCGTCGGTTTTGCCGCCTCGATCGGTTGGGGGGCGGAGCCGCACGTCTACTTAGGGCTTAACTGGGTGACCGGCGAAGTGGTGCGCGGGGCCGGTGTCCCGGGTACCGTGCCGCTCGGCGGGCGAACGGCGGTCTTTTTCGTCGCGGCCAGCGACCCGCTCAGCGGCACGCTTAAGCTGACGGCCACGACCGAAGCGGACGGCCGCTTTACCTTTAATCCGTTCTATAACCGGGAGATCCCGGTCACCTTTGAGCCGAACGACTTTGCCGCCGCCGTCTACCGCGGCGCGGACGGTTACGGCGCGAACCAGGAGAACTTTGCGTTAAGCACGCTGGGGAACAAATATGTCCGGCTGACGCTCGAACTGGGAGCGGGACCGGGGACCTACGAAGTGGTGGATACCGGCTGGATCAGGGAGACGCGGATCACCCGGGTCGGCAGCGACCTGCGGCTTGATTGGGGCTACGATCCGGCACCCGGCCGGGGACCGACCGCCGTTAAGATCTATGTCCGTTCCGGCGCGGCGGCGGCCTACGCGGCCGATCCTGCTTCTTTTGCCGAGCTGATCGCCGTGCCGTCGGGCACGGTAACCTACACGCACGCCGGCGCGGCCCGCAACGGCAATAATCTCTACTACCGGATCGTCCCCGAGCCGCTGCCGGGCGGGACTACCGTCCTGAGCGCGGACAATAATTCGATCACCGCCGGCAAGGTCGAGGTCGCGCTGCCGGCGAACCAGTACGTCTTTACCGCCTTGCCGTTCCAGGAAGACAACGTTTCCCTGGCCGGCATCCTGGGCGAACAGGTCGGCAGCGGCGGCGAGTTCCTCTGGTGGACCGGCACCGCTTACAACGGGGCTACCTACGCGACCGCCTGGACCGGCAGCGACCGGGTCCTGCGGATCGGCGAAGGCTTTATCCTGCGCGCGCCGGCCGCCGCCAGCGTCGCGCTGGTCGGCCGTTTCGGCACGCTCAACGGCACGCCGGTCAGGGAACTGGTCGGCAGCCAGTATAACCTGATCGCCTTCCCGTACCCGACAACCTCGCTGTTCGAAACGATGGGAGTAACCCCCGACAACGGGGCGGACCTGCTCCGCTGGCTGGTCGCCACCCAGGGCTACGAAGGGGCGACATACGACGGCGCCGATTGGGTCGGCCCGGCCGGGATCAACAATTTGGCATTGGCGCAGCCGAGATACTACCGGCCGCGGAGCAATTTTACTTGGGGGATAACTTTCCCGTAGGAGGCAAATGATGAGAAATAAATTATTTTTGGTCTGGGCGGTGATCCTGTTCCTGGCGGCGCAAGCGGGCGCGACCGGCATCAACGCGTTCTTCGCCGCCAACGCGATCAAAAACAAGGACGGCGGCGTCCTGGCGGACAGCAATTATCATCCTTACCAAGCCAAGCTGGAGTTGTTTTATAATACCCTGCCGGCCCCCAATGCCAGCGCCGGCCGGCTGACGATCGACACCGCGACGCAGTACACGCTGATCGGCGGTCAGCATAAATACCAACTTGCTTCTTTAGACGGCGGCACCCTCTACGTCCGGGTCTGGAATGGCACCCCGGCGACCAGGGGGAGCTACTACGGCAAGACCTCGCACGGCGTGGCGTCGGGTACGACCCTGCCGTACGACTGGACGATCAGCTCGCTGGCGGCCGACTACAAGGCCGACGTCCCGTACGCCCCGGCGATCGGCGCGATCAGCGAATCGCTCCGCCGGACCGGGACTTCCTATCAGTTAACCCTGACCGTGCCGGTCTCTTACAACGAAAGCGGCGCCGACGGCAAGCGGGAAGCGACCGGTTTTTCCGTCGAGGTCGTCTACCCGAGCGGAACGGTCGAGACCCGGACCGGCTCGTCGGTCACCCTGACCAACACCCCGGCGGGGACCTACAAGTTCACCCCGACGGCGACCAACTGGTTCGGCTCCACCGCCGGGTCGCAGGTCAGCTATACGACATTGGGAGCGGGGGGTGGTGCGGCCGGTCCCGTTACCTATACTTTGCGGAAAGTTGCCGACGGTCTTGGCCTGAACGCGGTGGCAGCGATCCATAACGTGCCGTTCTCGGTCGATACCGCTGCCGCGCCGACCGCGGTCGGCACCATCGCCCAGCTGGTCGCGGCGGTCAACGCCAAGTCGACCCGCCGGGACAACGTCACCGCTATCGGTTGGATGGAGGATAGCGCGATCAAGGGGTTCTATGTTACCTATAACGCCGGCGGCGAGCCGACGTTCGCGCCGACCAGCGGCTTGTCCGCTGACGGCAGCCTGGTGCTGGAGCGGGGTAAATCATACCAGCTGTCGGTCAATAGCGACGTGACGGTCACGTTCTCGCAATAGGAGCAGGAGGTTAGTTTGCTTAAACGGTTTTTAATTGGAATAATTATACCGACATTTGTCATTTGTCATTTGACATTTGTCATTAGCGCCCCGGCCTCGGCCCAGCACGTCTACCTGGGCATGTACTGGATCGCCGGCGCGATCGACGATCCCGACGGCAAGGGGACCGACGGCCGCCAGGTCGTCTTCTTTAAGGAAGACCTGTCGACTGGTTACGCCGTTGAGCTGGCCGGGCCTTCCGGGCTTTCCGGCCAGGTCAACCGGTACGTGCTCAACGCCTACAAGGATTGGCGGCTGGCGGTCGCTCCCGGCAAGTATAAGGTCGCGGTCGCCCGCGGCGCCGACAATTACGGCGCCGACCCGGTGGAAGTGACGGTGACCGGCGCCGGCTACGACCTGGCGCCGAACCTGGTCCTCGGCTACGGCAAGGGGATCGTCCTGCCGTCGACCGGCACCGAGCCGGCCCCGGCGATCAAGGTCTGGTTCGGCAAGCGGCTCTACCAGCCGGCGATCTACGGGAACAAGGATGAAGGGAAAAAGCCGTTCGTCGTCTCGGAAAAAGGCAGGTTCAAGCTGGAGGTTTCCATCCCCGAACCGTACACGCTCGACGAAACGCGCAGCTACAACGTCAAGCTGATGTCGCCGCTCGGCGTCAGCAAGACGTTCGACATGGCGACCCTGGCCAGCGTCAAGGCCAGCACCGCCGGCATTAAGCCGTTCGTCCTCGAGTCCGATTATCCGGAAGAGCTGGTGGCGGGGGCGGATGAAACGCTTTACACCTTCACTTTCTACGCCAGCAGCAAGGGAACATTCGGGCCGGCGACCGAGACCGCCACGGCCTGCGCCGTCTACGTGATGGGCGGCCCCGTCCGCCTGATCGGCACCCCGGTCACCTTCCCGAGCCCGCTCCATCTGCGGACCGACAAGGAAGTCGCCTTCCAGTATACCCTGAGCCGCGACGCCAACCTGGACATCTACGTGATCGACATCTCGGCCCGGGTAGTCAAGAAGCTGGCCGGCACGGCCGGGGAAGAGGGCGGTTCGGCCGGGGTGAACAAACTGACCTGGAACCTGATCACCGACCAGGGTTCGCTGGTCGCCTCGGGGATCTACGTCTTCAGCCTAATCGACCGCGAGAACAACAAATTGCTCGGCAAAGGAAAGTTCACGGCGCTGCCGTAACCGTCGGGGTAAAAGACCTTAGCGCGTTATCATCATCAGGCCGCTGCCGACCGAGCGGCCGCCGTAAACGAAGTTCACCTTGTACATGCCGTTGGAGATCAGGTGCCCCATCAGGTCGAGGCCGTCGAAATTGACCTTGTTCAGCCCCTTGGTGACCACCGTGCTGATCTTCCGCGACGCCCCGCCCATCACGTTCATGAAGTAGATGTCGAGCGTCCCCTCCAGGTCGGTGGAAAGGAACTGGATGGCGGCCGGATCGGCCGGCGTCGGCCGCCGGTTCGGGGCGACCAGGACGCTGGTAATGCTCCTGGCCGGCGCGGCCGCCCCTTCGACGTAGACCGTGTCGTAGAGCTGGAGCGTCGGGTTACTGTCGCGGTCCTCCGCGTAAAAATAGACGTCGACCGGCGAGCCGAAGATCGGGTAGGCGTCGGTTACCACTTCCGAGGTGAAGACTTTAACGTTGCGCAGGACCGCGGCGATCGTCCCTTTATGGGTCGGATCGGCCGCGTCCGGCGTGAAGACGGTCTCCCCGGCGAACGAGCTGTAGTAAGCGACCGGCGAATTGAGAATTACCTTAAAGTTGACGGTCGCGGCGGTGAGGCCGGTCAGATCTTCCAGGGTACAGCTGATCCGCGGCGGCCAGGCGCTGATCGGCAGTTTCTTGGACGAGGCGTCGACCGCGCCGGCGATCGCCGCGCCGGTGATCGTCGGCCCGACCGAGTTGGGCAGGATCTGGAAGGCGCTGGCCAGAGTGGCGGTGCCGCCGTCGGGATTGGTCACGGTAACGTCGCGCCAGCCCAGGTCGGCCGCTTCGGTGATCGCGATCGTGGCTTCCAGCGTGGTCGCGCTTTCCAGCGTGGCGGCGGAGACCGTTACCCCGCTGCCGCTAAAGGAGACGACGGCGCCGGCCTGGAAATTGCCGCCGGTCACGGCGATCCGGCGGAGGGCGCCGCGCCGGTCCCAATTGGTGTTCCCCTCGATCGGGTGGGCGCGGGTGACGGTGGAAACGGCCGGGATCGGGTTAACGGTGAAAGCGGCGGTCGAGACGCCGCCGTCGGGATTGCGGAAATAGAGGGTCCAATCGCCGGTGGTCGCGGCCGCTTCGGCGGTGATAAGGAGCGAGGCGATGAGGGTGGGCGACACGCTCTCAACGGTCGCGAACGAGACGGTAACGCCGCTCCCGCCGCTCTTGACCGCTTCAAAGGTCATGCCGGCCAGGGCGTTGATCGCTTCAAAAGTGACCAGGCCTGTCCAGCCGGCAAAGCGCGCCGTCGGCCGCACGTTGCTGATCGTCGGGTCGACTACGTATTTAAAAATGAAGCTGCTCCCTTCGCCCACCGCCCAGCCGTTGTACTGGTTGCCGAAGTTGACGTCGTAAAGGCGGCCGCTAGTCACGCCGGCCGGCAAAGTTTCCGCCGTCCAGGTCACGCCGCCGTCGAGGCTCTTGATCAGGACCGGGCCGCTGGGCGACCAGCCGACCACCCAGCCGGTATTATTATCCAAAAAATATACGCCGGAAAGGGTATGGTCGGAGGTCAGAAAGGGAACGTCGATAGCCGTCCAATTCGTGCCGCCGTCGGTCGTCCGGAGCAGGGCCTCGGCATTACCGACGGCCCAGCCGTGGTCGATATCGGCAAAATAGACGTCGTTCAGGTCGCTGGTCGTCACCCCGATCGCGGCCTGGCTCCAGCTCTCGCCGGCATTCTTGGTCAAGTAGACCAGCCCGGTCTCGCCGACGAGGAAACCGTCGGTATCGTTCAGGAAATAGAGCCCGTAATAGTTCTTGGTCGCGTTCAGCCCGGTGACCTTCGGCGTCCAGGAGGAACCGCCGTCGTCGGTCCGGTGGACCCGGTTGGTGGTGATCGTGTCGTTAACAGCGACCCAGCCGCGGTTCTCGTTGGAAAAAAAGAGGTCCAGGATGTTTGTGGCATTGGCCGGGGCGCTCAGCGGAGCCCAGGTCCCAGCGCCGTCGGTCGTTTTATAGAGCAGCGGGAGGTTCGGATCAGCCATGATAAAGGCGCCGCCCGCGTAGCCGACCGTCGCAGAAGGGAAAGAGATGCCGGCCAGGTAATTACCGAACGTTTCGGTCTGGGTGATCTCCCAGCTGGCGCCGGAACTGGTCGTTCTCAGACAAACACTGCGGTCGCCGGCGGCATAAGCGATCCGGGGGCTGTTATTGACCGCGTCAACGGCGTACAGGCCGCGAGTGGTCGGACTGGCCTGGCTGACCCAGCGCTCGCCGGCCAGGGCGGTAGTGACCAACAGGGCAAGACAGAGCAGAGACAGGCAGATCTTACGCATTGGTTAATACCCCCTTTCGAAGTTTTTAAGGTCGCCGACCAGACCGGCGACCGGCGCGCTGCGGAAAAGCAGCTCAACCGCTTCGGCGCGGTTCAGCTTCTTGTTCGGCGTGAGCGGCTTGTCCTTGAAGTGGATCAAGAGCCCGTCGCGGTAGGCGCCGGCGATGATCGGGGCGGCCCAGTGCCGGGTGTTCACGTCACTAAATTCCAGGCCGGAATAAGCCAGCTCTTTGACCGCGCCGAACCGGGCGATCATTGCCAGCCCTTCGGCCCGGGTGATGTTGGCCGACGGCTTGAACTTGCCGTCCGGATAACCTTTGACGATCCCTTTGTCCGCCGCCAGGTTGATGTACTTGACCGCCCAGTGCTTGAGCGGGACGTCGGGGAAGGCCTGGCCGATCGCCGCCGGGACGTTGGCGTCGCCGCTGGCGGCGGTCCTGATCAGCAGGGTCGAGAGCTCGGCCCGGGTGATATTCCCTTCCGGCCGGAAAGTGCCGTCAGGGTAACCCTGGATGATGTTCAGCGTGCCGATGTAGCTGATCTGATCGCCGGCCCAGTAGTCGGCCGCGACGTCGGGGTAGGTGATCAACCGCAGGACGCGGAGCTTGAGCGTGGAAATCGGCTTGCCGAGCCCGTCAAACCCTTCGACCAGGATGCTGTTCTTGCCGAGGCTCAAGGCGACCTCGCTCCGGAACAGCCCTTTGGCGTTCAGGGCGACCTTGTTCCCGTTGACTTTGACCGCCGTGATCGTCCGGTCAAGCGCTTCACCGGAAACGGCGACGAGCGCCGCGGTGGTGATCAGCCGGTCGGGCGAAGCGATCAGCTTATCCTTGAGCTGGGCGGTGACGGGGGCGATGCCGTAGGTCAGCGAGAAAAAGTGGTTATCGATGCCGGGAGCGCCGGCGAACTGGTGGAAAGCGTAATCAAAGCGGAAATCGCCGTAATAAAGGCCGACCCCGGCGGTCAGGTTGTTGGCCGCCTGCTGGACGCCGATCATCTCCTGGTCGATCCCGGCGCGGACGGCGATCAGATCGAGCGGTTTCCATTCCGCCCCCAGGTGGAACAGCGGGGGCACCTGGGCGGAGCGAGCCACTTCGTAATCGACGTCGGTCAGCAATTTGACCCGGTGGTTGCCGTAGCGGAGCAGGGAATTGCTCGGCGCGAGCAGGTCGACCGCCGCGCCCAGTTTCAGGACGGCGGGATAATTTTCGTCCCAGCCGGAATCGTAATGCAGTTTGCCGCCGAGCGAGGCGGGCAGGGCGTTCTGCAGATTGCCGCCGAGCGACAGCCAGTTGAGCGGCTTCCCCTGGATGCCGAGGTCGAGCTCCTTGCCGGCGGCGTTGCCGCCGGTGATGCGGTCGCCGGTCAGGTAGACGGTGAACAGCTTAAGGTTGGCGCCCAGGTTGATGCCGCCGAGCTGCGGCCACCGCTTGCCGATCTCGGCCAGGCCGGGCAGCTGCAGCAGATGTTCCATTTTATCGCCCCAGGAGAGGAGGAACAGATTGTTGGTGTAGTTCATCGGGTCGGTCGTCGTGTCGACGGTATAGATCGGGTCGGCCGGGTCCGAGCCGGCTTCGATCGTGGTGGGGAGGGCGCCGCCGATCGCCGAGCCGATAAAAGCGAAGCCGAAATTGCCGTATGACGCCGTCGGGTACAGGCCGGAGAGGGAGAGATAATTGAACTCTTCCAACAGTTTACCGGACATGGAGGTTACCTGCCAGCGGGTCGGATTGGCCAGGCCGGCGGGATTCAGGAAGACCGAACCGACGTCATCGGCCAGGCCGACGAACGCTTTACCCATGCCGAGCGGCCGGGCGCCGGTGGCGATGCGGACGGGATCGGGTGCTGACTGGGACAGGACGGGAGCGCAGGGGAGAACGACGGCTGCCACGGCCAAAAAGAGCAAAATTAGGCGTTTTGCCGGTCTCATTGGGGACAATGATAACACCTTACATTAATTAGTGTCAATATAATATGCTGATAATTGTGGCAAAAAACAGGGGCCAGAAGCGGCGTCAATACGGGAACGAGGCCGGGTAACCGCTCTCAAAATCGAGTAAGCCTTTGATCCGGGCGGCGACCGGCGGGGACTTGGCGATGATCGCGGCAAAACTGGCGCGGGTAAAGTCCTGTTTCGGGTCAAGCTTGGCCCCCGCGAAATCGAGGAACTTGTTCTGCTTGGCGGCGGTGATCTCCTTGATCGCCCAGTGGCGGCCGGAAATGTCGTCGTACGGGCGCTCCAGCACTTCGGCGGTCGGCAGGTTGGAGTAGCGGACGGTGACCAGGATCGCTTCGACCAGGCTGGTGGTGCTGGACGGCCGGAAAGTCTGGTCGGGATAACCGAGGACCAGCCGCCGGTTGTAGCCGGATTTGACGAACGGCGCGACCGGCTGCCGCACCCGGATGTCGCTGAACGGCATCGGCGCCGGTTCGGCCGTAGCGATATTGCCGAGCTGCATGACCTTGACCAGGAAGTGGGCGCGCTTGAGCGTTTCGTTCGGCCGGTAGGTGCCGTCGGGGAAACCGGAGATCAGGTCCAGGGTCGCCAGCTCCTCGATCGGCAGCTTCGCCCAGTGGTCGTCGGGCACGTCGTTGAACGAGGTCAGGCGGAGGACCCGGATGCGCCGTTTCTCCAGCAATTTGCCTTTCTTGTCGTAAGAAGCGAGCCAGATACTGTTCTTGCCGAGCTCCAGCGGGACTTCCGCCTCGAAAGTCCGTTCGCGGGTGGAGAGCAGGGCGACCCGGTTATTGACCTTAATGACGCTGACCGCCGGGTTGCGGGTCTTGCCCCGGAAAGTGACGCTGGGCCGGTCGATGACGCTCTTGTCCTGCGGTTGGCCGAGATCGATCGGGTAATCCCGGGGAGTGGGATGCAGATAGGCCAGCGAAAAATAGTGGGTATCGTTGGCCGCCAAATGGTTGTACTGGTGGAAAGCGTAATCGAAACGGACGCCGCTGAAATTAAGGCTCATGCCGGCGGTCAGGTTATTCGTCGCGTTCAGGCTCAAGCCGTCGCCGCGGCCGACGACGTCCTGGTCGACGCCGCCCCGCAGGGCGAAGGTCTCGATCGGCCACCATTCCAGGCCAACGTGCCAGAAACCGGGGGCGGAGGTAAGTTCCGGCTTATACTCGTAATCGAGGGCGGCGTTCAGGAGCCCAAAGCGGCCGAGCTGGCGCTGGTGATCGAACCCGACCAGGTAGTTGATCGGCAGGATCTCGGACTTGCCGCTGCTCCAGCGGATCACGCCCCCCATCTCCTTGGTCAAAACGTTCTTACCGGCCAGGCCGAAAGCCCAGCTCGGATCGTGCCGGTAGAGGAGGCCGAGGTCGAGGTCGAAGCCGTTGGCGTTGGCGCTGGTCGAGCCGCCGATCTTCTCGCCGAAGAACTTGAGCGTGGTGCCGACCGTCAGTTCCGGCCGCCAGAACTGGTTGCCGTAGGTGAGGGCGACGACGCTGCTGTTGTAATCGTAGCTGACCGTTTCGTTGGTCGAGGGGATGATGCGGTATTCGCCGGTGGCGATCTCCACCAGGTTGAAGACCGGGGTATCGAAGCCGAGGCCGCTCCCCGAGAAACCGGCGCCAAAGACGCCGTACGGGGTCGGCACGGCGGTGGCCAGCGTCAGGTACTCGACGGCATTGGCGAAGGTGCTCGACATGCTCAAAACTTGCAGATCCTTGATCGTGCCGACGCCGCCGGGATTGACGTACATGGTGCTCAGGTCGTCCCACATCCCGGTAAAGGTCTTGCCCATGCCGAGCGGCCGGGCGCCGACGCCGAGCCGGGTGATGTCGCTGGTGATCGTGACATCCTCGGCCCGAGCGGCCAGGCAGACCGCCAGGAGGAGCAACAGGCAATAGAACGCTTTTTTAATCGGCGATCGTCCCTTCTATGATATTTTGTTCACGACGAACTTGGCGGTGCCGATGACCTTGCCGTTGGCCACTACCTGGATCAGGTAGACGCCGTTCGGGAATGTCCCTCCCAGGTCGGTCTTCAGGCTAAGGACCTGTTCGTTGTAGCCGCTCTTGCCGCCGTCGTTGCCGGCGGAGTAGGCGCGGTGATAAACGGTTTTCCCTTCTTTCAGTTCAATGATGTAGACATTGACCGCCTTGTCGCCGGCCAGCGTGTAAGCCATGCGAGACGGGGTTTCCCCCGCGGCCAGGGCCCGGAAGGTCTGTTCGCCCATCGTGTTGGGGGTCACGACCACGTTCCCTTCGCCCCCCAGGTCGATCAGGATCGGCCGCGGCGCCATGGCGCTGGCGCCCGGGCCTTCGACCCGGACGTTCCAATAGCCGACGTCGTTCGGGTTGATCTCGGCGCTCGGGATGCTCGGCAGGGTGACCACGCCGTCGCGATAGGTGAAAGTGGTAAAGGTCATTGTCCGGCCGGTCCGGGTGGAGATCAGGGTGACCCTGGTCGGGGCGACGGTGTTGTCCGCCCCCATGTAAATGGCGATATCCAGCCCCTTACCGAGCGTTTCCTTGGACGGAGTGACGTCGCGGATTGTCATTTTGTTCGTGCCGGTGGTGGTCGTCGTCGGCAGGGGGGGCAGGATGCTGAAACCGGACGAGACGACGGCGCTCCCCCAGTCCTCGTTGGTCCAGGTAACGTCGCGGGCGCCGGTACCGGCGGCGGCGTCGATATTGACGTTGACCAGGGCGGAACTGCCCGAATCGCTGGTCAGGCTCGGAGCACTGGCGGTGACGCCGGTCCCGAAGTCGACCGTGGCGCCGCTTTGCAGGTTAGCGCCGCTCACCGTCAGGGTCAAGTCGGTCGCGCCGGCGTTGCCTTCGCCCGGCACGACGGCGGTAACGGTCGGGTCGAGGACGAATTTGACGCCGAGCGGCCCGTCGTTGTAGCCGTTGACCGGCATGTAGTCGCCGCTGGTGCCGGCGCTCTTGATCGCGTTGGCGGTTAAACTAGCTAAGTTGGGCGCCGTGCCCGGGTCGTAGCCGAGGTTTTTAGCATTGAGGTTTTTGGCATTAAGGGAGCCAATGACAGGTAGGATGCCGCCCGTCAGTTCGTTCAGCGGCAAGGCCCCGGCCCAGAGGAGGGGGATGCCGGGGAACATCGTACCGCCGCAGGTCCAAACGTTGTTGGCGTCTTTGCAGACGACGCCGCGCAGGTGGCGCGAGTCGCGCCAGTACTGGGTCCAGGTGGCGCCGCCGTCGGCCGTCTTGAGCATGGTGCCGTAAGCGCCGACCACGACGCCGTTATTGGCGTCGGCAAAATCGACGCCGAGCAGGGCGGGGGTGGAGGTCATCCCGGTCGCGAGCTGGGTCCAGGTGGTGCCGCCGTCGGTCGTCTTAAAGACCTTGCCGTAGAGGGAGGAAACGACCGGCGAGAAGCCGACAATGCCGACGCCGGTCACGTAACCGGTGTTGTTATCGACAAAATCGACGTCGGTTATCAGGTAGACCTTGCGGGCATCGGCCGGGGCGGAAAAAGCGGTCGAATCCTGGACCGCCCAGGTGGCGCCGCTGTCGGTGCTCTTAAAGATCATGTTGGTGCCGGTGATCGCCCAGGGGGCGCCGACCGCCCAGACGTCGTATTTACCGCCGCTATTGGGGACGGCGGTGATGCCGATCAGTGAGAGATAGTCGGGGAGAACTTTCAATTGAGCGCCGACAGAGCCGGCGGAACTGGCCCGGACGATGCCGCCGGTTTGCCAGGAGGCGCCGCCGTCGGTCGTGCGGAAAAGGTTCTTCGCCATACCCGACATGCCGAGGTAGCTGTTGACCGCCCAGCCGGTGTTCTCGTCGGCAAAGTAAAGGTCGGTCACGGCGCAGACCGTGGCGTAATCGGTCAGGTTGGTCTCCGCCCAGGTGGTGCCGCCGTCGGTCGTTTTGATGATGTACGGCTTGTAGTCCGCGGTGACGCCGTTGAGGTAGATCCCGCCGGCGTAGCCGGTCTGCGCGGTCGGGAAGCAGACGGAGGTGAAGATCCGGTAAAGACCGTCGGGCGGGGTCCCCTTGAGCAGCTGGCTTTTGGTCCAGGTGACGCCGCGGTTGGTCGTTTTCCACATTTCGTTCCACGGGCCGACCCCGTAGCCGATCCGCTCGGTCGGGAAGCTGAGGCCGATCATCGCTTCGGGGCGGTAGACCGGGTCCATCGACGATTTGGTGTAGGCGATCTTAGCGACCCCGCTGGTATCGGCGACGCCAAAGACAGAACCCCTGGCGACCGGTTCGCCGATGTCATTGCTGACCACGACCTCGCGGATCCCCTTACGGGCGGCGGAGGAGATAACGACGTTATAAACCTTGAAGCCGGTAATGCTGAGCGGCAAGGTCCCGCCGCTCGCGAGCGCGCCCGGCTTCATCCGGCGGATCGTTTCCAGGGTGCCGCAGGTGATCCCGCTGCCGAAATTGGCGGTGTAATTGGTTAAAACCACCGCGCTGGCTTTAACGCCGGTACTGACGATCGTTTCGACCGACAGGATCACGGTGCTGAGCGTCGTTCCCGGCGCGGCAGCGGCCGGATTGGCGCTGCCGAGGACGGTCGTTTCCGAAACGCCGATAGCCTGGGCAAGGGAGCAGGCGAGCAGGAGCAAGAGAGCGGCGGCAGATAACTTTTTCATTGGGGGCCTCCTCCGGCGCCTTAGGCGCCGTTATTCACGCTATTTATTATATATTTTTTCCGGCCAAAACGCAACTTAATCGATGGCGATCATGCCGATCGACTGGACCTTGACTTGCGGCACGATCTCGTTGTACGAGAGCACGGCCAGGTCGGGGAAGCTCCGTTCGATAAAGCGCTTGAAATGGGGGCGCAGGCGGGGCGAGCAGAGAATGACCGGCCGGAGCTTGAGCCGCTTGAAGTTCTGCAAGTGGCCCGAGATCTGGACCAGGACCTTTTCGCCGACGTTCGGGTCGATCGCCAGGAACGAGCCGTATTCCGACTGGTGGATGGCGCCGATCATCGTCTCTTCCAGCGCCGGGTCGATCGTCACGACGGTGATGACCCCCTTCTTGTCGGTGTAGCTTTCGCAGATCTGCCGGGCGAGCGACTGGCGGACGTACTCCGCCAGGATGTTGATGTCGCGGGAGAGGTGGGCGTAATCGGCCAGCCGCTCCAGGATCGTCGACAGGTCGCGGATCGAGACCCGCTCGCGGACCAGCAGCTGCAGCACCTTGTGGACCTGGCCGAGCGAGAGGAGGTCGGGGATCAGCTCGCGGACGATCGCCGCGTTGGTGTTCTTGACCAGCTCGATCAGCGACTGGACGTTCTGCCGGGTCATGATCTCGTCGGCGTAGCGCTTGATCACCTCGGTAAAATGCTCGGAGATGACGTCGACCGGCGCCCGGGCGGCCAGGCCGAGCTTCTGCAGCTCGGGGAGGTATTCGTCGGCGATCCAGGTGACCGGGTCGTTGCTCAGCGGGTCGCGCAGCTCGGTGCCGGTCAGCTTTTTCGCCTTGACCTGCGCGAGGGAGAGGTCGACCCGGTGGCAGCCGAGCAGTGCCTCGCCGGTGGAAACCTTGGTCCCGCGGATGTCGATGGTGTACTGGTTCGGCGGCAGCGAGAGATCGTCCATCACCCGGACGCCGGGGATGACAAAGCCGAGCTCCTGGCCGATGTTGTAGCGGATCAGGGTGATCCGCTCGAGGAGCGGCCCGCGCTGGCCCGGGTCGATCAGCGGGATCAGGTTGCGGCCGGTCTTCATCGCCAGCGGGTCCAGCCCGAGGGTGCCGAGGATGCTTTCCGGCTTCTTCAGCACGTCTTTGGCGGAGACCTCTTCCTTGACCACCTTGGCCTCGTCCTTGGTGGCCTGGTTGCGCATCAGGACCAGCGCCAGGATGCCGGAGAACGACGCCATGATCAGGAAGGGGATGGTCGGCAGGCCGGGGATCATGGCGAAAGTCCCGAGAATGATGCAGACAAAGGCGAAGGCCCGCGGCTGGGCGAAGAGCTGGGCGGTGACGTCGCTCCCCAGGCTCATTTCCGAGGCGGACTTGGTGATGATCAGGCCGGTGGCGATCGCGATCAGGAGGGCGGTGATCTGTCCGACGAGGCCGGCGCCGACCGTCAACAGGGCGTAGGTGGTGAGCGCCTCCATGGGGGACATGCCGAGCTGCAGCCAGCCGACCAGGACGCCGCCCAGGATATTGACGATGACGATGATGATGCCGGCGATGGAGTCGCCGCGGACGAACTTGTTGGCGCCGTCCATGCTGCCGAAGAAGGTGGCCTCCTGCTCGATCTTGCGGCGGCGGGCGCGCGCGTCGGTGGCGTCGATCAGGCCGGCGTTGAGATCGGCGTCGATCGACATCTGCTTGCCGGGCATGGCGTCGAGGGTGAACCGGGCGGCGACCTCGGCGACGCGCTCCGAACCCTTGGTGATCACGATGAAGTTGACGATCGTGATAATGGCGAAGATGATGATGCCGACGATGTAGTTGCCGCCGACGACGAACGAGCCGAAGGCGGCGACCACCTGGCCGGCGTAGGCGTTGGTCAGCAGCAGCCGGGAGGCGGCGATGTTGAGCGACAGCCGCAGGACGGTGATGACGAGCAGGATCGACGGGAACGAAGCGAGTTCCAGCGGCTCTTTCAAGTACATGGCGACCAGGAGGATCACCAGGGAAATGGCGATGTTCATCGTCAGCAGGATATCAAGGACGAACGGGGGAAGCGGGATGAGCATCAGGGCGATGATGACGATCAGGACGCCCGCCACCATGAAATCGCTGAGCGAAAAAAGACTGCGGAGGTTCTTTAGATCAAAGCCCGGCACTGCCATGGTTTACATTATATTGTATACCTAACGGGGAGCGAGGGCAAGCGAGGCCTTTTTCCGCTCGGCGCGGTCGCGCTTGATCTTGTAAACGTAGGCCAGGACCTCGGCGACCGCCTGGTAGAACTCGGCGGGGATCTCCTGGCCGACCCGGGTGGTGCGGTAGATCGAGCGGGCCAGGGTCTCGTTCTCGACCACGGTGATCTCCCATTTTTCGGCGATCTGCTTGATCTCCTCGGCGACCTTGCGTTCGCCCTTGGCCAGGACCAGCGGAGCTTTCATCTTGTTCTGCTCGTATTTCAGGGCGACCGCCAGGTGGGTCGGGTTGGTGACGACGACGTCGGCCTGGGGGACCGACGACATCATCCGCTGCTGGGAGACGGCCCGCTGCAGGTCGCGCATCCGCTGCTTGACCATCGGGTCCCCTTCCAGCCGCTTGTACTCTTCCTTGACCTCCTGGCGGGTCATTTTCAGGTTGCGCATGAACTCCCAGCGGCGGTAGAGGTAATCGAGGATCGCGATCACGATGTAGAACATCCCGACCCGCATGGCGATCCGGTAGGCGATGTCGCCGCCGAGCACCAGCGCCTGCCAGGGATGCGACTCGACCAGGACGACGATGTACGCCAGGTCGTCTTTGGCGGCGTACCAGGCGATGTAAAAGACGATGACGATCTTGAGGAGCGACTTGACCAGTTCGACTAAACCCTGCAGCGAGAACATCCGCTTGAGGCCGTCGAGCGGGTTGACCCGTTCGAGCTTGGGGCTGAGCGGGTCGAGCGCCATGACGAAACCGGTCTGGGCCGCCTCCGCCAGCAGGGCGGCGAGGAAAGTGACGCCGAAGATCGGCAGCAGGACCAGGGCCATCGCCCGCAGCCCCAGGATCAACAGATAGGCGACGAACCCGAGGTTGAAGTTGCGCGCTTCGGGGATGAGCTGGAAAATGGCGTAAGCCATCTCGGCCAGGTTGTTCCACATGAACTCGCCCAGGTAGCGGAACAGAAAATAGGAGAGCAGGAGGAGGATGGCGGTCGTGACCTCTTTGCTTTTTGCGACCTGGCCTTTTTCCCGCGCCTCGCGCATCCTATGGGGTGTCGGCTCTTCGCTTTTATCGCCGCCGCTTTCGCCCATCGCGCGTCAACTCCTTGTTTTTTACTTGATGGCCACCAGCAGCTTGAGCACTTCGTAACCGATGACCTCGATCAGCTTGCTGATGTATTTTACAATGAACGGGGCCAGGAGGGAAAGCCCGAACAGGCCGAGGATCGGCTTGACCTGGAAACCGAGCATGAAGACGTTGACCTGCGGCGCCACCCGGGAGACGATGCCGAAGGTGAAGTCCGACAGGAAAATGAGCAAAACGATCGGCGCCGCGATCTTGATCGCCGTCAGCCAGAGCGTGGCGGCCAACCCGGCTAGCTGCTCGGGGATGGCCGGGGTGGCAAAATTGGCGATCTGGCCGGCCGGCAGCAGGGAAAAACTCTGGTGCAGGGCGGCGAGGAGGAGATGGTGGCCGTCGAGCGTGATAAAGACGATCAGGGAGACGAAGAAGGTCAACCGGCCGATGATCGAGATAACGGCGCCGAAGACCGGATCGAGCGCCTGCGCGACGGATAGCCCCATTTGCAGGTCGATCATTTCCCCGGCGGACTGGAGGGCGACGAACAGGATATTGGCGACGAAACCGATCAGGAAGCCGACCGCCACTTCCGCCACCAGGGCCAGGACGAAACCGACCGGCGTGGTCGGCAGGACCGGCGTGACCGGCGTGACGAACCAGAGGAGGAGAGCGATCCAGACGACCAGCGCGACCTTGGCCGAAGCGAAGAAGCTGCGCGAGTTGAAGAGCGGCGCCTGGATAAAGACCCCGCCGATCCGCCCCAGGATGAAAAAGAAGACCTCGAGCTGGGCGAGCGACAGGACCATCGCTTAGCGGGCCATGGCGGGGATCGCGCTCCAGAGCGTGTTGGTAAAGTCGATCATCAGCGAGATGATCCAGGGAGAGGTAAAGGCCACGGTCAGCAGGACGGAGACGACCTTGGGGACGAAGGTCAGCGTCTGCTCCTGGATCTGGGTGATCGCCTGGAACAAACTGATCGTGAAACCGACCAGCAGGCCGATGCCGACCGCCGGCGCCGAGATCAGGATGGTCAGGCTGACCGCCTGGAACAGGATTTGGACGACGTAATCCTGGTTCATCGCAGAAAGCTAAGCATCAGGCCGCGGGCGATCAGGTTCCACCCGTCGACCAGGACGAAGAGGAGGATCTTGAACGGCAGGGAGACCATGACCGGCGAGAGCATGAACATGCCGAGCGAGAGCAGGATGTTGGCCACCACCAGGTCGATGATGATGAACGGGATGAACAGGAGGAAGCCGATCTGGAAACCGGTCTTGAGCTCCGAGATCATAAACGACGGGATCAGGACGTAGTAGGGGACCTGTTCGGCGCTCTTGGGCGGCGGGATCTTGGCGAACTGGACGAACAGCGCCAGGTCTTTTTCCCGGGTCTGCTTGAGCATGAAAGTGGCGACCGGTTTCATGCCGATCTCCAGCGCCTTCATCTGCGAGATCTTCCCCTCGTTGTAGGGGACGATCGCGGTCTTGTTGACCTCCTGCCAGACCGGCGACATGATGAAGACCGTCATGAAGAGGGCGAGGCCGACCAGGACCGAGTTGGGCGGCACCGCCTGCGTGCCGATGGCGGTGCGCAGCAGGGCGAAAACAATGATGATCCGGAGGAACGAGGTGACCGAGATCAGGAAGAACGGGATGAGCGAGATCACCGACAGCGCCACCAGCAGCTGCACGCTGTTCGAGAACTGCGGCGATTGCATGATCGCGTTCAGGTTGACGGTGGCGGCAAGCGGGGCGGCCAGCAGGATCATTCGGCCTCCACTTCCCCGACCGCAGCGACCCCCTTGCTGCCGGCGACGACAAGCCAGGACTTCCCCTTGACCTTGAGGACGTAAGCGGTAAGCTGCGGCTCGAGCATGACCCGGTCGGCGACCTGGATCAGTTTGCCGCCCGGCGCGACCTTGAGCCGGGGGAGCAGGTAGCGGGCGATCACGAAGATCAGCCCCAGGACGATCGCCAGCGACAGGATGACCTGCATCAGGTAGCCGACCGTCATGATCGGCGAACTGGATAAGACAAGAGCCTCGGTCGTCATTTCATGACCACGTTGGTGATGCGCAGGCCGTAAAAATCGTCGACCGCGACGACCTCGCCCTGGGCGACGAGCTGTCCGCCGACCTTCAGGTCGAGCGGCTCGCCGGCCAGCCGGTTCAGCTCGATGATCGAGCCTTCCGCCAGGTCGAGCACGTCTTTGAGGGATAGCTCGGTGGCGCCGAGCTCCACCGTGACCTGGACCGGGATATCGCCCAGCACCCGGGTCTCGACCCGATCACCTTTGTCCCCTTCCTGCGCTTCCGGGAATTTAACGTTCTTGACTTCCATGGATCATGCCTCCTTTGTTTCCGAGTCCAGATTAAAATCTTCCAGTTCCAGGTCTGCGGCGCTGAAATCGTCGTCCGCCAGCGGTTCCTCCGCGAAGATGTCTTCGGACGGCAGCTCGGGGGCGGGTTGGGCCGGCGCGGGCGGCGGCTTGACCGGGGCCGGCGGCGGCGCTTTGACCTCTTCGGCCGGGGCGAACGGCGGAGTGAGCTCCACCGCCGCGTTCTCGCCGAGCGCGGCGATCCGGACGCTCTTCTTTTTGTTCCGGGTGCCGGGCTGGCCGGGCAGTTTCAGCTTGCGGCCGATCACCAGGGTGACCGGCGCGTTGATCGGAGTATCTAAAGAGACGACGTCGCCGACTTCCAGCCGGTGGAGCTCCGAGGTGTGCAGGGCGGTGAAGCCGAGCAAGCCTTCCACCTTGATCGCCAGCCGGTTGAGCAGGGCGGCCGGCAGGCGGCCGAAATTGAGCGGCTGCTCCGCCTCTTTTTCCTTGTAGGCGCGGAGGAGCGTCTTGAGCGCGCTCCCCGGATAACCGAAGACGATCCGGGCGGGCTGGTTATCGTTCAAGATCACCTCGGCGGTGAAAGCGATGAAGGCGGCCGAAGGATTGACCGACTGGTCGAGCGTGATCTCCGGGGCGCTGACCAGGCGGAAAGAGGGCTCGGAGATCGCCGACAGGAAGGCCGTCCGGTACTCCGCCAGGTATTCCGTCAGGGCCGCGGTGAAGACCTCTTTTTCCGCTTCGGTCAGGGCGCGGTTCAGCGCCTCGGTGTCGTGGCTGCCGAGCGCGTGGTTGATCAGGGAATTGGCGATCTCCAGGCCGCAGAACAGCTGGATGCCGTCGTTGATCTCCGCCAGGTTTAGCTGGCACTGCACGACCTGGCCGGCCAGCGAGCGGAGAAAATTGAGGTAGGTGGTCTGTTCCGCCTGGCAGGAGAGGAATTCCACGCCGATCCCCAGCTCGACCTTGAGCCGGTCGAGCAGGCGGGAAACGAAATTGTAATGGACCTTCAGGCCGAGCGCGAGGTCCTCGCGCGAGAGCCGGTCAAAACCGTACAGGCCGCTCTTGACCCGCTTGATCAGGACCTTGGGCGGCCGGTAGGTGGTCCAATCGCCGATCGCCGGGGTCAGTTTAATGACCCTTTTTTGCGACGCTATTTCCGGCTTGTTTGGTGTCTTATCCGCCACGGTTTATTATGTCAGTTTCGTGATGACGCTGGAGATCAGGTCGGAAGCCAACCGGACCATGCTCAGGTTGCCGCTCAGGGCGCGCTGCAGTTCCAGCGAGTAAATGCTTTCGCTCAGGTAATTGACGTTGGACTGCTCGACCTGGCCGGGCTTAATGATGCCGGCCACGCCCCCCGGGCTTTCCGCGGAAGCCGCGTTACCGGAAGCGAGGGTCGCCGCAAAAGCCGTCCCCTGCGCCTGGACCAACCCGCCGGGATTGGCGAAGTGGGTCAGCGCGATCCGGTAGCCGGTCGTGGTAAAGGTGGTCCCGCTGTCGGGCGAGTAGAGCAGGGTGCCGTCGTCCTGCCATTTGTAATCGGTCTTCTGGCCGGAAGGGAGGCCGACGATCGGGACCAGGTTGCCGGAGCTGTCGAAACCGTAGACCTGCATCCCGTTGCTGGTCAGGTTGCCGGCCGCGTCCACTTCGAAGTTGCCGTTGCGGGTGTAGAGCTGGGAAGCGCCGCCGTCGGGGGAGACGATAAAGAGGCCGCCGCCGGCAATTGCCAGGTCGATCGCGCTGCCGGAGGTCGTCTCGCCGTTGGCGAAGTCGATGCTGGTCCCGGCGATCGACATCCCCTGGCCGAGCTGTTTCGGATTGGTCCCGCCCTGGGTCAGGCCGGCCGCCGTCCCCTGGGTGAGCACCTGCTCGAACACCGATTGGAAGGAAACGTTGAGCTTTTTATAGCCGGGAACGTTCATGTTGGCCAGGTTGGAGGAGCTGATCTTGAGCGCCGTGTTGTAAGCTTCGATCGCGTTCTTCGCCTGCGTCATGACATCAAGCATTGTTTTCTACCTCCCTGATCTTGATCTCGTCGAAATGGACATGGGCCTTGGCCAGCGCGCGTTCCAGCTCGCCGCGCCGGAGGTCGAGCGCCTTTTTCGTGCCGCTCAGCGCCTGAATATCGACGCTGATCAGCCCGGCGTGGGAAGTCAGCGTCAGCACCAGCCGGCCGAGCTCGGCCGGCTCCAGGGTGAGAGAGAACTCCACCTTCCCCTTGCTCTTGACCATGTTGACCTGTTTGACCAGCTGGTCGATCAGCGCTTGCAGGTCGAAATTCGCCCGCAGCGCGCCGTTTTGCGAGGCCTGGAAGAACGACGGTTGGGCTTGCAGGTTCGGCAGGAGCCAGTTGGTGGCGGTGAGCAGTTCCTGCAGCTGCTGCCGGTTGAAAGAGACGGGCGGCAGCGATTCAAAGAGCGGGACGCTGACGGTCTCGCTGCCGGACGCGGCCTGCTGAGCGGTGGCCGAGGGTTCCCGGCTGGCGGCGCGGTAGTTTTCCGCCGTTTGGCCGGAGGTGATCGCCTGGGCGAAATCTTCGGGCTTAAAGCCGAGGCTGAGCGCCGGGGCAAAAAGCGAGCCGAGCTGGGCGAAAGGCGAGAAGAGGAGGCCGAGGCGGGCTTGTTCGCGCTGCAGTTTTTCCGCGAAGGAGCTGTCGTGGTCCCGCAAGTTAGTACTATCCGTCGACAGGCGCGGCTCGGTTTGCTCGAGCTGAGGAAACTGGATAGTCACTGCTCCTCCCTTCATTCAATCGTAATGATAATCAACAATCTTGCGCGCGTCAATTTAGATTTGCCGAGGAGGAGACTCGAACTCCTACGCTTTTGAGGGCGCCAGCCCCTCAAGCTGGTGCGTCTGCCAATTCCGCCACCTCGGCACGTTAACTTAAGGCCGCGACCACCGTTTCCAAGCGCGTTCCCCGCGAACCCTTGACGAGGATTATATCACGCGGCCGGATAAATTTCCGCAACTTTCTTATCAGCGGCCGGTGCGTTTTTTCCGGCCCGGTCGCCGCCGGCCAAAGGCGGCCGAAAGTGAAGATCTTGTCGACCTTGAGCCGCCGGGCGAGGGCGATGATCCGCCGGTGGGCGGGCCGGGACTGCCGGCCGAGCTCCAGCATGTCGCCGAGGACCGCGATCTTGCGGCCGTCGAGCGCCGCCAGGACCCGGAGGGCCGCCGTCATCGACCGGGGGCTGGCGTTGTAAGTGTCGTCGATGATCTTGGTCCGGTCGGGCAGGTTGATGACGGCCATCCGGTGCGCAGCGGGCCGGACCCGCTCCAGGCCGCGCCTGATCGCCGGCCGGTCAACGCGCAAGAGCCGGGCGACCGCGATCGCCGCCAGCGCGTTGTAAATATTGTGCTCGCCCGGCAGCGGCAGCTTGATCCCCGCCAGCTCTTTGGTCGTGACGTCCGCTTTTTCCAGCAATCCAAAAGTCATTATTTTTGACTTTTGACTTTTTACTTTTGACTTTAAATGCTCCGCGAACTCATCGTCCTGGTTAATGACCGCGCGATCGCCTTTTTTTAAGAACGCAAAGATCTCGGCCTTGGCTTTGGCGATATTCCGGCGGCTGCCCAGCCTTCCCAGGTGCGACTCGCCGATGTTGGTGACGACGGCGACGGTCGGCCGGGCGATCCCGGCCAGCAGCTTGATCTCGCCCAGCCCCTGCATCCCCATTTCGATCACGGCGGCCCGGTGCTTTTTCGTCAACCGGAGCAGGGTGAGCGGGACGCCGATCTCGTTGTTGTAGTTCGCTTCGTTCTGCAGCACCGGATATTTTTGCGCCAGGATGGAAGCGATCATCTCCCGGGTCGTCGTCTTGCCGACGCTGCCGGTGATGCCGATCACCGGGAGCCGGAATTTAGCGCGATGATAGGCCGCGAGCGTTTGCAAAGCGGCTAAGCCGTCGGCCGTCTTGAGCGCCAGGGCCCCTTTTTTCAGGACCGCCGGGATGAACTTACGGCCGTCGAACTTAGGGCCGACCAGGGGGATGAACAGTTCGCCTTTTTTCACTGTCCGGCTATCGGTCGAGATCCCTTTAATGATCGACCCGCGGCCCGTGACCCGTGACCCTTTGACGATGGTTTCGACTTCCCGTGGGGTGAACATGGCGCCATTATATCATGAAATTTTGTCAGTAAAATGACGAAAAGTTACCATGGAAACGGTCAGAAAGATCTGCCGGCCCAACCACCTGATCCGGGGGGTGGGGAACGGCGTTTTTTCCATCATCAATAACGTCGCGGTCCGGGTCCATCTCAGGAGCCAGAACCTGGCCATTGTCGAACGGAAGCTCGACGCGGCGGAATTGCCCCACCAGCTCGAACGGATCGCCCGGTTGACCGTTCGTTTCGCTCCCGAAGCGGAAGTGGCAAAAGGCGAGACTTTCGCCTGCATCGCCAAAGAGGTGATCGACAAGGCGGAAGAGCTGGTCAAAAGCGACCTGCTTAATCCGGAAGGGGCGCTCCACCGGGTAATGTCCGACCAACTGGCCGGATTGACCAGGGGGAAAGAAACGGTGGAAGCCAACGCGCAGGCGCTCCGGGAGCGGATCAGGCAGCTCTCGCGGGACGGAGTGGTCGGCAACGATAAATACCAAACGCTCGAAGAGCTTGATGGCGAACTTAACGGCTCCTGGAATTTTTTTCAGCGGCAGCAAGCTTTCCTGGCCGATTACGCCGACTTGCTCTCCCGGCTGATCTTTCACCTGCAGGCCTACAACGGCGAACCGAACGCGGAAGGGGTGGTCCACGTCGCCGACAACCTCTCCTGGCGGGAGATCGTCAGCTACTACGCCGCCGGCGCCAAAGGTTTTATCCTGAGCAGCGACCAGCTCGGCCCGATCAATCATCCTTTTATCTTCGCCCACAACAACGGCATCCCGCTCGTCGTGATCCCGGAACCGCTGCGCAAGATCGAAGCCGGCTGCCGGGTCTCCGTCGACTCCCGGACCGGCCAGGTGATCGTCGACCCGACCGACGCGACCGTGAGCGCCCTCGATTTCCGCCGGCGGGGATATCAACAGCTGTCCCGCCTTTTCAAAGAGCACGCCAAACCTTACCTGAGCCTGGACGGGCAGAGATTGCCGTCGCTGCAGATCAACATCAAGGACCGGCACGACCTGGAAAAGATCGCCGGGCAGGAAGTCGGCCTGTTCCGGACCGAAGGGTTATATGCCGAAGGGCGCCCCTCGATCCAGACCCTGGTCCGGGTCTTTAAGGACGCGATCCGGAAAGCGTCCGTGATCAATATCCGGCTGTTCGACCTGGCCGGCGACAAGGTCCCCGATTTTATCGCTAAAGAAACCGGCGCGGCGCCGCGGCAATACAGCCTCGATTTTCTCCTTAATACCGAGAACGGGCGGTCGATCCTGACCGACCAGATCAAGGCGATCCTGATCGCGCAGGACCGGCTGCTGCGCGGCGGCCAGAACGAATTGAACGGCAAAAAAGTCCGGCTGATCGTGCCGATGGTCAGCAGCCCGGACGAGGTCCAGCGGATCAAAATGATCATTGCCGAGACGCAGAACGACCTGATCGCCCGGAAACAGATCGGCGGGCCGGTCGCCAGAACGATCGAGCTGGGGGCGATGATCGAGACGGCGGCGGCGATCGCCAACCTGGAGCGGTTAGCCGAGGAAGTTGCTTATTTCAGCATCGGCGGCAACGACCTGACCCGCGACCTGCTCGGCTTCGCCGAACGGAAAATGATGATGACCGGCAAGCAGTATGACTGGCTCTCGCCCGTCGTCCTGAGCAGCCTGGCGAAGATCGTCGCGGTCGCCCGCGGGAAGGGGATCGGGGTCGGTTCGTGCGGCGAGATCTCGCGCGACCCGCTGGCCGCCATCGTTTTGACCTTGCTGGGGGTCGACAACCTGAGCATGGACGAAGCGTTCCGGCGGGAGATCAATTACGTCCTGACCAACATCCATCTGGCGGAGTGGGGGAAATTCGCGGTGATCGAGCAGGCGCTGAAAATGGCGGACGCGCTGGCGGTCAGGGAGTTCCTGTTCGCGCTGATCACCGGCCGGACGCATGCCGACACCAGGGTCGCCCTGGAAGGGGTGATCATGACGGCCGCGCCGCTCAGCTACCTGGCGGCGGAACCGACTACTTGACGTCGGCCGATTCGAAGAACTGCTTGTTGGTCTTGAAAGTCTTGAGCCGCTCGATCAGCTGTTCGGTCGCTTCCACCGTCTCGTAATTATCCATCACCTTGCGCAGCAGCCAGATCTTTTTCAGCTCTTTGTCGTCCATTAACAGATCTTCGCGCCGGGTGCCGGAGAGGCGGACGTCGATCGCCGGGAAAACGCGGCGGTCGGCCAGTTTCCGGTTCAGGTGGAGCTCCATGTTGCCGGTCCCCTTGAACTCTTCGTAAATGATGTCGTCCATCCGGGAGCCGGTGTCGACCAGCGCGGTGGCGATGATCGTCAAGCTGCCGCCTTCCTCGATATTGCGCGCCGCGCCGAAGAACCGTTTCGGCCGGTGGAGCGAGGTCGGATCGAGACCGCCCGAGAGGGTGCGGCCCGACGGCGGGCAGACCAGGTTGTAGGCGCGGGCGAGGCGGGTGATCGAGTCGAGCAGGATCACGACGTCTTTGCCGCCTTCCACGATCCGCTTGGTCGATTCGAGCAGGAGCTCGGCGATCCGGATATGGTCCTCCGGCGGCTCGTCGAACGTCGAAGCAACGACTTCCCCTTTGACGGAGCGCTGCATGTCGGTGACCTCTTCCGGCCGCTCGTCGACCAGCAGGACCTTGATCAGCACTTCGGGATAATTGGCGGTGATGCTGTTGGCGATGTTCTTCAGCACGGTCGTTTTACCCGCTTTCGGCGGCGAGACGACCATGGCGCGCTGGCCGGCGCCGATCGGCGAGACCATGTCGATCAGCCGCGAGGCCATGGGACAGCCGGGGTGCTCCAGGACAAAGTGCCGGTTGGGGAAGATCGGCGTTAAATTATGGAACGAAACCCGCTGGCGCGCCTCTTCCGGATTGACCCCGTTGATCGCTTCGATCTTCAGCAGGCTGTAATATTTTTCGCCTTCTTTGGGCGGGCGGACCTGGCCGGTGACGTAGTCGCCGTTCTCCATGTCGAAGCGGCGGATCTGCGTCTGGGAGACGTAGACGTCTTCGCGGCTCGGCAGGTAACCGCCGGTCCGCAGGAAACCGTAGCCCTCCGGCAGGATCTCCAGCACCCCCTTGGTGAAGAGAAAGCCGTTCTTTTCGGTCTGGGCCTCCAGGATCTTGAAAATGAGGTCGTGCTTCTTCAACTGCCTCAGGTTCGGGATGTTCAGGTCCTTCGCGATCCCGTACAGGTCCGGCATTGTTTTACCTTCTAACTCGACGATGTCCATCTTTTCCTCCTAGGTCCAAATTCGAAACTCGAAATACGAAACTCGAAACTGTTTTGTTTTTGTTTTTTTGGGATTTTTTATTAGGCTGTCGGGTGTTTTTGTCAATTCGGATCAACTTTCTGCAAAAAACGATTAAAAATATGGGGCCGTTCAATCGATTACTTCTACATATTACTATGACAGCGCGAAAATGTCAACAGAGAAATATGCCGCTGGCCGGAATTGAACCGGCACGGGGGTTAACCCCACCTGATTTTGAGTCAGGCGCGTCTGCCAATTCCACCACAGCGGCACGACGAGCTTTTTAATTATACCTAACCATTGTTTAGGACGCAAGGTGTCGAAAATCGCTACAGTTATCCTCTCTTTCTTCGTGGCAATGAGATTGCTATGGGTAAATAGGGGAGCAAATAATGAACAAAATGATGGCGATCGAAGGGATAGAAAGTAAGATTTACGAGATTCGGGGACAGAAGGTAATGCTTGACTATGACCTGGCTAACCTTTACGGAGTTGAAACAAAATACCTGAAAAGGCAGGTTAAAAGAAATACGAGCAGGTTTCCTGGTGATTTCATGTTCCAGCTTGTGAAAGAGGAGAACTTGAAGTGCCAAAATGTCACCTCAAGTTATGGCGGCCGCCGCTATTTATCTTATGCTTTTACCGAACAGGGCATAGCTATGCTTTCCTCCATTCTAAACAGCGAAAGAGCTGTCCAGGTCAATATTCAGATTATGCGCGCATTTGTTCGATTCAGGCAGACATTGGCCCTACATAAAGAACTGGCCGATAAGTTCAAGGAGCTCGAAAGCAGAGTTGATGGGCATGATACGGCAATTCTTCAAGTCGTTGCTGAGATCAAGCGGATCGTAGCGATCGAAGAAAAACCAAAAAGAAGAATAGGGTTTGTGCAAGAGCGGGGAGAGTAATTTTTAGCCCTCGGCAACTATCGTCGCCTCCAAGCCGCCCAACATCAGCGCTGGTTCGCTGTAAAGGGAAAATGCCCAGGAGAGGATTTGAACCTCCACGAGTTTGACCCCGCCAGCTCCTGAAGCTGGTGCGTCTGCCAGTTCCGCCACCTGGGCACAAATTCATTTTCTCATAACTTGGCAGACAATTCAAGAAAATTGCGCTATGATACTGCTCGGTCATGAAAAAATCGTTCTTTTTACTGTTTGCCGTCCTGTTTATCGCGACCGCGGCTGCGGCCAAACCCCTGAAGATCGAAAAATACTTTGACCCCAGGCTCGGCCGCACGGTCGACGTCGTGGCCGGCGAGGTTTTGGTCAAGTTCAAGCCGGGCTACGCCGCGTCCGGGATCAAGGCCAAAGCGCTCTCGCTGGGGGTTCAACAGCTTTCGGCCGACGTTCCGGTCGGCAAATTACTGGCGGCCTATCAGAACGATCCCCGCGTTGAATACGCCCACCCGAACTACATTGTCCGCGCTTTCGCCACCACGCCGAACGACCCGGCTTACTCGCTGCAGTGGGGATTGCCGCAGATCAAGGCGGACCAGGCGTGGGATATCCAGCGGGGGACCGCCGAAGCGGTGATCGCGATCGTTGATTCGGGGATCGATAAAACTCACACCGACCTGGTCGGCCAGGCGTGGGACAACAAGAACGAGATCCCGGCCAACGGGATCGACGACGACGGCAACGGCTACATCGACGACATCACCGGCTGGGATTTTTACGAAGGGGATAACGATCCGAACGACCTGTTCGGCCACGGGACCCACGTCGCCGGCATCGCGGCGGCGACGACCAATAACGGCGTCGGCGTCGCCGGCGTCTCCTGGGGGAGCCGGGTGATGAACCTGCGCATCCTGAACGAGAACGGCGACGGGAACGTCGCCGACTTGAACGACGCGCTCTACTACGCCGCCAATAACGGGGCAAAGGTCATCAACCTGAGCCTCGGCGTCGACGTGCCGGACAATACCACCCGGACGGCGGTCGCTTACGCGATCGGCAAGGGGTGCGCGATCTTCGCCGCGGCCGGCAACGACGGCGACCCGACAATGAATTATCCGGCCGGTTACACCGACGTGGTCGGCGTCGCCGCGGTGACCAAGCTCGATACGCACTCCTCTTTTTCCAATTACAACTCGAGCGTCGACCTCTGCGCGCCGGGCGGCACCGCCACGAACCCGCCGACCAACAACATCTACAGCTGTTTCATCGTTAACTCCTATACTTATGAAGCGGGAACTTCGATGGCGACGCCGTTCGCCGCCGGGCTAGCCGCTCTGGTCCAGTCGCAGCATCCTTCCTGGTCGGGCGACATGATCGGCCACCAACTGATGTTGACCGCCGACGACCTGGGGGGGGCGGGGCGCGACGATTATTACGGCTACGGCCGGATCAACGCGCTCAAGGCGGTGACCGAGTCTGGTTCGCCGCCGGCGCCGACCGTTGACCGCTACACTTCGCCGACCAACGTGGCGGCGCTGACGCTGACCGGGACCAAGAGCGCCGATTCGACGCTGATCCTGGTTAACGGAACGAGCGAAGGGGTCGCTTACCCGACCGCCACGACCTGGTGGCGATCGCTCACCCTGGCCGCCGGAACGAACGCGTTCGCCCTGAAGGCGGTCAACGCGCTCGGTCTGGAGAGCGACGCGACCAATTTCGCCATCACGCTGGAGGCGGTCACTTATTCCGACCCGGTCAGCGGCGCGTCGATCGTCTTTCCGGTCGGCTGTTCTTCTACCGCGCCGGTGGTGACGGCCGAAGTCGTGGCCGATCCGTCGGCCCTCAAACCTTACCCGATCGGCGCCGACCTGTTCGGCCAGGCGGTCAATTTCTCTTCCACCGTGACGACGTTCACCTTGCCGATCACCGTTACCCTGAAGATCCCGAGCGCCGGGGTGAACCCGCTGCCGTATTACTGGGACCCGGTTTCCGGCGTCTGGCTCGACGGGGCTTTTACGGTGACCGCCCGGACCAGCAATGCTCTTTCCTATCAAACCTACCACCTGTCGACCCACGCCGTTTTCGACGTCACCGGCACGCTCAACAGCATCCTCATCTATCCGAACCCGTTCCAGCCGGGGACCGGCAGCGGGGTTTACTTTTCCGGCCTGAACGGGAGCGAGACGATCAGCATCTATAATGTTAACGGCGATAAGGTGAAGTCGCAGGCCGCGGCCGGCGAGAATTCCTGGTGCTGGGACGGGACCACCGCCGCCGGCCAACAGGTCGCCCGCGGCATCTATTTTTACGTGATAAACCAGGGGACGAATAAACGGACCGGGAAGATCGCGATACTATGAGAAACCTAACGATCGGCTTGATCTTGCTCTTATCGGCAACCGCGCTCTTTGCCGCGGACAACGCCGGCACGACCTCGGGCGCGTTCCTCGGCCTCGGCCTGGGGGCGAGGCCTTTGGCGCTCGGCAACGCCTTTGTCGCCGTGGCCGACGACGGCAGCGCCCTCTTTTTCAACCCGGCCGGGCTGGCGACCCTGCAAAAGCCGGAGCTCCAGTCGATGTACACCAACTGGTTCGTGGATACCCGCTACGGCGCGCTCTCTTTGGCCGCTCCCGGTTGCGCTTTTGCCGCCGCCTATCTCGATTACGGCCGGATCAACGAAACGACGCTGGCCCAGCCGGGCGGGACCGGGGGGAGTTTCAGCTCGGGGGCGCTCAGTTACCGCTGCGGTTTCGGTAAGAACGTCTCCCCGTTGTTCGCCTGGGGGCTCGGCCTCAAATTGTTCGGCGAATACCTCGGCTCGTCCGACGCGGTCGGTTACGGCGTTGACGCCGGGCTGCTCTGGCGGCTGCCGGAGCGGAACCTGACCGTCGGCCTGGCGGCGACGAACCTGCTCGGCCAGTTCACCGGCGAGATCAGCCGCTCCCTAACGCTTGGGATCGCCGCCAAATTCGCTTACTGCCGGCCGGCGCTCGATCTCTGCTATGCCACCGACTACGGGCTGCGGACCAGGGCGGGGGTGGAGCTGGACATTAACGGGATGCTTTATCCGCGCTGCGGTTACGATTCGGGGAAAGTCAGTTTGGGTTTCGGCCTGTTACTGAGCCGGGTCGGTTTCGATTACGCCTATCTCTCCGCCGGCGACCTCGGCGCCACGCACCGCTTCTCGCTGAAGATCTAACCTTCGTTGAAGATCCCGAGTTTCCGGTATTTATTGTAGCGGTCGGCTATTAGTTCGCGGTGGGAGAGGGAGAGGAGCGGGTCAAGGTGCTTAATGATCGCTGCTTTCAGGTTCTTGGCGGCTAATTGGTGGTCGTTGTGGGTGCCGCCGACCGGCTCCTTGACGATCTCGTCAATGACCCCCAGTTCTAAAAGGTCTTTGGCGGTGATCTTCATCGCCACCGCCACTTCGGGGGCGCGTTTGGCGTCGTTGAAGAGGATCGAGGCGCACCCCTCGGCGGAGATGACGGCGTAGATCGCGAACTCCAGCATCAGCACCCGGTTCCCCATGGCGATCCCGAGCGCGCCGCCGGAGCCGCCTTCGCCGGTGATGACCGTCACGAACGGCACCGTTAGCTCCGCCATTTCCCGCAAGTTCTTGGCGATCGCTTCGGCCTGGCCGCGCTCTTCGGCGCCGATGCCGGGATAAGCGCCCGGCGTGTCGACGAGCGAGATGATCGGTTTACCGTAACGCTCGGCCAACCGCATGATCCGGAGCGCCTTGCGGTACCCCTCGGGATTGGCCATGCCAAAGCGCCGGGTGATGTTATCTTTAGTGGAGTGGCCCTTCTGGTGGCCGATGACAACGACGGAGCGGCCGTTGAAATTGGCGATCCCGGTCACCAGCGCCGGGTCGTCGGCATAGTTCCGGTCGCCGTGCAGTTCGACGAAGTCCTCGCAGATCAGGCCGACGTAATCGAGCATGGTCGGGCGCATGATGTGCCGGGCGACTTGGACGATCTGGGTCGGGTGGAGGTTGGCAAAGAGCTTGGCGCGCGCGGTCTCGATCCGCTTCTCCAACAGGCTGATCTCCGCCGTCATCTCCATCTTCCCTGAATCCTGGATCGCGCGGAGTTTGGCCAGCTTGTCGTAGAGTTCCTCCAGCGGTTTTTCGAACGGCAGGAGGATCTTATTATTGCCATTAGCGTTTTTCTTGACGGTTGCCATAATTAATCCTTGAAGAAACGCAGGATCCGCACCAGCGTCTCTTTCAATTCCTTGCGCGGTACCACCGCGTCGAGCATCCCGTGTTCCAGCAGATACTCCGCCCGCTGGAAGCCGGTCGGCAGCTTCTCGCGGATCGTCTGGGCGATCACCCGCTGGCCGGCAAAGCCGATCAAGGCGTTCGGCTCGGCCAGGTTGAGATCGCCGAGCATGGCGTAACTGGCGGTCGTGCCGCCGGTCGTCGGGTCGGTGCAGACGGAAATGAAGGGGAGGCCGTTCTCGCGCAGGCGCCCGAGCGCCGCCGCGGTCTTGGCCATCTGCATCAGCGACATGATGCTCTCCTGCATCCGCATCCCCCCGGAAGCGGAAAAGATGATGACCGGCAGCTTCTTTTCCACCGCCGCCTCGATCAGCCGGACGATCTTCTCGCCGACGACCGAACCGACCGAGCCGCCCATGAAGGCGAAGTCCATGATGCCAAGCGCCACGCCGTGCTCGCCGATCTTCGTCAGCCCGACGACGATCGCGTCGTTCATACCGGTCTTCATGATCGAATCGCTGATCCGTTTGGCGTACGATTTGACATCGGTGAAGCCGAGGAAGTCCTTGGAGGTCAGGTTCGCGGCGATCTCGGTGAAAGGGGAGCCGTTGGTCAGCTGTTTGATCCGTTCCCGGGAGGTCAGTTTAAAGTGGTAGCCGCACTTGGGGCAGACCTTCAGGTTCGCTTCCAGGTCCTTGGAATAGAGCGTTTGGGCGCACTTGTAGCACTTCACCCATAGGTTGCCGGGGATATCGAGTTTTTCGCGGGTGTATTCGGGCTCTCTCTGGAGCTTCTTCTTTTTAAACCAATCGTTAATGCTCAAATCGCTTGCCATGATAAAGGATTCCGTGGTATATTGTCAACAGTACAGGAGGCAAAAACATGGCTGAACAAGCAAAAAAAGTTGTCAAAAGCGCCCGGAAACACGTCAAGAACGTCCGCAAGACGAAGAAACGGACGGCGCGCAACCGACGCGAAAAGGCATTCCTGAAAAATGTCGTCAAAACGACCCGCACGGCGATCACCAATAAGGCGGCCGACTTGGCCGACTCGCTGAAAAAGGCGATCTCCGCCCTGGACAAAGCGGTCCAGCGCGGGATCATCCATGCCAACAAGGCCGCCCGGCTCAAATCCAGGTTAACCAAGGCTTCCAACAAGAACAAGTAAGTGCTCCGGCTAAAAGCTTACGCCAAGATCAACCTGTCGCTCGGGATCAGCGGCCTTAGGCCCGACGGCTACCACGAACTGAACTCCCTGATGCAGTCGGTGTCGCTGGCCGACCAGATAACCCTCACCGAAACCCCCTCCGGCATCCAGCTGGCGACCACCAATCTTAAGCTGCCCAATGACCAGCGGAACCTGGCGTATAAGGCTGCCGCCTTGTTCTGCCAAATTCAAAGTTCAAAGTTTAAAATTAATAATTGTGGAGTGAAAATATATATTGAAAAGAACATTCCGCTGGCGGCGGGGTTGGCCGGTGGGTCGGCCGATGCGGCTGCCGTCCTTTTTGGCCTCAACCAGATGACCGGGGGTCGGCTCAAGCGCGATGAGCTGATGAAGCTGGGAGAACAGATCGGTTCGGATGTCCCTTTCTGCCTGACCGGCGGCAACTGCACCGTGACCGGACGGGGCGAGCACGTTAAAAGGACCCCCTTCCACGGCAAACGGCATTTTGTTTTGGTCACTCCGGACGTTGAAGTGCCAACTAAATGGGCCTACGAAGCGTTCGACCAGCAACCCGCGACCCGCGACTCGCGACCCGGGACTAAAAATGACCTGGAAGCGGTCGTTATAAAAAAATACCCGATCATCCAAAAGGTCAAAGAGCGGCTGGTCGAGCTCGGCGCCAGCTACGCGCAGATGTCGGGGAGCGGGCCGACGGTCTTTGGGATCGTCCCCGACCGGGCAACCGCGGAACTGATCGTCGCGACGCTCAAACCGGAATTTCCCCGCAGCTATGCCGTGGAATCGGTCGACGCCGGGATCGCCGAAATAAGCTAATTACCCCGCTTGCCTGGGGGCCTTTTTTCCGCTATACTTGCTAAGGTCTCCAGCTAATGGCAAAAGCAATCCTCGCACTCGAAGATGGTTCGGTTTTCCCCGGGAGCTCTTTTGGCGCAACAGGCGAAAAGAGCGGCGAAGTAGTCTTTAATACCTCCCTCACCGGTTACCAGGAGATCGTGACCGACCCCTCGTATAAGGGCCAGATCGTCACCATGACGTACCCTTTGATCGGTAACTACGGGATCAACGAAGAGGATATCGAATCACGCGGCCCGCAGTGCGAAGCGTTCGTTGTCCGCGAGAACTCCAAAATAGCCTCCAATTTCCGCTCCACCATGAAGCTGGACGACTATCTGGCCCAGCACGGGATCGTCGGGATCGAAGGGATCGACACGCGGATGTTAACCCGGCGGCTGCGGACCAAAGGGTCATTAAAAGGGGTCGTTTCGACCGTTGACCTGGACGAAAAGAGTCTCATTAAGAAAGCTAAAGAATGCCAGGGGGTGGAAGGCGTCGACCTGGTCAAAGTCGTTACCTGCAAAGAGCCATATGTGTGGGGGCCGGGGAAGAAATACAAGGTTGCCGCTTATGATTATGGGATCAAGTTCAATATTTTACGCAATTTACAATTGATCGGGGCGGAAGTAACGGTCTACCCGGCCGATTATCCGGCGGAAAAGATCTTAAAGACCAAGCCGGACGGGATCTTCCTCTCCAACGGGCCCGCTGATCCGGCGGCGGTCACTTACGCGATCGCGAATATCAAGAAATTGATCGGCAAGAAGCCGATCTTCGGCATCTGCCTCGGCCACCAGCTTTTGGGTTTAGCCCTCGGGGGGAAGACTTACAAGTTAAAGTTCGGCCACCACGGCGGCAACCAGCCGGTCATCGACCTCAAGACCCGCAAGGTCGACATCACCGCGCAGAACCACGGGTTCGCCGTCGACGTCGATTCGATCCCGAAGGGGACGGTCGAACTGACCCACATTAACTTAAATGATAAGACGGTCGAAGGGATGCGGCACTTAAAGCTGCCGATCTTCTCCGTTCAGCACCATCCGGAAGCCGGCCCGGGGCCGCATGATGCGCACTATTTGTTCCAGAAGTTCGCGGAGCTGATGGACAATGCCTAAACGCACTGACATAAAAAAGATCATGCTGATCGGAGCCGGCCCGATCATCATCGGCCAAGCTTGCGAGTTCGATTACTCCGGTTCGCAAGCCTGCAAAGCGCTCCGCGAAGAGGGTTACGAGGTCGTCCTGATCAATTCGAACCCGGCGACGATCATGACCGATCCGGAGATGGCCAACCGGACCTATATCGAGCCGATCACGGTTGAGATCTGCTGTAAGATCATCGAGAAAGAGCGGCCGGACGCGATTTTGCCGACGATCGGCGGCCAGACGGCGCTTAATATCGCCGTTGGCATTGCCGAGACCGGGATCCTCAAGAAATATAAGATCGAAATGATCGGCGCCGACGTCAAGGCGATCAAGACGGCGGAAGACCGGGAACTCTTTAAAAAAGCGATGGCCAAGGCGGGCCTCGACCTGCCCAAGAGCTTTTTTGCCCACACGCTGGCCGAAGCGCGTAAAGGGCTGAAAAAAGTCGGCCTGCCGGTCATCATTCGCCCGAGCTTCACCCTGGGCGGGACCGGCTCCGGCGTCGCCCGGACGACGGAAGAGTACGAAGAGGTCGTCAAAAAGGGGCTGGAGCTGTCGCCGGTCTCCGAGATCCTGATCGAGGAAGACCTGACCGGCTGGAAAGAGTACGAGCTCGAGGTGATGCGCGACAAGAAGGACAACGTTGTTATCGTCTGCTCGATCGAGAACTTTGACGCGATGGGGGTCCACACCGGGGACTCAATAACCGTCGCTCCGGCGCAGACTTTGACCGACCGGGAATACCAGAAGATGCGCGACCAGTCGCTCGCCGCCATCCGCGCCATCGGCGTCGAGACCGGCGGCTCGAACATCCAGTTTGCCGTCCACCCGGAGACCGGGCGGATGGTCATTATCGAAATGAACCCGCGCGTCAGCCGTTCGTCGGCCCTGGCGTCGAAAGCGACCGGCTTCCCGATCGCCAAGATCGCCGCCAAGCTCGCTGTCGGCTACACGCTGGACGAGCTCCCTAACGACATTACCAAACAAACGCCGGCGTCGTTCGAGCCGTCGATCGACTACTGCGTCGTCAAGATCCCGCGCTTCACGTTCGAGAAGTTCCCCGATACGCCGCCGGTCATCGGCACGTCGATGAAGTCGGTCGGCGAGACGATGGCTATTGGCCGGACGTTCAAAGAAGCTTTACAGAAAGGGCTGCGTTCCCTGGAGGTTGGCCGGGCCGGATTGGGCGCGGATGGAAAAGAGATGGTCAACGAGAAAGAGCTTTTGAACAAGTTAAAAGTCCCCAACGACCGGCGGATCTTTTACATCAAATACGCGCTGGAGCACGGCATGTCGGTCCCGGAAGTCGCCGGCCTGACCGCGGTCGACCCGTGGTTCCTGGAGAACATCCTCCAGATCATCGAAGAAGAGAAACGGATCATGAGAGAAGGGGTCGCCATCCTCGACAATAAAGAGTCGTTTTACCGGGCGAAGCAGCACGGCTTCTCCGACAAGCAGGTCGCCTTCCTGATCGGCGCCGGAGAAAAAGAGGTCTGGGCCAAACGGAAAGCGCTCGGCCTATCGGCCGTTTATAAGCTGGTCGACACCTGCGCCGCCGAGTTCGAAGCTTATACCCCGTATTACTATTCGACCTACGAGGTGGAGGACGAAGCCAAGCGGTCGAAGAAGAAGAAAGTGATGATCCTCGGCGGCGGGCCGAACCGGATCGGGCAGGGGATCGAGTTCGATTACTGCTGTGTCCACGCTTCCTTTGCCCTGCGCGAAGAAGGGTACGAGTCGATCATGGTCAACTCCAACCCGGAGACCGTTTCGACCGATTACGATACTTCCGATAAGCTTTATTTTGAGCCGCTGACCCGGGAAGACGTCCTGAGCATCATCGATAAAGAAAAACCGGACGGGATCATCGTCCAGTTCGGCGGGCAGACCCCGTTGAACTTAGCGTTGCCGCTGGAAGAGGCGGGGGCGCCGATCATCGGCACCTCGCCCGAAGAGATCGACCGCGCGGAGGATCGCAAAAGGTTCTCCGAGCTGCTGACCCGGTTAAAACTGAAGCAGGCGCCGAACGGCACCGCGTATGCGCCGGAAGAGGCGAAGAAGATCGCGGCCAAGATCGGTTATCCCTGCCTCGTCCGCCCGTCGTACGTCCTGGGCGGCCGGGCGATGCGGCTGGTTTACGACGAGGGCGATCTGGTCGACTTCATGAACACGGCGGTCATGGTCTCGCCGGAGCACCCGGTGCTGGTCGACAAGTTCCTGGAAGACGCGATCGAGGTCGACGTCGACGCCGTCTCCGACGGCAAACAGACGGTCGTCTGCGGAATCATGGAGCATATCGAGGAGGCCGGCATCCATTCGGGCGATTCGGCCTGCGCCCTGCCGCCGTACTCGCTGGCCGATGAAATGATCAGGGAGATCAAGCAGAGCACTTACGCTTTGGCCAAAGAGCTGAAAGTGATCGGCCTGATGAACATCCAGTTCGCGGTCAAGAACGACCAGCTCTTTGTCCTGGAAGTTAACCCGCGCGCCTCGCGCACCGTCCCCTTTGTTTCCAAGGCGACCGGCGTCCCGTGGGCGAAAGTGGCGACCAAGTGCATGGTCGGCAAGTCGCTGAAAGAGCAGGGGATCAAGGAGGTCGAACCGGAGCACATCTCGGTCAAGGAAGCGGTCTTCCCGTTCAACCGATTCCCGGGGGCGGACGCCATCCTTGGCCCCGAGATGCGGTCGACCGGCGAAGTAATGGGGATCGACGCCGACTTCGGCGTCGCCTTCATGAAATCGCAGATCGCCGCCGGGCAGAACCTGCCGCTCAAGGGGAAAATATTCGTCTCGGTCAACAACCGGGACAAGCGGAACATCGTTTACGTCGTCAAAAAGCTCGCCGATCTCGGCTTCTCGATCGTGGCCACCGCCGGGACGGGCAAGGTCTTGAAAAAGAACGGGGTCGACTGCCAGCTGGTCGGCAAACTGCACGAGGACGGCAAAAGTATCCTGGACCTGATCAACAAGGGCTCGATCTCGCTCCTGATCAACACGCCGGGGGACAAGAAGACGAAAGCGGACGAGGCGAAGATCCGTTCCGCCGCCGTCGCCCACAATATCCCGCTCATCACCACGATCTCGGGCGCCCAGGCGACCGTCAACGGGATCGAAGCGGCGAAGAAGAAAGGTTTTGGCGTCAAGGCGCTCCAGGATTATCATAAGAAGTAACATGATCAAACGCTTGCTGGCCCTCGCGTTGATCCCGCTCCTGCTAACCCCCGCGCTGGCTTACGACGTAAACAAACTCCTCAAACTGAAACCGCTGCCTTCCGAGCGTTTTGAGCGGTTAACCCGGAATTACGAGAACACGAAGCTCTATCTCTCGCTCGGCAGCGCGGGGGCGGGCGCTTGGCTGATCTACAATAACCTCGGCAAAGGGTACGAAGCTTACCGCGTTTACAACACGATCTCCGGCTACACCTTTTTAGTCATGGGCGGCCTGCAGTATTTTGCCCGGAGCGCCTACGTGACCGACCGGTTGATCTTAGACGATCTTTACCTGAACGGGAGCGATCGGGAGCTGAACGCCTACTTCCTGATCAAGAGCTACGCGGAGAAGAACAAGACCCAGCGTGAATATTCGGGGGCCGTTTGGCTCCTCTCCGGGGTCGTCGGCGCGGTTTTAGCCAACAGCTCGAACGGGTTGACCGATAACGATAAGATTTGGGCGGATGCCACGGCCGTCGGCCTGGTCGCGATGGGCTTGTATTCCCTCTTTGTCCCCTCCGACGTGGAAAAGGAAGAAGATCAGATCGAAAAGGAGCTGAAATGAAAAAGTTAACGGTGCCGCTGATCGCCCTTCTGCTCGCGCTCGCGGTTGTTCCGGCGGCGTTAGCCACCAAAGATATTTTCCGGTCCAAACCATCCCGCTTCGCCGCGACGGTCCTCGGGGCGCTCTCCAAGTTCAGGGAATCGCAGGAGCAGGTGGTGTCGGCCAATGATGAGACCGAGGGCGCCGCTGCCGTCAGCGCAATGCTCCGGGCGCTTGATAATTGCCAGCATTCGGCCGCGCTGCTGAAACCGTACCTTAACGATCCCGATTCCCTGATCAGGACGGTCGCCGGGTTGCTTTCCGACGAAATTGCGGTCTTTATCCGGGACGGCAACCAGGGGTTGGCAATGATGCGGCGGTACAACGAAAATCCAGGTTCCGTCAGCGAGGACGAAAGTGTTACCTGGGCGCAGGCGGCCGAGAAGCGGCAGGACGAATCATACCATATAATGGGCGGGGCGGTCGCCTCTTTTTTGCCGCAGGTCCTGGCCAACACGAGGGGGCAGAAAGGGAAGATCGCTTACAAGATCAGCGTGCGTGAGCGGGCGATGCTCCTCTTCCAGATCGAGCTATTATTTGAAAAACAGCTGAAGGAGTACGCTGCCGATCCGACTCACGTGCCCGAAATGATCGCCGGAATCGCTGTTTTGCAGCAGAAGCTGCGGGCGGAAACTTACGAGCAGCTGAGGAAGGTCTCCAATCCTTTCCCGGAGGCCAACGATCGATAGCCGACTCCCGCAGGTTATCCGTTCCCGCCGCCGGAGCGTCGCTTTAATGATCACGGCCGACGCCGAACTGGTCGTCCGCGCCCCCAAGTACCTTTCCGATCGTGATATCGCCCGCTTCATCGCGCAGAAACGGGTGTGGATCGAGCGGAACATCGCGCGCCAGGCTTCCCGGCCCAAGCCGGTGGTCCTGACGGACGAGGAGCGGGCGCGGTGGCGCCAGGTCGCGCGCGAGCGGATCACCGAGCGCTGCCGTTATTTTAGCGAGCTGACCGGTTACCGTCCGGCGAAGGTCCGGATCACTGCGGCCCGGAGCCGGTGGGGATCGTGCGGGGCAAAGGGCAATATCAACTTTACCTGGCGGTTGGCCCTGGCGCCTCCCGCGGTCATCGATTATGTCATTGTCCACGAGTTAGCTCACCTGGCTGAACTAAATCACTCCGCCCGCTTCTGGCAGCGCGTCAGCCAGGTCGTTCCCGACCATCGCGTCCACCGCCGTTGGCTGCGCGACAACGGTCATCTCTTGGCAGTATAGTCCATGTTATAATTTGGCCATGAAAACCCACGCCGATTTCCCCGGCACCTGGCCCCAACAATGCTATAATTAATTCGTGATCGATTTAAGGAAACCAAGGATAAAGGCGAAAATAAAGTGCGATTGCGGCCACACGGTCGCCATTGGCAGCGTTTATTGCCCGCACTGCCGGGCGGAGATAAACCGGAAGAACGCCAAGGTGATCATCCAGGAAGAACGTTATTGCGCGAAAAGCCTGCGCACGAGGAAAGGGCGGGGGAAGTAAACAGCCCTTAGTCCCTCAGCCCCTTTTGAAAGAGGGAAAAACCTTAATTCCCCTGCACCCCGCCGAAGGCAAACATTTTATTCCCCCGGGTCTTTTTGAGGAAATTTAACAGGCGCTTGCGAAATTCTGCCGCTCCGTGTCTCCGGCCGCTCTCAATATACGCGAGGCGGATCCTTTGATATGAGTCGGGGAATCTTTGGAAATTGTGCCAGACCTGCTTATCTTTCTGCAAGGCCTTGAGGATCGCCGGAGCGATCGCCATCTTGCGGCTTACTTGTAAAAGGGCGTGATCGCTGAGCGCCGCCAGGCCGGCCGCGGTCATCCGCTTCAGCCTGATCAGCCGCCGCATTCGCGCCAGGTTAGGTTCCGACCATTGGCTGCTCTTTTTTCTTGGTGAAAACCGCTGGGCGTAAGAGTCCCGGTCGATCTTTTTGACCGTACTGTCGATCCAGCCAAAGCAGAGCGCTTCTTCGACCGCGTCATTGTAGCCGACGCGGGGCTTGCCTGTGTGTTTCTTAGGGTAGACCAGCCAGATCTCTTTCGCCTGGCGGTGGTTTTTCTTCAGCCATGAGCGCCATTTCTTCCTATCCGCCGCATAAAATGTTTTCCCTAAATGCATCGTGGGGGCATTATAACATTCCTTGGTCCCCAGCCCCCAGTACCTTAGTCCCCTTCCCAACAGTCCCCACACAAGTTCCCGCTATCCTCGCTACGATAATAATTATAGAGGTCCCAAAATGCTTCGCGCGCTCAAGATCGTGTTATATGTCACATTTTGCCTCTGGATCTTCCTGACAAGCGGCCTGACCGAATCGGGGGTTATTCTGTTAACATTTATTGGGTTTAGAGTGGGGAGTTAGTCTTTTCATCTCTAATTCCTGACTCTTGATCCCTATACTGTATGAGCGGGACTATATATTCCAATTTGGCATATGACATAATGGAATATACCATAACACATGGAGGGCTGCAATGGGGAAGACAATCTATTCGGATGAGCATAAGTCATTGGTGAAAAAACTTATTGATGCGCGTAAAGCTGCAGGGCTTGATCAGGTTAAGGTTGCAAGCAAGCTGGGAAAGTCACAGTCTTACATTTCAAAGATTGAATCGGGTCAGCGTAGGTTAGATATTATGCAGCTTAAAGAGTTTGCCGTCCTTTATGGCAAACCATTGAATTATTTTATTCATGAGTGAAATGACAAACAGAAAAAAACGCAAAAAACGTAATTGGCATAGCAATTTTAATCAATACATGCAAGCGATTGTCAACCATCCCAATTATGCTGGGATGCCAGATCCGTATAAAGAGGATGGAGAAATTAGGTGGGTAGTAACTAGGCAAAGCGAGGTTGGCAAGAAGCGATTGGAGTGGTGGGATAAGAAACGGAAGGAATTAGGCATTAAAAAGGGGCATGCTTGGATTTCTAAGGTTGCTAGAAAGATTCATCCTTTTGGGGAAAAACCTTGTCAAATATGCGGGAAAGAAATGTCCTTGGATTATATATACCCAAATAAGCGCGGAGGAAAGAGTCCGGGGGCTATGAGTAATGCTCCAGATAGGTTCGACGGTTACCATACTTATAATTTATGTTGTAGAAGCAAACATGACACAGGTAGACATAAAAAGAATTTAGAAAGATACGGAGAAGACAGGCGCGCCTATGAAAACTGGGCAGATGGTGATTGGAAAGCTGCCAGCTGGCTCATGAAGGTTTTTAATAAGTTCGGATTGAGCCCAGACCATATCGGGCCAATTTCATTAGGCTTTGCCCATAGGCCTAAATTTCAACCTCTCACACCCGCAAGCAACTCAGCAAAAAACAACAGAATGTCACTTGCAGATGTTAAAACTTTGATCAAAGATGAATCAAGCGGGGATGCTGTTGTTTCATGGCACTCAAGGTTTCTTTGGGAGAAGCTAAAACATAAGGTGATTTCTGATAGAGATGCAGGCAAACTAAGTAAACTTATGAGGATAAACTTGCACTGTGTTTTAACTATACTGGCAAATATTTCCTCTGAAGGATTTAATGATTTCTTAGTGAACAACTTTCTCCATCCAGAATACGCATACTATTCTATTGAATTTATCGATTTTGATCCTTCCACTGGAACTTTTAGAAGCATTGTTAAGAAAAAGGGCTCAAAAAAACAATATCATAATAATGCAACAAGATATGTGCGTATATCGCTCGAATCTTTAAGGAAATATGTGAAAGTTGGTAATAGGAATGTTAAGGGATTGATCAACGACACAATATCAGCAATGTTGAAAACAATGATTACGCAACTAAGCAACAATGAAAATATAGGGGCAAAAAATACTCTCTTTTCGATCCTTGATGCTCTAGCTGTTGAGCTAGCTAGTAAATTCTAACTCAGGTCTTTAATATAATCTTCCGCGGTTATTTGGCCCCTAATAAATCTCTGATAAGTGCTGACATTCTTTATTCGTTGTTTTCTTGTTTTGTTGATAGGAGGAAGGTCCCCAATGGCTTCTTGGACAGTTGTGTATTTTGACTCGTCAATAAATAGTTCTTTTGGGAAACAAGATTCAGGGTCTCCTTTTAATAGTCCGATTATAACCACGCGTTTTCTTTTTTGGGGAATGCCATATCTTACGGCGTGCATTTTCTTGCCATGTATTTTATATCCTAATTGCGTAAAGCACTTCTTAATGCTTTCATATGTCTTTCCGCCATTACTGGTTAATATTCCCTCAACATTCTCCATTAATATTACTTTCGGCTTAATTTGTTCAACTATATTAACAAATTCTTTATACAAATAATTCCTTGGGTCATCAATAAGTCTTTTGCCAGCGTAAGAGAATCCCTGGCAGGGGGGGCCGCCGACAATAATGTCAATGTTTTTATTCTTTATGCTTTGTAAGATCGATTTTTTAATGTCTTTATTTGTTATATCCCCTTCAATAAGAATAGTATCTTTATGATTATTTCTGTATGTTTCGCACGCGGCATTAAAGCAGTCATTTGCTGCCACAATATTATATCCAGCCCATTCGAATCCTTTGCTCAAACCGCCAGCACCACAAAAGAGATCTAATACATTCGATACCTTATTTCTCTTTTTAATGATATTTGCGATAAAATAAGCTAGTAAAGGGGGAACGGCATTGCCTATTTGTTTGCAGAAAGAAGTCTTTGAACCATAAAATATATAACTGTCAGGAAATGATTGTAACCGGGCAGCTTCTCTAGCGCTTATAACACGATCTTCATCTGGATGTATATACGTTCCATTGCCAGGGCGATTAAAATATGTGGTTATTGTATAACTTGGCTTATCCCAGCTAAGCCTCCCGTATAGTGTGGTTCTTCCGCCACTCTTCCTTATCTGTTCTAATCTCTTCGAGGGTATATGCAGGGGGATGTGTTTCCAATTGCCCCCTTGGGGGACAGCTTCAACCATAAGGAGATCATTCTCGCTAAGCGGGTATGTTACATGGTTATGAAACATTATTTAATTCCTGCTTTATTGTGCTAATTAGCTGATCCTGCTTAAAACTGCTCAAAACATATAGCATTTCATTTCTATTGAGTTTGTATAAATTGAAAACGCATATATTTAACAACGCTACATCTTTAATGGAGTTATTTGATGTAATCTTATCAATTAAATCTTCTATTTGTGCCTTTTGCCCATTTTCCGTAATTGCGATGGGAAGTTCAGATATTTCATAATTACTTATATGATTATTTGAGTTTGTGATTTTAAATCTCCAATCTAGAAGCAAGGAGTTGAGAAGCCCCATTAGATATTTTAATGAGATATTTTTATCCCCAAAGAGCACATCAGAGAGGCAGATGTAATTACACGAATTGCCTAGAATTATCCCAGGAGGAATGTGTGAAAACTTCAATCTATGATTCCCATGGATATTGGATATTTGTTGGCAGGCAAGTCTTTCTGCCCCAACGTGAGCTCTTTTGCCATTAAGTTTAGTTATAAAACTATTATTGACGAAGAAACCTCCATAGGTAAAAGAAAAACCTTCTAGGTTATTGCCTCGCAATAAAGGGTAGTGCGTTTTTTTATCGGTAATAAATACTTTGTCTAAAGTTAAGTCCAATTCCCCTCTCAGATTGCAAATATTTGGGAAGGCAGCAACTTTCTGATGAGCATTTATTTTGTTTAATATATTCCAGCCGGTTTCTTTTTCTATTATTATGGGGGTTGCCTCAGAAATGGCATTAAGAGCTTCAATATTAATTTTTATCCCTTTTTTTGACAGGTCGGCTTCGGTGACAATATCTGTGATCATTTCTATATCTGTGCCTTTTAATCTTTTATCTAGGCTAAAAAAACAAAAAGCTTGTGAAATATCAGGGAAGAAATCATTCTTTTCGCGCATTATGTATAATTTTGACAATAAATATTTGTTAACTATTCTTTTCCTTAGTTTTTTGCTTTGATGATCATTTAATAGGGTTATGGGGATAAGCAATCCGACTTTGCTATCATTATGAGTATGAAATTCCAGTATTTCCTCAACAAAAAGCTTGTAATAATTTAATGTGCCTTCATTATATTTAAAATGGTCGTGGTTCTTAATGAACGCAATTAATTTGCCTAAATTGCCCGAGTGTTTATTCTTGCCATTATCCGAATATTTGTCTGAGTTTGCCTTTAAGAGCTTATATGGGGGGTTGGTTAAAACAATGTCAAACCCGTCTGGAACATTAAAAAGAATTCTAGGGTCATTATGTTCGATTTGTCCATTATTGTCGCTAAAGAGGATGTCCCCCTCAAAAAAGTTGTTATTATTAACCTTTATGCTCATATGGTATTTGATATTTATATAAAGAGGCAGTATTTTCTTTAGAATGCGTATCGCTTCAGGGTCTATGTCTGCGCAATATATATTATCTATAATGGCCTGGATATCCTTTTTATTGTAATCCTTAAGTCTTGCTAACACATGATCAATATAGGTAAAAACAAATATTCCTATGCCAGAACAAGGCTCTAAAAACTTAAGCGTTCTTATGTCTTTGTTGTCAGGAATCAATTGTATGGTTTCATTGGTTATAAGCTTGGCAATTTCGTAATGGGTATAATATATGCCAAAATGTTTCCGCTCATTCGTTTTAGCAATGATTAGTTCCTCTTTTATTCTTTGGTGAACTAACCCAATAAGCTGAATGATTGCGATTGGGGCTATGGATGAATCAGTTGTTAAATAGCCATATAAATAGCTATCTAATTGATCATTTATTTCTGGTTTATCTGTTAAAAAACTTAATAGCTTATCAACCAAAGCCGCTTTGTTATGGTATTTCGGATATATAAAATTAAATGTGTTATAAATGTTGTTCATTATCTATATTTTAACCCATATTGTATGAAATGATGCTTCTAACCTCTCCCTCGACACGAAAATCATCAGCAGCCAAAAATGGCGGGTTATTAGGATTAAGAGAAACTAGGATCGTGTTCCCGTTTTCTTTTTGAATCTTTTTTATCATTACTTCGCTATTGTTTATGCAAACTACTATGTTGCCGGTTAAAACCTTTTTAGATCTTCTGGCAATTATTAAATCACCGTCATTAATCTTGGGGGCCATCGAGGAGCCCCTCGCTTTCATCATAAATGCTTCGGTAGAAGGGAATCCAAGGATACGGGTGGATATTGGTATGCGATCAATAGGGTTGCCATCCAGAACCGATCCATTTGGCCCGCAGGAGGCTAGGCCGTACAGATTAAGATAGGTTATTATTTTATCCGGGGAGTCTGCTAGTATTTGATAATCTTTGGGATTGGCTGGATTCCGCCTCAAATAACCTTTCCTTTCAAGCTGTTGAAGGTGATGATAAACAACGCTCGGAGAAGAAATGCTTAACTCATCTTGAAGTGCCCTAATCGTAAGAGGATCCGCGATGTTCTGCTTCAATAATTTGAGCAGTTTTTCCTGGGTAGGATGTAGCTCCTTCATTGCAGCCATTTTAGCCTGGCTGTTCTAAAATGTCAAGAACATATTGCAATATACCAGCTAATGTTCTATAATCCCCTTGAGTCGGGGCGGGCTCCCTAACTTGTAGTGAATCCTCGTGCTAATGGCACGCGAGGCTCTTCACTCGCGGAAAGGAGTAATTCCAATGGCGAAAGATGCGCCAGGAATGCGGGGATGCCGCTCCAGGAATGAGGATGGTCAGTTGAGAGATAAACGCGATGACACTCATATCGGAACCATAGAGGAAAAATATGGTGTCGATCTAGGAGCAAGGTCCGACATGCACTTGGGAAATTTTCTCAAGGCGCAGGGGATCAAATCCCTCAACGACTTGATTACTGGTAAGTAGTTAAGTTTAGCCCGCCCCGGCCATAAAATCAATAAAACGACTGTAGCTCCTTTCATTAAGAAATATTTGCGAAGCCATTAGCCCCCCGCACTCCGCATTCCGAGCGTGGTATAATCCCCCCATGAACAACAAACAACTTGGCTGGCTTTTGCTCGGCCTCGCGCTGGCCGTCCTGGCCGGCTTTGCGGTCAAACACTGGCTGTACTGGGAGATCGTTGATCTGCTGGTGATCATTGTTTGCGTGTGGGGCGGGGTAAGCCTGATCAGGCGTTCTTAGCCGCTAAATTTACTGCTGAAATCATCGGCCGCGCCCGCCGATAACATGCCATGAAGATCCCCCGCCTAATAATGAGGGCGCAAACCTTTGCTGCCGATGTTAAGGCGAAAATCACGGGCCCGACGGTGTTTGATCCGGTAAAGGCGGCTCGCAAGATCGGCGCCCCGACCGGCGCTCCGGCGATCAAAGATCAGATCGATATTATGGCCCAGCGGACCATAAAATACCTGTCCGCCGTCAGGCCGCTGACGCCGGCCGATTACCCGGCAGCGGTCCTACGGCTAAAAGACCAGCTGTTCGCCGATCACGGCTACTTCCTCAAGTATATCGGCCGTCTGGCCGACCGGCTTGTCGACGCCGGGTTGACCGATCCTTTCGAGTTCATCACCGGGATCTTCCGGCAATGTAAATATGAGGGTTATCCGGCCGTGGCGCAGACCAACATCTTGCGCGAGGTCCTTGCCGGGGTGATGCTGACAACCGCAGAGGATAAGATGACCCCGGATATCCTGGGGGCCAAAACGGCGCCGCTGGTCCGGGCGCTCCGCGGCGAAAACGAGTTCCCGCAGATCAAATTGCTCCTGCTGGTAGCCAATCAGCTTTACGCGGCGGACAAAGGAACTGAGGATTATCGCGTTCAGCTGGGCAGCCAGCTTATATTCCTAAAAGAAGCCGCCCGCGTCCTCTCCCTGAACGAAGAGTTGCTGACCAGCCCGGTCCGCAATAAATTAGCAGCCAGCTGACACCGGCTGACGAAAATCGTCACCTTTACGGGCCCTTTCCCCATGCCCCTCACCGCCACAGGATGTAAGGCGAATAACCTTTCTGGCTGACCATCAGCTGGAAGATCTCGAGGCTCATCTTCATGAACTCGCACCGCTCGGCGTCGCCTGTGGCTTGGCGCAACTCCGTCGCGCGCTCGGCTAAGCCCTTTTCCTTAAGCAGCTCCAAAACAGTATCCCTGATCTTCGCCGTAATGGGGGAGCGGTCGATGAGCTGCGCGATTAGCCCCTTAGTTCCCGGCATGTAGGCGATAAAGCAGTTCAGATAATTGCCCAGGCCAAGAGCCAGGTCGCCGTCAGTCATCGAATCGGGTTCCTTCAGGAGCCGGATCAGGTCGTGCTTGATCGCCCTGGTTTCCGGGATCTTCCCTTCGTAAACTCCGTGAACGTTCAGCGCGTAAAAACAGTAGCGGAAATACTGGTCTTTGGCCAGCTTCTCCATCGTTCGGCCGGGGATCGCCTTTAGCCCGACATAGCGGGCAAAGTTGATGATCGCCGTCAGCGGATCTTTGGCCAAAGCGGGTGGGGCGACCCTGGTCCAGGGGTTGAGAAGTAAATTACCCGACTTGAGCCGGGAGAATGAGCGCGTATTCAGGCTGAGCATGGAGTATTATCGGAGCAAAAACGCTATGATTTCACCAAGCCAGCCTACTTAATTGATAATTTAGAGTTTAGAGTTGATAATTACAATTAATAATTATCAGATTCCGGATTAAGATACATCAGTTTTAAATTCTAAACTCTAAATTTTAAATTAGTATATATTCCGGATTAAGACACATCAATTTTAAACTCCACACTCTAAATTCTAAATTATTACAGCCTTCTTTTGTCCCTCAGGGTTATCATGCTGGCGGCCAATATCTTGCATATCTCCGTCGTTTCCTGGATCGCGGCGAATGCTTCGGGCGAAGTGGCTTTACCGCTGTCTCTTAACAAATTAAGCCAAAACCGGCTCTCGTTCGCCGACTTTAAAGCATGGTTGATGAAGTTCGTGAAGTCTCGCCTGGAGCTGGCTGAATTCCCTTCAACAATATTAGCGCCAACGCTGGTCGCGCTCCTCAATACTTGCTTGGCGATCACGACCGATGCCATGTCTTTGGGCAGCTTGTCGATCAATTTGATGACCGTCAGCGCGTACTGGTAAGCCCTTTCCTTGATCCCCATTTTGCATTTTAAACTGTAATTTTCAACTTTACTCTTTAAATTATCAATTTGCTCAGCCATCTTCCTCTCCTCCTTTACCGGTCTTCACAGCAATCTTATTGCCACGAGGAAACGCTGGCCAATTGTAGCGTTTTTCGACAGTGCGGTGGTATAATCTTCCCATGAAAAACCTAATTGCGCTCTTCCTTGCTCTAATGATCGGTTCCCAGTCCGCCGTGTTCGCGCTGGCGATCGACAAAGATAAACTGCTGACGCTTAAGCCGCTCTGCTCGCAAAGGATCGCCTCCCAGGCGGCGGATTACGACGCCAACAAGCCGTGGGTGGCGGGGTCGTTCGGCTTGATCGGCCTCGGGCTGATGCAGGCGAATAGCGGCGGGACGATCGATAATAACAAGCTGGGGGGACTGACGATCGGGCTGATGTCGGTGCTCGCCTCGGCGCTCCTTTATCTTTCCCCGGGAGAACCGGTCATCCAGAACGATACTTTGAACGGGCTCGGTTTGACGGGGGCGGAAAAAGAATTGGCCGCTTATTCGATCCTCAAGAGCAACGCGGAGAAGAGTAAGGACGCCAGGAAGGACGGGGGCCTTTTGCTGGCCGGCAGCGGCCTCGGCTTCGCGCTGATCAGCGCGCTGACGACCGGCGCCACGCCGGCTTACAAAGATAGTTTGAATACCGGCGCGCTTGTTTTCGCCGTGCTCGGTATCGTCAGCTACCTCAATCCGGGCGCCGGCGAACGCGAGGTCGACGAGATCGATAAGGCGGTCGCGACGCCCTAATGCTGCACTTCTTCCCCAAAATAGGCGGTTGACATTTCCGCGCTCTTGTGGCATAATAACTTTGTTCATGCCAAGGTCGAAGTTAATGGGTATAAGTGAGAGAAGAGGCTGCGTCTTTGATCCGAAGCGGACCCCTCCAAAGGTCATTCTTCTGTCCATTAATCCGCAGAAAAATCTAAAACAAGGAATTATTGTAATATGAAAAGCATATTCGTAGGCAACCTTCCGTGGTCCGTGACCGATGCTGATCTTCAGGGCAAGTTCTCTGAATTCGGCAACGTCATCTCGGCCCGGGTGGTCTCCGACAAGTTCTCGGGCAAGTCCCGGGGCTTCGGGTTTGTTGACATGGAAGATTCCGACGCTGAAAAAGCCATTGCTGGGATGACCGGCTACAAATGGGGCGATCGGGAAATTACCGTCAACGAGGCCCGGCCGAAGTCCGATATGGGCGGCGGCGGCGGTGGTCGCAGAGAACGCCGGTTCTAATTGAACCGTCACTCTAATTAAACAGAAGGCCTCACTCGCAAGGGTGGGGCCTTTTTGTTGGCAAGCGGGGACTCGTGTGGTAAGATTTGGCTCAAGGGGGGACCAATGACATTATTTCAACTGGTCAATTACGTGGTCTACGGCGTCAGTTTTCTCGGCATGTTCGTCATTCTCTGGGGTTTGCTCCTGGTCTTAAAGGATTTCGTTCTCCAGCTGTTTAACGAAACGCCCGAATCGAAACGGGTGCTGCGCCAGAAGCTCGGCGCCTACCTGGTCCTCGGCCTCGAGTTCTTCATCGCGGCCGATATCATCCGGACCATTACCCGGCCGGACTGGAACGAGATCGGCATGCTGGCGGCGATCATCGCCCTGCGGACGGTCCTTAGCTACTTCCTCGGCCTGGAACTGAAAGGGGAGGCCTAACATGAAGCGGCGCCTGATCACCCTCTTGCTCCTCCTGGCCGTCGCCTGCTCCGCCTGGGCCGAACAGTTCGTTATTACCCGCATTAACGAAGGGGTCAAAGGCTTGAAAGCGAAAGACAAGGCGAGCGGCCAGCCGCTCTGGTCCAGCAAGGTCAATACCCGCAAGACCGTCAACGCCAAAGGGGAGCCGTTCCTCTATATCGAGGATAACGGCTCGGGCGTTTACGGCAAGGACAAAACGGTCAAAAGCTGGAAAACGGTCGCCTACGTCCGGCTCAGCGGCAATTACCTGCTCCCGTACTCGGTCAAGCTGACCGTCAAAGACAAGAACGGCCAGGTCGTTACCGCGCTGGAGAAGAACTACGACGCGGTGAGCAAAAAAGTCGCCTGTAAGATCAACGGCCAGACCAAGATCTACGATTTCGCTGCCGACCTGATCGACAAGGAGATGATGGGGCCGGTCCTGACGAACTACCCGTTGAACAAAAGCTCGCTCCTCTTCAAGCTGTTGACCCACGAGCCGTCCCTGTATACGATGACCCTCAAATACCTGGGCGACGAGGTCGTGAACGGGGCCAATTGCTACAAGCTGGAGATGATCCCCGACCTGGGGGCGCTAAACCTGCTCGGCGCTTTCGTGCCCAAGACCTACTTCTGGTATAAGAAAGCGGCGCCGCACGATTTTGTCCGTTACGAGGGGTTGGAGAGCGGGTTGGGGACGCCTTACATCGTGATGGAAGCCGACGACTAAAGCCGCAGGAAAACGCGGTAAGCGGAGAGCTCGACCGCCGGATTGTCGGCGTTGACCAGCTGGCGGAAGTATTGCTCGGGAAAAAGCCCTTCCAGGAAGAAGTTGAACAGGTTGGCGATAATGACGGTCCCCGGCTCGGTCTGGTACAGCCTCGGCCCCATCAGCTCGTTGAAATCTTCCAGAAAAGGCTGATAGAGATATAAGCAGCCGAACTGGCGCAGGTCGATCCTGGTGAAATCCCCTTTAATGAACCGGACGTTGTCGAACCCCTCCGCCTGCCTGATCGTTTCGGCCCCGGCGAGCAGCCGCGGGTCGTACTCGATCCCGACCGCCTGGCGAAAATAGGTCGCGGCGGCCATCGTGATCACGCCCAAACCGGAGCCGAGGTCGGCGAAGGTCCGCTCGCGATCGGGCGGCGGGTCGATCATTTTCAGGATCCGGAGAAAGTTAAAAGCGCTGCTGGGCCCATAGGTGCTGATGTTGGGAGCGGTGCTGTGGAAGCAGAGGTAATCGTCCGGTCCTCTGCCGACCAGCTGGTCGGGCGGGGCGATCCGCCGTTCCGCCTGCCGGACCGCTTTTTCCAGCTGGACGATCCGGCCGAGGTTCAGTTTTACCGGGGCAATTTGCATTGCTCCTCCCAAGTTAGATCTGCCAGCCGAGGCCGAACGGGACGCTCATTTCGACCGCGAAAACGTGGCTGTTGCCGATAAAATGCGTCCCCTTCAGGCCGAAACTGACGCCGCCGAAATACGAATCCTTGTCTCCCTTGAGACGCAGGTCGTGATAATAGATCCCCCAGGTGGCGCCGAAAAGGTCGTATTCTTCTTTGTCCCGGATCTCGACGATGCCGTCGCGGACCCAGCCGCGGGTCACGGTGTAATTTTTGGTGGCGACGCCGGCCTCAAAAGCGACGGAGCGTTCGCGCAAACCGCCCGGCCCCGCGGTTTGGTAGACGAGCGGGTAGTAACCGACCGTCACGCTCTGCATCAGGGAGGGATCGTCGATGCCCGGCCCGCCTTCGCTGGCCGACGCGAAAGTCGCCCCTGCGCCAACGGCGTAAGGGGTCTCGTTCGGCACCGGTTTGCCGGTGCAGATCGCGCTGGTCTCTCCGCTGCCTTCCGTGTAAGGCTTGCAGCCGTACTCGTCGTGGTTGATGTCGGTCCGCTGCGTGGTGCCGTCCCAGGCCAGCTGGTACTTGAGATACGCCCATTGCAGGAAGTCGAGCTTGACGTCAAAGCCGACGGCGGCCTCGAAAGTGTTGAAGTCGTTGGCGTTGACCGGCTGGCTTTCCGCCCCGGGATCGTCCGGATTGGCCGGCACGTAGAGCGAGCCGCCCGCCGAACCGTAATTGAAAGTTTCGTAGCCGATATCCAGCTTGGGCGCAATGCTCAGCCTGAGCTGGCGGCTGATGTCGTAAATGCTCATTAAAGTCCCTCCGTGAAAGTATCGGCCCGCCGGCCGCCCGATTTCAGCGGATTTGCGCCTTGTACCCCGTAAAACGCCGGCGTACAATAAGGGAAATGGCGGTCATTTCCAAAAGCAAATACCTGGTCGGCCTGCAATGCCCCAAACTCCTCTGGTACCAGTACAACCGTAAGGGAGAACTGCCGCCGAACACCCCGTTCCTGGAGGCGCTTTTCGCCGAAGGGCGCAAGGTCGGCGCGCTCGCCCAGCAGTTATTCCCCGGCGGCATCCTGATCGAGCGCGACTTCAACCCGCAGCGGCAGGACGCCAAGTCGTATGCCGCGCTGGCGGCCCGCCAACCGCTCTTTGAGGCCGGTTTCCTCTACGACGGCGCCTACGCGCTGGCCGATATCCTGGTGCCGGTCGGGGAAGACGAATGGGACCTGATCGAGGTGAAAAGCTCGACCAAGGTCAAGGACGAGCATTACCGCGACGCCGCGTTCCAGAAATACGTCTACAGCAGCCGCGGGCTCAAGCTCCGGCACACTTATCTGCTGTTCATGAACCGGGAATATGTCCGGCACGGCGCGCTCGACATTCAACAGCTTTTCACCCGGGAAGAGCTGTCGGAAGGGATCGCGCCGTTCCTGCCGAACATCGGCGCGGAACTCGAACAGCTGCAGGCGGTGATCGCCGGGCCGGAGCCGCTGACCGCGGTCGGCAAGCAGTGCAGCGATGAGTGCCCGCTTTACGACCGGTGCTGGCAATTCCTGCCGGAAGGCCACGTTTTTATCCTGCGGGGGCAGAGGGATGTCGCTTTTGACCTGATGGAGCGCGGGGTCCTGAAGCTGAAGGATATTCCGGCCGACTACGAACTGAACGAGAAGCATACCATCCAGGTCGAAAGCCACCGGACCAAGGAACCGTTCGTCGACCGGGAGTCGCTCCGGGAATTCCTCGGGATGCTCAAATACCCGTATTACTACCTCGACTTCGAGACGATCGCCCCGCCGGTCCCGATCTACGACGGGACCCGGCCTTACGAGGACGTGCCGTTCCAGTATTCGCTTCATATTGTCGCTAAAGAGGGGGCAAAGCCGGAACATTATTCATTCCTGGCGCCGGGAGACGTTGACCCGCGGCCGGAGGTCCTGCGGCGCCTGCGCGAGCTGATCAAGCCGGGCGGTTCGATCATCGCCTATAACGCCGATTACGAAAAAGGGCGGATCAAGACGGCGGCCGAGGCTTTTTCAGAGTACGACGCCTGGTACCAGGCGATCAAGGAGGATTTTGTCGATCTCCTGATCCCGTTCCGGAAATTCTTTTACTACCACCCGGCCCAGGGGAAGAGCGCCTCGATGAAAGAGGTCCTGCCGGCGCTGACCGGGATCACCTACGACGGCTTAGAGATCGGCGAGGGCGGTTTGGCCCGTTACGAGTACATGCGCGTCACTTACGGCGAGAACGTGGCCGAGGCGGATCGGCAGAAGGTCAGGAACGCGCTGGAACAATACTGCGAGCTGGATACCCGGGCGATGATCGAGATCCTCCAGGTGTTAAAAGAAGCGGTCTTAGCGGAGCGGTAGGCGGAGCGGGAGTTCCCAGAAGCCGCTGTTGTCTTCCCGCCTGGCGCCGAAATCGAGATGAAAGTAGAACTGCTTGGCGTTAGCGGTGGCGGACGGGGCGAACCCGATCCGCGCCGTCCCCAGGTCGAGCGCGGTATTGTATAGCACGCTCATCAGTTTTCCCCCCATCCCTTTTTGCTGCGATTCGACGTAACTGAGCCAGAGCAGGCTGTTGGCGGACGAGAACTCCATTTCCAGGAGGAACAGGTCTTTGGGTTGGAGGGTGATCTCCATGTGCCGGTCAGGGTAGGTCCGCGGCGCCCCGGAGCCGACGATCGAGAAAAAGATCGATCCCGCCGCGCGCTGCTCGCACCAGATCCGGAAGGTCGCGCCGAGCGTGACGCTGCTCAGTTGCGAAATGAGGGCCGCCAAAGGCCGGTGGTCGTCGAGCTTTTCCTGCCCGCTGATCAGGTAGCGGTTGAAACCGGCCCGGAAGTCGGACTGCTTGACCAGCGCGGCCGCCTCGGCCAGATCGACCCGGACCATCCGGCTGGCGATCTCCGCCCGCTGGGCGATCGGGATGCGAGTATGCAGTAATTTTTCCGGCGCGGCGGCGAAGATCTTCGCCACCATTGGATTAAAGGGACAGATGTGAAATCCCATCAGCGGATTATCGGACGGGGGACCGGCTGATTTCAAACGATTGTTAAGGGCCGTCGCGAATGATAATATGTTGCCATGGACCCGCAGGAATATCTCGCATACTTTACTAAGCAATATGCCGACAAACTGACCGTTTATTTTAATGACGTTCTGTTGGCCGACGCGGACCGGCTCGCCGGGTTTAAAATCATCTTTACCGAATTATTGCGGCGAAAAAACCGGGATTTTACGATCATCGAGACCGGCTGTTTGCGCTATCGGGACGGCTGGTCCGACGGCCAAAGTTCCCTGCTGTTCTATGAATTCATCAATCTCTTCGGGGGAAAGCTGATCACCCTCGATATCGACCCAGTTAACCTGGATACTTGCCGCGCCGTCCTCCGGGAAAGCCCGGTGCAAAAACTCCGGCCGTGCGAGTTTTCGCCGCGGCTGGGGGATTCCCTCCAGCTGTTGGCGGAGATCGACGAGCCGGCCGACCTCCTTTATCTGGACAGCTGCGATATTACCGCGGAGCAGCCGGAGCTGAGCATGGCCCATCATTTTAAGGAGCTGGCCAGTGCCGGCAAGATCCTGGCGAAAAGCCCGGGCCTGATCGTGGTGGTGGATGATAACGGCCCGGCGATCGGTAAAGGGCGGTATGTGCTCGATTGGGCGAAGAAAACCGGCCAGCGGATCATCTCCGAGGGGTACCAGATCATCTTCCAGATCGTTTGAGCGGTATTTCCCGAGCGAACAGAGAAAGAAAAAGGGCAGGCCTGTAAGCCGGATTCTGTCTTTGTGCGATAATCTGTCTGGGATAGATATCGCTATCTACCTCATTGCGACCTACTCGAGCTCATAACGAGGCGAGCAGCCTCTCACTCTTTTTGGTCTTGCTCCGCGTGGGGTTTGGCACGTAGCTGTTTCCAGCTTATTACGTCGGGAGCTCTTACCTCCCGTTTTCACCTATCGCCGCCCAGCCTTTAGGGCTAGGGTAGGCTGTGTCTTTTCTGTGCCACTTTCCTTCGGGTTTAAACCCGACCTCGCGTTACGAGGCACGCTGCTCTCCGGAGTCCGGACTTTCCTCCCCGTGGGGTAACCGCCCGGCCTGCCCTGGTTAAATTGTACCAAAAAGGGGGCCGTGCGTCGAGTGGTGGTGGTCGTCGATCGCTTTATTGGAGAGGGCGTCGGCGGCTTGGTTCTTTTCGCGGGGGATGTATTCGAGCGCAAAATCGGCGAATTTCCGGCTCAAGGCCATGGCGTGGTGATATAAGGGGACCAACCCCTCGTGCTTGACCCGGTATTCGCCGTTGATCTGCTTGACCAGCAGCTCGGAGTCGGCGTAACAGTGGACCTCTTTGGCCCCCTGGGCGAGCGCTTCTTCCAGGCCCCGGATGAACGCCATATATTCGGCGATGTTGTTGGTCGTCTTGCCCAGGTATTCGGCGATCTCGGCCACCACTTCGTTCCCTTTTTTGACCACGACGCCGAGGCCGGCGTGGCCGGGGTTGTTGCGGGAGGCGCCGTCGGAATAGATCGTTAGTTTCATCTTGACGCCTTCAATTCTACCAGAAGCCGGCCGAGCGGCATAGTATTGAGCACGTCCTTTTTCTCCAGCCAGCCGCGCCGGGCGGTGGTCACGCCGTATTTCATCAGCCCCAGCTGGTCGGTGGAGTGGGCGTCGGTGTTGATCGCGAGCTTGACCCCGTGCTGTTTGGCCAGCAGGCAATGGGCGTCATTGAGGTCCAGCCGCCGCGGGTGCGCGTTCACTTCCAGGCATTTGCCGTGCTTTTTCGCGGCCCGGAGCACCGCCTCCAGGTCGATCTCGTACGGCGCGCGCTCGTTGATCAGCCGGCCGGTCGGGTGGGTGAGGATATTGACGTATTTGTTAGACAGCGCCCGCAGCACCCGGGCGGTCATGGCGGCCTTCGGCAGCTTGAACCCGGAGTGGACCGCCGCCAGGACGATGTCGAGTTCCTGTAGCAGATCATCAGGGTAATCCAGGGTGCCGTCGGGGTGGATGTCGACCTCGGCGCCGGCCAGGATCGTGATCCCCCGGACCTTTTGCCTGGCCGCTTTGATCTTTTTAAGGTTTTCCCGCAGCTGTTTTTCGTTCAAGCCGCCGGCGATCCTGGTCGAAACGGTGTGGTCGGTGATCGCGATGTATTCGTAGCCGAGCTTTTTGGCCGCCAGCGCCATCGCTTCGATCGAAGCGGCCCCGTCGGTGGCGGTGGTGTGCATGTGCAGGTCGCCTTTAATATCGGCCAACTCTACCAGTCTGGGGAGCCGGTGCTGGGCCGCCGCCGCGAACTCGCCCCGCATTTCGCGCAGTTCCGGCGGGATGAATTGCAGCCCGAACTTGCCGAACATCTCTTCTTCGGTCCGGCCGCCGATCTGTTTCTTCCCCTTGAAGATCCCGTATTCCGAGACTTTCCACCCTTTTTGCTGGGCTAGCTGCCGGAGGTGGATGTTATGCCCTTTGGAACCGGTAAAATAGTGGGCGGCCGAGCCAAATGATCTGGCGGGCACGACCCGCAGGTCCGCCTGCATGTTGTTGCGGAGGATAACGGAAGATTTGGTCGCCCCCTTGGCCAGGACGTCTTTGACGGCCGGGAGGGCGGTGAATTTGTCCATGATCGCGGCCGGCCGGTCGGAGATCACCAGGATGTCCAGGTCGCCGATCGTCTCCTGGCCGCGGCGCAAGCTGCCGCACGGCAGGATCTTTTTGACCGCCGGCAGTTTTTCCAGCTCAGCCACGATCAGCTCGGCGTGGGCGGCCGCGTCGTCGAGCAGGAAACGGCCGCGGCTTTTCCGCTTGAGGTCCAGCCCGCGCAGGATGTTCTCTTCTTTTTTGGCGCCCATCCCGGGAATGTCCCGCAATTTCCCGGCGCGAGCGGCTTTCTCCAGCTGGGCCGGTGAAGCGATCCCCAGTTTGTCATGGAGCAGGAGGGCGGTTTTCGGCCCCATCCCCGGGATATTGACCAATTCGAGTATCCCTTTGGGGAATTCTTTGGCCAGCTTTTGGTAAGAGGTGATCTTGCCGGTCTTAATATACTCCTCGATCTTGAGCGAGAGATCGTGGCCGATGCCGGGGAGCTCTTGCAGGCCGGCCAGCCCTTTTTCCCGGTAAATGTCCGGGAGTTCCCGGCTCAGGTCGTCGATATTCTGGGCGGCCCGCTGGTAAGCGCGGATCTTGAAAGGGTTATCGCCTTTAAGTTCGAGGAGTTCCGCTATTTCCCGGAAAGCTTTGGCGAACTCACTGTTTTCCATGGAGCGCCTTGACGATCGCTTCCGCCCAGGCCCCGGCCGTAGCCGGTCCCGTGGCGGTGATCAGTTTATCGTCGATCACGACCCCCTGGCCGACAAAAGTGCCGCCCCCTTTGGCGATCTCGCCGGTGTCGTCGAACATCGTCGCTTTTTTTCCTTTCAAGACGCCGGCCCGCGCCAGTATCCCCGGCGCGGCGCAGATGGCGGCCAGCAGTTTTCCCTGTTTGACCGTTTCCCGCGCGATCTCATGGCAGGTTTGGTCGTCATAATAGTCAAAGCTGCCCGGACCGCCAATGAACGTCACTGCTTCGTAATCGGCCACTTTGACCTGGTCGAGCGTCAGGTCGACTTTCGTTTTTCCCCCGGTCTTATCGGTCGCCAGGCCGGGCTGGGACGAAGCGGTCACCACCTGGTAGCCGGCCTGTTCGAAGATCGCCTTGGGGGGATCGTATTCCTTTTCCTGGAAACGCTGGAAAGCGATGATCATGACGATCCGGCCGCTCATCCTTCCACCTCCGTCTTGTACTCGAACAGGCTCATGATGTCGCGCTGGGAGAGGATGCCGACCAGCTTGCCGTTCTCCATGACCAGCAGGCGGCCGACGCCGCTGGCGCCGAGCCGGCCCAGCGCCTCGGTCAATTCGGCGTGCGGGTCGATGGTCATCCGGGGGGTGACCGGCAGCATCGCTTCCCGGGCGGTGATCAGCGGCCACTTTTCCCGTTCGATCTCCTTGACGGCGTGGAAGGTCAGCAGGCCGACCAGGCGGTCGTCGTCGGTCACCGGGAAAGAGGCAAAGCGGAAGCGGAAAAAATATTCCTCCACCAGCCGGGCCAGGGTGATGTCGGCCGGCACGGCGACGACGTTCTGCGACATGATGCCGCCGACCCGCAGGCCGGAGAGGAGCTTTTTCATCGCTACCTGCCGGTAGCTGCTGTCGGCCGCTTCCATCAGGAAGAAGCCGATAAAGATGAACCAGATGCCGGAAACGGCCAGGCCGGTGAAGAGGTAAAGGATGCCGGCCCCCATAAAGAGGAATGCGAAGACCTTGCCGAGATAGCTGGCGGCGCGGGTGGCGCGGCGCAGGTCGCCGGTCCAGTGCCAGATCGCGGCCCGCAGCAGGCGGCCGCCGTCGAGCGGAAAACCGGGGATCAGGTTAAAAAGCGCGACGGCCAGGTTGATGATGAACAGGTAATTGGTGATCGACAGGAGCGGAGTGGGAAGCCGGAGCTGGAAAAAGATCTGGGTCAGGCTGAAGCAGAGGAGGGAGAGCGCCAGGCTCAGGGCCGGACCGGCCGCCGCCATTTTTAACTCCACGGCCGGCGTGGCCGGCTCTTCGCCGAGCTGGGCGACGCCGCCGAAGACGAAAAGGGTGATGCCGTGGATCGGCAGGTCGTTGCGCATCGCCACCACCGAGTGCGCCAGTTCGTGGGCCAGCAGCGAAGCGAACAGGAGGAGGGCGGCGATCAGCGCCATCAGCCAGTGGGCCGGGGGGCCGAGCTCCGGGTTGGTGGCCGGGAAATAACCGCTGGCCAGGGTAAAGACGACGAGCCCGAGGATGATGAACCAGGTGTAGTTGATCTCGATCGGGATGTCAAAGAGCGTTAAAAGCTTAATTGACCGCTTCATGTGACCACGCGTCCAGGACATTGTAGCTCCAGAGGACGATACCGCCGACGATGCCGATCCCCAGGGCCGACAGGAAAAGGTAGGCGTTGAACATCAGCGTCAGGTAGATCAGCCCGGGGAAGGTGAAATAGAAAGCCAGGATCAGCAGCAAGGCCTTATGGCCCTCGCCCTTGAGCAGCTGGCCGAGCCCGACGATAAAAATCGACGCTAAGGCCGCCCAGTAATACCGCTTCTTCATTGAAATAATTATAGCACTGGTATATACTTTAGCCAACAATGAAGCCCGGCAAGTGCCAGATCAAATATTTTGAGGTCGACGAGCTCCGCCTGACGAAAACGGGGAAGTACGCCAAGGTGATCGAGCTCGCGCCCGGTTCGCTCTTTACCCGCAACGCGGTCGTCAAATACACCGGGGTCGACCTGGAACGGGATATCCTGAAAGCGGTGGCGGTCGAATGCGTCAAGGGGAGCGGGGAGATCGGGATCGGCTTCCTGAAAGGTTTCGGCCTGACCCGGGGGGCGGTCGCCACCACGCTGACGCAAGGACGCGGCAGCATTATCGCGGTCGGCAAGAGCGACGAGGACATCGCCTCGGCGATCAGGCGGGTGGCGGCGCTCGGGCAGGGGGCGGCGGTCGTCAGCGGCGGGATGACCATGGCCGAGCTTTCCCTTTCGCCGGCCGAACATTTAAGCAACGAAGCGGTCGACCAGACGACCGCGCTCTATAAATCGCTCGAACAGCTCGGCTGCCGGCTGGCCGATCCGCTCGCCGTTCTCGCTTTACTGACGGTCACCTCCATCCCCGAGCTTCGGTTAACGCCGACCGGCCTGTACGACCCGGGCAAACCGGGGAACGTCCCGCTTTTTGAATGAAAGAACGGCCCAAAAGCCTGATCTCCGCCCGCCGGCTCAAACAGCGCGTCGCCGCTCTTAGTAGAAAGATCAACGCCGACTACCGCGGCAAAGAGCTGGTCCTGATCGGCGTAATGAAAGGGTCGTTCGTTTTCCTGGCCGACCTGGTTCGCGGCCTCACCGGGCCGGTCACGCTCGACCTGGTCCAGGTTTCCAGCTACGGCGCTTCGACCTATTCCTCCGGCGTCATCAAGATCAAGAAGGACATCGATCTGCCGATCGTCGGCAAAGAGGTGCTGATCGTCGAGGACGTCGTCGATTACGGCTACACGCTGGATTACCTGGTCCGCTTCCTGAAGCACAAAAAACCGCGCTCGGTCCGGATCTGCGCCCTGCTGGACAAGCCGGCGCGGCGCCGGGTCCGGGTGCCGCTCGCTTACAAGGGTTTTACGGTGCCGGACCGTTTCATCGTCGGCTACGGGTTAGACTTCCAGGAAAAATTCCGCGAGCTCCCCTATATCGGCTGGCTGCCGGCCGGGCGCTGAGCGTCAGAAGTTAGCGCGGATATACTGCTGCAATCCCCGTTTATCCAGCAAGAGGATCGCGCCGGCGCCCGGATCGGAGGCCGATTCGGCGGTGGGGGTGAACGAGTGGATCTCCCGCAGCGAGATCATCCGGGCGAAATTGGCCAGCCGGATCGTTTTGAGCAGCGGCAGGTCGGTCTGCACGTAGCGCATGGCCAGGGTAAAGCCGACCGGCGCTTTCACCAGATTTTGCGGCTTGGTGAACGAGTGAAAAAGGATCTCCATGAACTGCTGCTGGCGGCCGATCCGGCCGATGTCGCCCAGCGCGTCGTGCCGGAAACGGATAAAGCCTTCCGCCTCCTTGCCCGAGAGCTTGTGCTCCCCCTTCTTCAGGTTAATATAGAGGTTCTGCGCCCGGTCGACGTAATACATGTCCTTGTCGATCGTGACGTCGATGCCGCCGAGCAGGTCGACCAGTTTGACCGCCGCGAAGGTGTTCACCTTGAGGTAGTAATCGATGTTGACGCCGGTCAGCCGCTCGACCGTGCTCTTGATCAGCTCGGTCCCGCCGAAGACGTTGGCGGCGTTGATCTTTTGCCAGCCGTAACCGGCGATCTCGACAAAGCTGTCGCGCGGGATGGAGACCAGGTCGATCCGGTAGCGGACCGGGTCGACGTGGAGCAGGAGGATGGTGTCGGTCCGGCCGTTGGTCTGCATGATCGGTTCGCCGGACCGCCCGTCAAAGGTGATGTCGGTCCCGAGCACCAGGATATTGGTCGGCCGGCGGGTGACGCCGATCCGCAGGAAACGGGGGATCAGCCGCGGGGCGAAGATATTGGCGTAAAAATAGGCGATGCCGCAGAACAGGGTCAGCAGGGCGAGCAGCCGGAGCCAATCCGGTCGTTTGCGGCGCATCTTACGTGCCGGACTTGTAGTAGCCGATCGGGATGACGTAGAAGGGATCTTGCGTTTCGGGGAGCTCCAGCGCTTTGGCGACCACGTCGTCCCAGAAAGCGCCGATCGGCACGGAGACCAGCCCCAGGGCGACCGCCTGCAGCTGGACGTTCTCGGCGACGTGGCCGATCTCCATGCTCATGTAGCGGTAGGCGCGCTGGCCGTACTTCGCTTCGCAGATCCGGAAATTGCCGGCCACCACCATGACCAGCGGCGCTTCCGCGATGTAGCCCTGGCCCAGGGAAGCCCGCACCAGGGAAGCCCGCTTGTCTTCGGTCGAGACCTCGACCAGCTTATGGCCGTCGGGGACGTACTGGAAGACGCCGTCCTTTTTCAGGACGTAGATGGTCAGCGGGTAGAGGGCGCCGGAAGAAGGGGCGGTGCGGAAGCCCCAGCTCTTTTCCGTGATCCCCTGGGCCGACCAGAGGAGCTGGGAGATCTGTTCCAGGGTCAGGTCGTTGGGGAGGAACGACCGTTCGGAGCGGCGGCGCAGGAGCGCCTCTTCCACGGTCATTTTTCCGAGGACTTTCGGTTCGGGGAGCTTGAGCTGTTTGCGCGCGGCGCCGGCCAGATCGGCGGCCAGGCAGAGCAGCAGGAGCGGGACGACCAGCTTTTTCAGCATGGACAGATTATAACAAAAAGAGCCGCCCCGGACAATGGTGATCGTCCGGGGCCAGCCGCTCAGATCTCGATCGGTTCCTCATCCGCCCGGTTCTTGGCTTTAGTCGCGGCGTTGTAGAACTTGTTGTCGAGCATCTGCATTTCGTCGATCACCACTTCGGTCGACGTCCGCTTTTGGCCGCTTTTGCTCTGGTAGCTGCGGATCTGCAGCCGCCCTTCCACGGCGACCAATTTCCCCTTTTTCAGGTACTCGCCGCAGATCTTGGCAAGCCCGCCGAAAGCGACGCAGTTGATGAACTCGGCGTTGTCGCTGCCGTTCCGGTTGATCGCCAGCCGGAAATGCGTGACCGCCAGTTCATTACTGGTAAAACGGACCTCCGGGTCGGCTACCAGCCGCCCGGCCAGGATCGACCTGTTCAATCCTCCCATTCGTCTCACCTCCTCTGCGCGAGTTACAGCAAGGTTATTGCCACGCTCGCCAAGGCTGAAGTGTCGGGATTTTCGACAGTAAGTGCTATAATTTCGTCAGATGAAAAGGGTCATTTGGGCGGTCTGCGCGGTCCTGCTCGCGGCGGCGGCGGAAGCGGCCACTTGCCAGCCGCAGGCAGCCGGTTCTTTCTATCCGGCCGACCGGGACGAGCTTGCTTACCAGGTCGGCAACCTGCTGGCCAAAGCGCCGGTCCGGAAAACGGCGGGGGAGGTTATCGCCCTGATCGTGCCGCACGCCGGGTATCCCTATTCGGGCCAGATCGCGGCCGCCGCTTACAGGCAGGTCGCGGGCGGCGGTTACGACCGGGTAATACTGATCGGGCAGAGCCATAAATTGTCTTTTCCGGAGATCGCCGTGCCGCAATTTGACGAATTTGCCACGCCGCTCGGCGCGCTCCCGGTCGATCGCGAGTTCCGGGCGAAACTGCTCAAGCTGAGCGACCGGATCAAGCTCAATGACGCCCCGTTCGCCGCGGGCGATAACGCGCTGGAGACCCAGCTTCCTTTTATCCAGACGATCTTGCCTTCCGCCGAGATCGTCCCGCTCTTTTTCGGCAGCCTGTCGCTGGCCAACTGCCAGGCGCTGGCCTACGCTCTGAGCTATCTGGTCGATGACCGGACCTTGCTGGTGGTCAGCACCGACTGGTCGCATTATTATCCCGATTACCTGGCGCGGAAAATGGACCGGCAAGGGCTGCAGGCGGTCGTGGCGGGGAGCCTGGAAGCTTTTCTCAGCCGGCTGGCGCACGGCGATACCGAAGCGTGCGGCGCCCCGGGCGTGATCACCGCCCTGTTGCTGGCCCCGGCGCTGGGCGTGAACCGGATCGAATTATTGAAATACGGGCAGGGCGGCGAGCCGAATAAGGTCGTCGGCTACGCGGCGGTCGGCTTTTTCCGCGCCGAGACCGGGTTAGCGGCCGGCGACCGGCAGAAACTGCTGAGGATCGCCCGCCGGAGCGTCGCGGCCAGGGTCGCCGGGAAAAAGCTGCCGCAGTTCGCCCCGCCGGAGGCGAGCTTGAACGAGCCGCGCGGGGCGTTCGTGACCGTGCGCGACGAGGAGCGGAAGCAGCGCGGCTGCATCGGTTTTGTCCGGTCGGCCGACCCGTTATTTATGACGGTTCAGGCGGCGGCGGTGGCAGCCGCGACCGCGGACGACCGTTACCCGCCGCTCAGGGAAGAAGAGTTGTCGGCTGTTACGCTGGAGATCTCCGTCCTCTCCCGCCTGAGGCTGATCAAGTCGCCGGGCGAGGTTTTGATCGGCCGCGACGGCCTGTATCTTGTTAAAGGGGAAGATTCCGGCGTCCTCTTACCGCAAGTGGCGGTCGAGCAGGGGTGGGACGCCGCCGAGTTCCTTAAACAGGTTTGCCTCAAGGCCGGTCTGCCGGAAGACGCCTGGCAGGACGGCGCGGCGCGCCTCTACCGTTTTTCCGCCGAAGTTTTCTCCGAACGGGAATAGGCGCTGAAGCCGCAGCCGGGGAGGAACTTCGGTTTCTCAAAATAATCGACCAGCGGATAGTTGCGGCAGACGTTCGCCCGCCAGCGGTAATTGCCGCAGCGGCCGTCGGCGGCCTGGTGCCGGCAGCTGAAGACGAGCGAACAGTGCTCCCGGTCGACTTCGAGCAGCTGAAAGCCGAACAGCCAGGAGATCCAGCGGACCGAGAGGTCGGTAAAGAAGCGGCTGTTGATCTGGGCCGGGGTCATGGTCAGGATGATCTGCCGGCAGCAATTGCCGCACTGGCGGCATTGCCCGGCCAGCTTATACCTGGTCGGAAAAAGCCGCTTGGCCAGGTTAGTCAGAAAGTTATCCAGGATAACAAAAGCGAGCACGAACCGGCGGATCATTGATTAATTATAGCAGGAGAGGTAAAATGCCGCCATGGCAGTCGATCCGATCTGCGGGATGCAGGTTGACGAAAAGAAGAGCTTAAAGCTTTCCTGGCAGGGGAAAGACTATTTTTTCTGCTCCGAACGTTGCCGCCAGAAGTTCATTCAGCAAAATAAGATCACCGAACCTTGCCCCTCCTGTGCTGTCCCGGTTCCCGGCACCCCCTGGTGGCAGAACAAAATAGTCCTTTTGGCGTTCGTCTACGCGATCATTATCGTCGCCGGCCTGCTTAACCGCTCCGTGGCGCCGCTCAAAGATTCCCTATTAATGTATGTCGGGACGATCGCCTGGCCGATCTTGATCGGCCTGTTGATCGGCGGAGTGATCGACTGGCTGGTGCCGGGCGAGTATATTTCCAGCCTGCTGGCCCGCAAAAAGAAACGGACGATCGTCTACGCGGTCATGACCGGCTTCCTGATGTCCGCCTGCAGCCACGGGATCCTGGCGCTGGCGATCCAGCTGCACAAGAAGGGGGCGTCGCCGCCGGCGGTCGTCGCCTTCCTGCTGGCCAGTCCGTGGGCGAACCTGCCGCTGACCATTTTAATGTTCGGCTTCTTTGGCTTGAAGGCTTTCGTGATCGTGCTGGGGGCGATCGTCATCGCCCTGATCACCGGTTACATCTTCATGTTTTTGGAGTCGCGCTCGCTGATCGAGCGCAACGCGAACACGATCGCGCTCGGCGAAGATTTCTCGATCTGGCAGGACGCGCGCCGGCGTTTGGCCAAAGTCCAGTTCCAGCCGCTGGCGGCTGTCCGGGGGATAACGGGAGGGATGATCTCCCTTGGCAACATGGTCCTCTGGTGGATCATGTTCGGCATGCTGCTGGCCAGCGTAGCGGCCACTTATATCCCGGCCGGGTTCATGCACCACTACATGGGGCCGACGCTGCTCGGCCTGCTGGTCACCCTGTTCCTGGCGACGATCATCGAGATCTGTTCCGAAGGCTCGGCGCCGCTCGCCTTCGAGCTTTACCGCCAGACCGGCGCGCTCGGCAACAGCTTCGTCTTTTTAATGGCCGGCGTGGTGACCGATTATACCGAGATCGGGCTGATCTGGCAGAACATCGGCTGGCGGACGGCGGTCTGGCTGCCGGTCATTGCTGTTCCCCAGGTCATGGTGCTGGCCGTTCTGATAAACTATTTCTTCTAATTTATTTTCATTAAACGGGGAGGTGAAATAATATGATGGGAGGCGGAATTGGCGCGATGTCGTGGCTGATATTATTGCTGTCGGTGGTCTGGGCTTTCGGTTTTGCCTATATTATCTGGGTTTTGGCGGCCAAGGAGAACGGCGGAATGAAGACCGCCGGCCAGGTGATGGCGGTCCTGATCGCTTTACTGACGATCGTGCTGTTGATCTACGGCGGCACCTGGGGGAGCAAGGCCCGGAACCGGATGATGCGGGGCGGCATGATGATGGAAGGAAGGCGCGGCGGGCAGATGGAAATGCCGTGCATGAAGTCGGACATGTCCGACAAGCAGAAGATGGATTGCATGATGAAGAAGATGGGGAAGGGGCGGAAATAACCGGCCCCTGGATCGCTCCTCGGAAAACCGCGAAAACCTTTCGCGGTTTTCTTTTGCCCAAAATCGGCCTTGACAAGCACGGTGGACGACCTATAATAGGACAAGAATAGTCTTATTAATGGGAGGGATGCGGAATGCTGATCAGCCGGAAAACGGATTACGCTTTGCGCTGTCTGGTCTATCTGGCCCAGCAGCCAGCAGGGGCCAGGGTCTCGACCGCCGAAGTCAGCCGTCGGCTGCGGATCTCCCGGGCGTTCCTGGCCAAGATCGTCCAGAGACTGGTCGGCGAGAAGATCGTTAAAACGGCCAAAGGCAAAGGGGGCGGTCTCTGGCTGGTCGATAAGGGCGTTGACCTGGCGGCCATTATTGCCCTGTTCGAGCCGGATTCGTGCCTGAATAAATGCTTAAGCCCAAAGTTCAACTGTTTTTTGGCTAAAGAATGCCCGATCCATCGATTCCTGGCCAAAACTCAGGGGGAGCTGCTGGCGAAGTTCGCCAAGGTGACCGTGGGAAAATTAGCGCAAAAGGGGAGGTGAGCAAATGACGTTAGAAGAACTGGACCGCTATCTTGATTCCCGGCCGCAGGTGCTCTGGCTGAAGGATGACGAGGGGAATTTCTATTTCCGCCACGAGCAGTTCGACGACGAGCAGGAAAAGGTCAAGGTTGAGCCGAAGGCGCTCAAGGAACTGACCGAGGCAAAACTTGACCAGGTCCTGACCGCCGGACGGAACGTGGAGCACATTACCCGGATCACCGGATATTTTTCCCGCGTCGAGGGGTGGAACAAGGGGAAGAAGGGGGAATTGGCCGATCGGGCCCGGACCGAGATCGCTAAATAATATATTGGCAAAAAAAGGGGGCCTCAGCTGAGGCCCCCTTCGCGTGACCGGAATTACTTACAGCATTTTGCCGGCCGCACGCAACATTTGCCCGTCGGACAGCACTTGGCGGCGCCATAAGAAGCCGCAGCCCCAAAAAGCGTCAGCACCAATAAACTGACAATTAATATTTTCATTTTATTCTCCTTTTGGCAATGGACGATCAGAAACCTAGGCCGGCAAAGGCTCCGGCGGACCTGTCGGGGGGTGGGCTTTTAAAGCCCTGCCCAGCAAGGTTTTGACGGTTGTCTCCGATAAAAAGCCGATAAGAGACTTTAATGGCGATCGAGTGGTCTCCGTCGCAACGGGAGGCAGGGGGAAGAGGGTGGGTGGCTGAAGGTCGTTTTCCCCGCCTAAAGCGCCCGGTTGGCAATGGGCGGCGCAGTAGCTGTCCGCTGCCGCCGAGTGGCGGCAATGGGCCGAATATGTCGGGCAAAATGGCCAGGTAAAAAGAGCGGCCAGCAAGGTCGCTATGGCTATTCGGCGCAAAAACCTGCTTGACATATTAAATAGTATGATCTATAATGTCTACTATGTCAATAGACAATAGGAGCGAGATTAATTAAATGCGTTTATCGACTAAAGTAAGGTACGGCGTCAGGTTGATGGTCGACCTGGCGGCAAACTATGGGAAAGGCTTGATCTTGTTAAAAGATATTGCCCGGCGCCAGGGCATTTCCCGGAAATACCTCTGGCAAGTAGTTGACGCGCTCAAGTCCGCCAACCTGGTCGTCTCCGGACGGGGGGTCAAAGGGGGATACCGGCTGGCAAAAGCGCCGGAAAAGATCAGTATCAGACAGATCGCCGCCGTCATGGGGGATTCATTGATACCGGTCGCTTGCCTGGAAGAGGCCGGTTCGTGCCGCCGCTCCGGGAAATGCGCCGCTCAGGATGTTTGGTGCGAATTGGGGAATAAAATGAACGCTTTCCTTGATGCCATCAGCTTGCAGGAGATGGTCCTGCGCCAGGCCAAGAAGCAGGGGAGCGTTACCGATTCCATGTATTATATCTAAGGTAAGCGAGGATATTCTGGTATAATTGGGGGATAAAATGAAAATAGCGAAAGATATAACTGAATTGACCGGCAAGACGCCGTTGGTCTACCTGAACAAGGTGACGGCCGGGAGCGGCGCTTTGATCGCCGCCAAGCTGGAGTCGTTCAATCCCTGCTCCAGCATCAAGGACCGGATCGGCGTCGCTTTAATTGACGCCGCGGAAAAAGCGGGCAAGGTCAAAAAAGATACCGTTATCATTGAGCCGACTTCGGGGAATACCGGCGTCGCTTTGGCCTTCGTCTGCGCCGCCCGCGGCTATAAACTTATTCTCACGATGCCGGAGACGATGAGCGTGGAGCGGCGTAATCTTCTAAAGGCGCTGGGCGCGGAGCTGGTCCTGACCGAGGGGGTCAGGGGGATGGCCGGAGCGATCGCCAAAGCGGCTGAGCTGGCCAAAGAGACCAGGAATTCTTTTATCCCCCAGCAATTCGAGAACCCGGCCAACCCGGAGGTCCACCGGCAAACCACTGCGCTGGAGATCTGGGCCGATACCGATGGCAAAGTCGATATTTTTGTCGCCGGGGTCGGCACCGGCGGTACGATCACCGGGGTCGGGGAAGTCTTGAAAAAGAAAAAGCCCTCCGTTCAGGTCGTTGCCGTCGAACCGGCCGATTCGCCGGTTTTATCGGGCGGTAAGCCCGGCCCGCACAAGCTCCAGGGGATCGGCGCCGGTTTTATTCCCGGCGTCCTTGATACCAAGATCTATGACGAGATCTTCCCGGTGACCAATGAGCAAGCGTTGACCATGGGGCGGCGTTTAGCCAAGGAAGAGGGGATCCTGGTCGGCATCTCTTCCGGGGCGGCGGTCCAGGCGGCGGTCGAGATCGCTAAACGGCCGGCCAATAAAGGGAAATTGATCGTGGTGGTGCTGCCTGATACCGGCGAACGGTATTTGAGCACGCCGCTGTTCCAAGAGTAAAAGGAGTTGAGTTAAATGGCCAAAACAATAGCCGAAATAAACGAAAAGATCAAAAAAGGGCAGGCAGTCGTCGTCACGGCCGAAGAGATCATTGAGATCGTGGCGCAAAAAGGGGCGGCACAGGCGGCGAAAGAGGTCGACGTCGTGACGACCGGCACTTTCGGCCCGATGTGCTCCTCCGGCGCCTACTTTAACTTCGGCCACACTAAGCCGAAGATCAAGGCGGGCGGCGGCAAGGCTTATTTGAACGACATCCCGGCTTACACCGGCTGGGCGGCGGTCGACCTGTACCTGGGCGCCACCGCGCTGCCCGACGACGATCCGCGCAACAAGATCCACCCCGGGGAGTTCGCTTACGGCGGGGCGCACGTGATCGAGGAGCTGGTCGCCGGCAAGGATGTTCGGCTGCAGATCGAGGCTTACGGGACAGATTGCTACCCGCGCAAGCACCTCGACAGCTGGCTCAACATCAAGGACCTCAACGAAGCGGTCCTCTTCAATACGCGGAACGCCTACCAGAACTATAACGTGGCGGTCAACCTGTCGGGTAAGACCATCTACACTTACCTCGGGACGCTTAAGCCGAATCTCGGCAACGCCAACTACTGCAGTGCCGGCCAGCTTTCACCGCTCCTCAACGATCCGTTCCTGAAAACGATCGGGATCGGGACCAGGATCTGGCTCGGCGGCGGCATCGGTTACGTCGCCTGGCAGGGGACGCAATTCAACCCGCACGCGCCGCGGCTGGAAAACGGGGTGCCGAAACGGCCGTCCCAGACGCTGGCGGTGATCGGCGACCTGAAAGGGATGAGCCCGAAATGGCTCAAAGGGGTCAGCTTTATCGGCTACGGCACGACGCTCAACGTCGGTATCGGCGTGCCGATCCCGCTCCTCAACGAAGAGATCGCCAAGTATGTCGCGGTCAGGGACGAGGATATCCAGTGCGCGGTCGTGGACTACAGCGAAGCGTATCCGCAGGGGAAGCCGGACGTCCTGGGTGAGGTCAATTACGCCCAGCTCAAGTCGGGCGAGATCGAGGTCAAGGGTAAAAAGGTCCCGACCGCCGGCATTTCCAGCTATAAGAACGCCCGGACCATCGCCGAAGAGCTGAAGCAGCAGATCAAAAAAGGCGCTTTCCTGCTGACCGAGAAGGTCGCCGACCTGCCGACCGGCCCCGATTCGCCCAAGTTCAAGCCGCTTAACGAGCGGCCGGTCAAGGAGGGGAACTAAAATGGCAACCCGCAAGATCGTCCTTAATTTTCCCAAAGAGAAGATTGACAAGCCGATCGTCTACAAACTGATCAAGGAGTTCGACCTCTCTTTCAATATCATGAAGGCCAGCATCACGCCCGACCAGGAAGGCCACATGGTGCTGGAATTGATCGGCGGCGCTCCCGACATCGAACAGGGGATCAAATTCCTGAAAGAGCAGGGGGTCAAGGTCGCGCCGCTCTCCAAGGATATCCGGGTCAACTGGGACGAGTGCGTCCAGTGCGGCGCCTGCGTTGCCATCTGCCCGACCGGGGCGCTTTACGTCAAGGACCGGCAGACGATGGAGGTCGGTTTTGATCCCGACAAATGCATCGCCTGCGAACTGTGCATCCGTCCGTGCCCGCCGCGCGCGATCGAAGTGCATTTCTAGATGCTGAAAGCGAAAGAACAAAAACTCCGGGATATTTTATCCTCGCTGGGCAAGGTGCTGGTCGCTTTTTCCGGCGGGGTGGACAGCACCTATCTGCTCTACGCGGCCAAACAGGCGCTGGGCCCGGCCAACGTGCTGGCGGTGATCGCCGAATCGCCGACCTACCCGGTGGCGGAGATCGAGGACGCGATCCGGGTGGCAGACGAGATCGGGATCAAGGTCAGGCAGATCAAGACCGCCGAGTTCACCGACGAGAATTTTGTGGCCAACGGCCGCGAGCGCTGTTACTACTGCAAGAAGGAACTGTTCGCCAAAATGAAGGCCCTGGCGGCGGAGCAGGCGATCGCCCAGGTCCTCGACGGTTCCAACGCCGACGACGTCAATGATTACCGGCCGGGCAACAAGGCGAAAGAGGAGTTCGGCGTCCGCAGCCCGCTGCTGGAAGCGGACCTGACCAAAGAAGAGATCAGGCGCCTCTCCCTTGATGCCGGCCTGCGGACCTGGGACAAACCGTCCATGGCCTGTTTGGCGTCGCGGATCCCCTACGGCACGCGGATCGACGAAGCGGTGCTGCAGATGGTCGGCGAAGGGGAAAAATATCTCCGCTCGCTCGGTTTTAACCAGCTCCGGGTCCGGCACCACGACAAGATCGCCCGGATCGAAGTGGACGCGGCCTCGCTGCCCAAGGTGATGGGCCAGGGGATGATCGACGGGATCGTCAAGAAGTTCGAAGCGCTCGGTTATACATATATTACGCTCGACTTGAAGGGCTACCGGCCGGGGAGCATGAATGAGCAATAGGACCTATCTCGATTACGCGGCGACGACGCCGGCCGATCCGGCGGTCGTCGCGGCCATGCAGCCGTATTTCAGCGAGAAGTACGGTAATCCGTCGTCGATCCACGCGTTCGGCCAGGAAACGCGGGCGGCGATCGAAAAAGCGCGCGGCCAGGTCGCGGCGCTGATCGCGGCCAAGCCGGAGGAGATCGTCTTTACTTCCGGCGGGACCGAAGCGGACAACCAGGCGCTCGAAGGGGTCTCTTTTGCCAACGACCAGCGCGGTAACCACATTATTATCTCCGCGATCGAGCACCACGCCGTTTCCGAATGTGCCGAGTTCCTGAAGAAACGGGGCTTTGCGCTTACTGTCGTACCGGTCGATCAGGACGGCTTGGTCAGTCCGGAAGCAGTTGCTAAAGCGATCACCCCCCAGACCATTTTAGTCTCGATCATGCAGGCTAATAACGAGATCGGGACGATCGAGCCGATCAAGGCGATCAGCGAAGCGATCAAGTCACGAGTCACGGGTCGCGAGTCACGGGTCTATTTTCATACCGATGCGGTGCAGACCGCGGGGCATTTGCCGATCAACGTCGACGAGCTCGGCGTCGACCTCCTGTCGATGTCGGCCCATAAGCTGTACGGCCCGAAAGGGGTCGGCGCGCTCTATATTCGCAAAGGGACCAGGTTGACCCCGTTCCTCCACGGCGGCGCCCAGGAGAACAACCGGCGCGCTTCGACCGAGAACGTGCCGGGGATCGTCGGGTTCGGCGCCGCGGCCGAGCTGGCCGGTAAAACTCTGGCGGCGGAGAACGCGAAACTGCTGCCGCTGCGGGATAAGCTGATCAAAGGGATTTTGGCGAAGATCCCCGACGTCCGGCTCAACGGGCATCCGACCGAGCGTCTGGCGAACAACGTCAACGTCAGTATCCGCTATATCGAAGGGGAATCGATGTTGTTGAGCTTGGACATGCTGGGGATCGCGGCCTCGTCCGGCTCGGCTTGCACCTCCGGTTCGCTCGATCCTTCCCACGTTCTCCTGGCGATCGGCCTGCCGCACGAGATCGCCCACGGCTCGCTCCGTTTTTCGCTCGGCAAGCAGACAACTGAGGCGGAGATCGACTACGTGCTGGAGCATTTGCCTAAGATCGTCGATAAACTGCGCAAGATGTCGCCGTTATATCCGGGAGGGAAAAAATGAGCCCCGAACCATACAGCAAAAAAGTGATGGACCATTTCCTGAACCCGCGCAATGTCGGGGAGATCGAGAACCCCGACGGCGTCGGGGAGGTCGGCAACCCGGTTTGCGGCGATATCATGAAGATGTTCATCAAGGTCAAGGATCACGTCATCACCGACGTCAAGTTCCAGACCTTCGGCTGCGGTTCGGCGATCGCCACCTCGTCGATGGCGACCGAGCTGATCAAGGGGAAGACGATCGACGAGGCGCTGAAGCTGACGAACAAGGCGGTGGCCGAAGCCCTGGACGGTCTGCCCAAAGTGAAGATGCACTGTTCGGTCCTGGCGGAAGAGGCGGTCCAGGCGGCGATCGACGATTATCTAAAGAAGACGACCGGCAAAGGTCTGCCCGGTTTTAAGCCGCACGCCGAACCGCTCCAGGAGCATTAAGCTCTTTCCAGGACCTTGGTCGAACAGCGGAGCGCGCCGAAGGCCCCCGCGATCTCTTTTATTCCAGCTATCCGGCGAACTTCAAAGCCCAGGCCGGCGTACGTTCTGGCTGCCAGATCGTCAAGCTCCGGCAGATCATAGACCGGCATGTAGACCCTTTTCCGGTCGGCAAAGATCTCGACCAGTACGTTGTTATAAGAAGCCCAGGGGACCAGCTCCGGCTCGCGCTCCAGTTTATTAAAGAATGGCACCCTGACGACCGTGAAGCCCTTCCATTTAAGCCAGTCGACAAAGCCGGCCATCTCCTCTTTTTTCAGCTGGAACCGGTCGGTCGGCGTGTCCTGAGAGCGATTAACGTGATCGTGAAAGCCTTGGCCGATCAGCCGGCCGCGCGTCTCATTGGCCAGCGTCGGGTCGGCCACCGCGACCAGGCCGCCGCCGAGCGGGGTAAAGAACATATCGAGGTCGCACTGGGCGGCGAGCGGCTGATCATACCCGGCAGCAAAAATGACCGGCTTGCCGGCGAATTGTTCGAGCGCCGCGCCCATACTGTTCGCGAAGAGCTGCAGCTCGCCGCTGATCCTGCCGGTCCTTTCAAAACGGGTCAGTGCTTTAAGCTTGGCCTTGTCGGTGATCAGGTGGTAAAAACCGGCTTTGCCGCGGTCTTCGCCGCCGGCCTCGTTGGCGTACATGTAAGGGATGCGGAGAGCGTTGAAGCCGAGGAAGACCTGTTCGTCGGCGGTGATGATATCGGCTCCCCGGATCAAGTCGAGCTCGGCGATCGGAGCCGGGCAAATAGTGAAGCCGAGCGCCGACAGATGTTCGAGCGCGAACCTCATCGTCGGCAGTCCTTCCGAGTCGAAAGAGTTGTCGGTCCGCGGCGTGCTTCCCCGGACCGAGATGTGCCGGTCGTTAAAGGCGTAGAGCCGGTCTTGGGCCCAGGTCCCCGTCTGGTATTCGGTCTCGAGCAAATTCAATTTTTCCGGAAACTCGGCTGCCAGCTCCCGCAAAGGGCGAGCGAGGTCCGCCTCGCCGCCGGCGGCGTGATAAGCGACGTTGACCCGCACGTCGGCGTCGGTTTGCCGCAAGATCGAAGTGATCCTGGGGAGATCGATCGTCTGGAGGCTGGCGACAACATCCGCGCGCCCTAATTGCTCCACCGCCAGGGCGGACAGAGAGGTCGTGCAGGAAAGGTAGAGCTGTTTGATCTTGCCGTGCGTGTCGGAGAGCAGCCCCCGACCGCGCAGCGTGTCGCGGCCGCGCAGGCGTGACAGGAGCGAGGCGGACGGGCGCTCCAGCGGCGTGGCCCCGGTGATCTTCATCCCTTGACCCCGTTCCGGACAAAAACAAAATGGCTCTTTTGCAGCCGGTCGGTTTCCAGATCAAAATCAAAGTTCATTTTCTGCAGGGTGTCCTGCAACGTGTCGCGGTCGACTGAGAAAAATACCGGATCTTCGGCCGCGGACTGGTAGTATTCCAGCGCGGGGAGGTCCAGGGCAAAGCCTTGCCTGGCTACCCGGGCAAAATCGGCCATGGTCCGCAGGACCAGGTTGAAATGATCGACCAGGCGGAGGGAAAAAACGCCGCTGGAGACGATATAGTCGTAGCTCTTGCTCGGGAAGTTGCGGAGCGAGCCGGCGATGGCGAACCGGCCGCGCGGGTATTTATACCGGGCGGCGCGGACCGTTTCCGGCATGATGTCGATCCCTTTATAATCGAGCGGCAAGTTGACCCGGGTCAAAAAACCATATAGGTCGCCCAGCCCGCAGCCGTAATCGATCAGCCGGGAGTGGGGCTTTACATCGCGGACCAGGATCCGGAAGCGTTCGATCTGGCTGTCCGGCCCGCGCCAGCCTAGCGCCTCCGGTTTTGCCGGCCCGTGCGTCTTCAGGAGATGCCGGTAGACATCCATCATCTGGGTCCGGTTCAGGCCGGAGTATGTTAACGGTCGGAAGGGAGTCATGTTATAATGATTTCCGGAGAAATGAGCGCAAATTTCAAGAAAAATAAGCAAAAAGTTCTGGTTGCCATGTCGGGCGGGGTCGACTCGTCCGTGGCGGCGGCGCTGCTGCAAGAGCAGGGATACGACCTGGTCGGGGCGACCATGTCGCTTTACTGCGGGAGCAAAGCGGCGGAGAGCGGCTGCTGTTCCCTTAATGCCGCCCGCGACGCGAAACTGATCGCCGACCGGCTCGGTTTTCCCCATTACACGGTCAACTTTAAGGACGACTTCCAGCGACTGGTCATTGACGACTTTATCAATGAGTACCGGCAGGGGAGAACGCCCAATCCTTGTATCCGCTGTAACCAGTTCATTAAGTTTGACCTGTTATTGCGCAAGGCGAGCGAGCTGGGCGCGGAGTTTATTGCGACCGGTCATTATGCTCGAATAGCTGGGAATAAGCTGTTGAAAGGGAAAGACGCGAAGAAGGACCAGTCATACGTGCTTTACCGGTTAACGCAGGAACAGTTGGCGCGGATTATTTTCCCGTTGGGAGAAATGACCAAGGCGGAGGTCAGGCGGAAGGCCAAAAGTCTGGGGCTCGAAGTCGCCGATAAACCCGAGAGCCAGGAGATCTGCTTTGTGGCAGATGACGATTACGGCCGGTTCATCCGCGAACGGGCGCCGGAACTGGTCAAACCGGGCGAGATCATCGACCGGGCCGGCAACGTCGTCGGCCGGCACGAGGGGATCGCTTTCTACACCATCGGCCAGCGGAAGGGGCTCGGCCATCACCGGGGGGCGCCCAAATATGTCGTCGGCCTCGACCGCGAAAGGAACGCGGTCATCATCGGCGATGATCCCGAGACTTTACGCAGCGAGCTCCAGGCCCGCGACCTTTCTTTCGTTGCCGGACACGGGCCGGGCGGACCGTTAGCGGTAACCGCCAAAATCCGTTATAATTCACCTGAAGCGGCGGCGAATTTGTCCCCTGACGGTAAAGTGCTGTTCCAGAAGCCGCAACGGGCGGTAACGCCGGGCCAATCGGTCGTTTTCTACCAGGGAGAAGAGGTCATCGGTGGCGGAATTATTAGCGAAGATCAATAAGCTTAAAGCGGAGCGGAACGCGGTCATTCTGGTCCACAACTACCAGCGGCCGGAGGTCCAGGATATCGCCGACTACCTCGGCGATTCGCTCGGGCTGTCGATCGCCGCGGCCAAAACCGACGCCAAGGTCATCGTTTTTTGCGGCGTCCATTTCATGGCGGAAACGGCCGCGATCATCTCGCCCGATAAAACGGTTCTGATGCCCGATGTTAAGGCCGGCTGTCCGATGGCCGACATGATTACCGTCGAGAAATTGCAAAACCTCAAACTGCAAAATCCCAATGTGCCGGTCGTCTGTTACGTCAATTCCAGCGCGGCGATCAAGGCGGAAGCGGATGTTTGCTGCACCTCGGCCAACGCGGTCAACGTCGTCGGGTCCCTGCCGGATAAGAAGATCGTTTTTGTCCCGGATAAGTTCCTGGGGTTGTTCGTGCAAAGCAAGCTGCCCGACAAGCAGCTCGTGCTCTTCGCCGGCTATTGCCCGACCCACGCCAAGATCCTGCCGGAGCATATCGCCCAGGCAAAGGCAGCTCATCCCGGCGCGCCGGTCCTGGTCCACCCGGAATGCCGGCCCGAGACGATCGCGGCGGCTGACGCGGCCTTGTCGACCGAAGGGATGGTCAGGTACGCCAAGGAGTCGCCGGCCAAAGAACTGTTGATCGGAACGGAAACGGACATGCTTTACCGCTTGCGGCGGGAGAATCCCGGCAAGAAATTCTATCCGGTGACCGAGCTGGCGGCTTGCCCCAATATGAAGTTGACCACGCTGGAAAAGGTCCTCTGGTCGCTGGAAGACATGAAGACCGAGGTTAAAGTTGCCCCGGACATTGCCGCCAAAGCGCGGACCGCGATCGAACGGATGCTAGCGATCGGCCGGCAGGACTGACGCCGGTAAGAACCGCTCGTTCCGGGCCGCGGCCGCTACCAGCAGATTGCTGCTATGTTGCGCCTGCCAGAGCGAAAGCTTAACCTCTTCGTCGGTAAAAGAGGTCAGCATTTGCGCCAGGTCAGACTTGCCGAACGGATCGTCGCGGACAAAGACCTTCCCCTGGTAGACCCGGTCGCGCAGCAGGCACCAGAGCGCGATCCCCAGCCGCTTAGTCAACTGCGGCGTCGAATGGTCGTTGATGAAAGCGGCGAGTTGTTCCGGCTTGGTCCGGTAGGCGGCGTTAAAGCTGGCGAACAGCTCTCCCGGTTCGTCGAACGGATGGCCGACCAGGTCGTTGACCGGCAGGTAGTTGGAATCATCGGCCAGCTCAAAGCGGTTTTCTCCCAGGGCCAGAACGAACAAGCGGCGGAACTGCTGGGTCAGGGCATGATCGTTCCTCACCCACTGGCTGTAGAGCAAGTGGCCCATTTCGTGGGCGACGACATGGTCGAGCAATTGGTCGTCGCGCCGCAGCGAGATCTGCATCGTCTGGAGAGCGTCGAAATACGAATCGGATCCGTCGATCATGGCCGGCGGGACGCCCTGGTAGTTGACCATCCGGTGCGCCAGGAGCGGCGCTTTTTGTTTGTCCTGGACCTCGTACGAATCGAGCAGGACCAGCCGCCAGAGGCCGTGGTCGGCATAGTTGTTCAGGTCGATCGTCATTTTAATGATCTGCGCCGCTCTCTGCCAGCCGCTAGCGGTCCAGTTCAGCAGCTCCTGACTGGAACAATTATCAAAGACGACGTCGAGCAGCCTGCTTCGTCCAGGGCAAAACGGACGATCGGGTTCAGGCCGGGCTCGGTCATGTTCACTTGCTTGATCGCGGGGAAGCCGCATTCCCGGCGCTTTTCCTTGAAGATCAGGTAAAGTGTTTTGGCTTCTTCTAAGTCGCTGTTCTCCGCCGGCAGGATAAAACGGACCGCCTCCGCGCCTTGTCCGATCAAGACTTTGACCGAATTTGTTTCCTTGTCCGTTTCCAAAACGGTCAAAGGGATATCCCGGGTCGTTGGCGATAACGGCTGAACATACCAGCCGAACATGGGCAGGGGAGTTAGCTTGTCGGCCGGGACGCCGGCCTTGCCGCCGACCGCCTTCATTATGGCTGAGTAGCAAAGGACGATCAGCTCCTGAAGGTCCCACGGCTTTTGCTCTTGACGGAAAAGGAGTTTGTCCATGGCAGTATCCTTGGCCGGCGCCAGGTAGAGCTTTCCCGGGGGGAGTACCAGGTCGACCCCTTGCAGCCCGGTCCTGGCGATCAGCGCCGCCGCAATTGCCTGCCGCTCCGTTTCCGGCTTATTCAGCAATGATTGGCCGAGCAGGTAGTCGAGATAAGGGGAATTAAGATCGATGGTAAAAGTAAATGGGTCTTGCAGTTCCGCCGGGATGGCAACGGCAGTTGGCGGCGCGCTTTTAATTGGTGCCGGTTGATCATTGGCCGATGTGGCCGGCCGGGTGGTAACTGCTCCGATACTCATAGGTTTTCTATGATATTATCGGCAAAAACCGGGGGAAATTTCGCTTAAATCAGCTAATGGATGGCTGCGAGGGAAGGGCCGCCTTCGCCGCCTTCGCGCCGGGCTGTTTTAGACCGCCGGCGGCGCAGGCCGCGCTCGACCAGTTCGTAGATCTCTTCCATCAGGAACGGTTTGCGCAGGTATTCCAGCGCGCCGAGCGTAATGGCGTTGGCGTGCGATGATTCGGTGGCGTAAGCGGTAACGATGATGAACTCGACGTCCTGGTCGATCTCCTTGACCTTTTTCAGGACCTCGAGGCCGTCCATGCCGGGGAGCTTCAGATCGCAGAAAACGACGTCGTACTGGCCTTTTTGCAGCTGGGCGAGGGCGGTGGGGCCGTCGGGGAAAGTGGCGACGTCGTAATCCTTGATCTTCAGGATCATTTTGAACGATTCCAAAACCGATGGTTCGTCGTCGATGACCATGATCCGTACGTTGTCTGCCAAGTTATTTCTCCCCCTTTACGGAGGCCATTGTAACACCACCCCGGGATTATTGCAATACAATTTTAGTTATGTTATCCTGATTTTACCGACCTGTGCCGGGGTAGCTCAGTTGGCTAGAGCGAGGGACTCATAAGCCCTAGGTCGCCAGTTCAATCCTGGCCCCCGGCATTCAATTAAGGCAAAAGTCAAAATGAAAAACTCAAAAACACTGGCGGTTTTGGCTTATTTTTGCTGGGTGCCGGCGCTGTACATTGTCCTGACCAGGCTGCGCAAGGACGAATACGTCGGTTTTCACGGCGGCCAGGCGCTGGTCCTCTGGACTCTGATCTTCGCCGGTTTTTTCGCGCTCCGTTTGCTGGTCAATCTGGTCTGGAGCGTGTTCTACATCCCCTATCTTGACCTGGTCGAGGTCCTGTTCGCCTTTGGCGCCTGGGGCTACGCGGTTTCCTGCTCGGTCCGCTGCGCCCAGGGCGAAATGTTCACGCTATATGGCCGCAATTAAAGAAAAATTCCTGGAAGCGATCAAAGAATACCGGATGTTCGAGCCGGGCGACACGGTGCTGGTGGCGGTTTCCGGCGGCGCCGATTCCACCGCGCTGCTCAATCTCCTGGCCGCCTGCCGGGAAGAGCTTCAGGTCCAGCTCCAGGTCGCCCACCTCAACCACCAGCTGCGCAAGGGCGACGCCGAGCTTGACGTTAAATACGTGGAAGGCCTGGCCCAAAAACTGCAGCTGCCGGTGATCGTCGAAACGGTCGACGTCGCCGCCCTGGCGGAAAAAGAGAAGCTGGGGACCGAAGAGGCGGCCCGCGTCGCCCGCTACGATTTCTTTGAGCGGGCGGCCGCGCGGATCGGCGCCCGGAAGATCGCGGTCGGCCACACCGCCGACGACAACATCGAGACTTTCCTGATGCGGCTGCTGCGCGGCGCCGGCCTCAAGGGGCTCTGCGGCATCCCGCCCAAACGGGGGAAGATCGTCCGGCCGCTGATCAAGGTCTGGCGCCGGGAGATCGAGGATTACGTCGGCGCCCTCAAGCTGGTGCCGCGGCGCGACCACACCAATTACGAGTCGAAATACATCCGCAATTCCGTCCGCCTCAAGCTGGTGCCGCAGCTCAAGATCTATAACCTCAACATCAAGGAGATCATCCTGCAGACGATCCTCCTGGTGACCGAAGACAACCTCTATCTGGAAAACAAAGCGGCGGAAAAGTTCGCCGAGCTGATGACCAGCCGGAAGGTCGGCGAGGTCAAGCTTGACCTGGCAAAGTTCAAAGCGGTGGAAGGGACCATCCAGCGCTACATTATCCGGCTGGCGATCGAAAAGGTCAAAGGCGACCTGGCCGAGCTGTCGTTCAACCATATCCGGGAGATCCTCGGGAAACTGGGCGAGACGGAAAAATGGGAGCTCCACCTGCCGGACAGCGTCTTCGCGATCGGCGAGCGCAACGTTCTGACGATCTGCCGGGAAAAACCGGTCGTGATCGAGACCAAGCCGTTCAAGTACCTCCTGTCCGTGCCCGGCGAGATCCGGATCGAGGAGGTCGGCCGGACGCTCCGGGGGAGCGTGGTCGACGCGATCGACAAGAACGCCGGGCCCGACGTCGCTTTTGTCGATTACAGCCTGCTGGGCAAGGAGATCGTGGTCCGCAACAAGCTGCTGGGCGACCGGTTCACGCCGCTCGGCGTCAAGGGGACGAAAAAGCTGCAGGATTTCTTCGTCGACGAAAAAGTGCCGGCCGAGGAGCGGGAGCGGGTCCCGATCGTCGAAAGCGTCGGCAAGATCATCTGGGTGGCGGGCAAGCGGCTGGACGACCGGGCCAAGGTCACCGACCGGACCAAGAAGATCGTTAAACTGGAACTGTTATGATCCCGCGCGTCGTAGAAAACGACCTGGTCCGGGAGATGGCGCGGGTCGGCTGCGGCCGCGACGGGCTGGAGATCATGCTGCCGAAGGCGGTTCACCGGGCCGTGAAACTGGCCGGCCTGCGGCCGATCGCGGCCAATATCATCAAACAGGAAATGCTCTCGTTCGGCGGCGACGCGGTCGTCGCCTACGGCTCGCTCGACCATTCCGTCAAGCTCACCGACGTCCTCCTGCTCGGCACCGAACGCCATCTCTGGCAATTGATCAATAAGCTGAAGGCGCACCAGTTCGGCCTGCCGCGGCTCGCGGACGAGATCGAGAGATCCCTGACTAACTACGAAGCGACCCCGCCGGCGCTGAAGGTCGGCAAGAAAACCTGGCGCTTCGGCGCCCGGACCTATGTCATGGGGATCCTGAACGTGACCCCCGATTCCTTTTCCGACGGCGGCCGCTACGCCGAGCCGGCGGCGGCCCTCGACCAGGCGGCGCGGCTGATCAAAGCTGGGGCGGACATCATCGATGTCGGCGGCGAATCGACCCGGCCGGGAGCGCGGCCGGTCCCGACCCGCGCCGAAATTGAACGCGTTGTGCCGGTGATCAAGGCGCTGGCCGGGAAAAAGATCGCCGTGTCGATCGACACGCGGAAGGCGGCCGTCGCCGCCGCCGCCCTCCGGGCCGGCGCGGTCATGGTCAACGATATTTCCGGCTTGCGGCACGATCGCCGGATGGCCGGCCTGATCGCCCGGAAAAAGGTTCCGGTCTGCCTCATGCACATGCAGGGGACGCCGCGCAACATGCAGAAAAAACCGGCGTATAGCGACCTGATGGGGGAGATCGTAAAATACCTGGCGGAAAGTCTTGCAATCGCGACAAATGCTGGTATACTACATGAGAAAATTATCCTGGATCCGGGGATCGGCTTCGGAAAAACGGTCGGGCACAACCTCGAAATCCTGCGCAAACTCAAGGAACTGAAGGTCCTCGGTTGTCCGCTCCTGGTCGGCCCGTCCCGCAAGGCGGTGATCGGGGCGGTTCTCGGTTTGCCGGTCGATGAGCGGGTAGAGGGGACGGCGGCGGCGGTAGCGGTTGCGATCGCAAGCGGAGCTGATATAATCAGGGTCCACGATGTTCAGGAAATGTCCCGGGTAGCCCGGATGACCGACGCGATCGTGCGATCTTAGGAGGCAATAGTATGGCGAAAAAAATGAAAAAGAAAGTTAAACCGGCGAAGAAAAAGGCGACGAAAGCCAAAAAGCCGGCCGGTCATGGGAAGAAAGCCGGCAAGGCGGGGAAAGGGAAAAAACCGGGCGGTATTACCATCGCCTATCTCGGGCTCGGCTCCAACGTCGGCGACCGGGAAGAGTACATCGAACAAGCTTGTTTCCTGCTGGAGAAGAACCCGAACATCCACGTTGCCAAGCGCTCCTCCAACTACGAGACCGAAGCGGAGGGGGGCGGCGAACAGGCACCGTTCATCAACGCCGCGGTCGAGATCCGGACCAAGCTATCCGCGCATAAATTGCTGGAAGTCTGCCAGGAGATCGAGACCGCCCTGGGCCGCGAGCGCGAGAGCGAGTGGGGGCCGCGGACGATCGACATCGATATCCTGCTTTACAACAATGACATTATTTCCGACGATAAACTGCAGATCCCGCACCCGCTGATGCACGAACGGATGTTCGTCCTGAAGCCGCTGCGCGAGATCGCTCAGAACGCCATCCACCCGGTGCTGGAAAAGAACATCGTCGCGATCTACGAAGAGCGCAAGGCCGAGGGGGGCGAAAAGTACGACGACGAGCTCCCCGGCTTCAAAGAGATCAAAGGCGCGAGTTTCGACGACTACGAGCGTTGGTGAACTTCACCACAAAAAGCGCTGAAGAGACTGTCGAGCTCGGCAGGCGGATCGGCGCTTTTTTGTTGCCCAACGAGATCATTGCCCTGACCGGCAACCTGGGAGCGGGGAAGACGACCCTGATTCAGGGGATCGCTGCCGGCCTCGGCGTCAAAGATTACGTTACCTCGCCGACCTTTATTATTATTAACGAATACCCGGGCCGGTTGCCGTTTTACCACATCGATCTTTACCGGCTTGATGATGTCGCGCAGGTCGCCGAGCTGGGGATCGAAGAGTATTTTGCTAACGGCGGGGTTTGCGTGATCGAATGGGCGGAGAAGCTGGACGGTTTACTGCCCGCCGGCGCGGAGGGGATCACGATCGAAAGCAAAGGGGAGAATGAACGGGCGATCAGCGTCTCCCCGGGTTTAGCGGCGCGATTAGATTAAGCGATTTGGAAAACGATAATTATTTGCCGTTAAAGCATTTTCCGGGTCAGTGGCAGAATGGACGGCATAATGCCAGGCGACAGCAACTGTGACCCCCTGTTCCCGATACAAGTTGACCAGGCGATCCCTTTCGTTCAACGCTTTCTGCACGGCGGAGTCAGGGTCGGCAGGATTACCAATCGCGAAATACCAGGCATCGGCGGCGGTCAGGCCTCTTGCCCCGTATTTGGCGAGCAATAACCCTTTGTCGTCGAAGGCTTTTAAAACGGCTTTTCCCGGATCGGCAGGATTACCGACCGCGAAATACCAGGCATCGGCGGCCGAGAGCCCCCGTTCTTGATATTCTGCCAGCAGGCGCGCGGATACTGCCAGCGCGTTAAGCAACGCTGATTCTGGATCGGCAGGATTACTAATCGCGAAGTGCCAGGCATTGGCGGCGGTTACTCCTTGCTCTTGATACTTGGCGAGTAATTGATCGACTACGGCGAGCGCTTGCCGCAAGGCTTTTTCCGGGTCTTTGGCATTATGGACCGCAAAGTAGCGGGCCTCGGCGGCAGAAATTCCCCGGTCCTGGTATTTACCGAACAAGACGGAGGCTGTTTCCAGTGCCTTGAGCAATGCGGCCTCCGGATCGGCGGAACAATAGAAGGCAAAGTGCCAGGCCTCACTGGCCGAGACCCCTCGCACTTGGTATTTAGTGAACAAGTTATCAGCTTGTTCCAGCGCTTTTGAAAGTGCTTGTTCGGGGCCACTGGGATTGCCCAAAATGAAATGCCAGACATCGGCTGTCGTTATCCCCTGAGCTGCGAATTTATCGGTTAAATGACGGATCTGGCCGAAAGGGGTCAGGGTGCCGGCCGCCTTGGTTAATTGTTGTTTGGTCGGCTGCCATTTTACCTGGTGTTCGGCGATGGTCCACATCAGCATCCCGGCGATCCGGGCCGGATCGAGGTCGGTGGAGCGTTCGAGCAGCGCCTCCGCGTCCGCTTCGGCCAGCATCCCCCAGGCTTGCAGGCATTCCAGCTTGGCAGGATTACTGCGGACCAGCCCAACGGCGGCCGCCAGTGCCAGGGTTTGGGGTTCAACGTTCTCAATAAAAGAACCAGATTTTTGCCAGGTGGCAACAATGCCGTTTGCCAGCCACTCGGAATAGACAGTTGCCCTTCTGCTCAGAAGGCCGGGATTTTTCTTGGGGGGAGTAGCTGGCCGGAAAGCAAAATCGGGACGCCGAAAGGCGAGATTTGTGCTTCTTTGCGACGCTCTAAAAACCGCTGGCGCTTCCATAAGATATTATCGCCAAAAATAGCCAGAAATTGCAGAGTTTGTTATACTTGGCATATGAAAGTCCTGGGGCTTAGCAGCGCGACCAAGATCATCAGTTTTGGCTTGCTCGACGGCGAGCGGATCGTCGCCGAAGCGACCATTGCCGAAACGCGGGCGGAGACGATCATGCCGCTCCTGGCGCAGGCGGGCGTTCTGCCGGAACAGCTCGACGCGATCGCCGTCTGCCAGGGGCCGGGGTCGTATTCCGGCCTGCGCGGCGGCCTGGCAACGGCTAAAGCGCTGGCGCAAACGCTCGATAAACCGCTGGTCGGCGTCTCGACCCTGGACGCGATCGCTTTCAACCTGGTCGATATCGAGGGGACAATGGCCGTTATCCTGGATGCCCGGGGGGATGAATATAATTTCGCCCTGTTCGGTGCCAGCGGCGGCCAGTTAAAGCGGCTAACCGCTGACCTGGCGTTAAAGCTGGCAGTGATCAAAGAGCGGCTCTTAGCGATCACCGGAGAGCTGTGGCTGGTCGGGAATCTGGATAAAATGCGGGATGAAGAATGCGGAATGCGGAACAATATCCATTTAGCTGATGAGCTGCAATGCCATCCTTACGGCGTCAATGTCGCCCGGCTGGGAGCGCTTAAGCTTCAGGCCGGGGAGAAAGCCGATCCGCTCAACCTGGTCCCGGACTATTCACACCAGCCGAACATCAGAGAGTTCCGCGCTTAAGCGCCCCGGCTAACTGCTCAAAGTTGCGATAGACCGTCGGTTCATCCCGCCTGATCCTTTTAATGTACGCCTGGATAGCCTTATTCCCCCAGGCTTTGCGGACATACCAGCCGAAGATCTCGTTGACCCGCTGGAGATCGATGATCCCCTGGCTGGCATAAATGTTGATGTAATCAAAATTGATCAGGTATTGGTCGACCTCGTAATCGGAAAAGGTTTCCGGCGGCCGCCGGCCGGCCGGGGTCCGTTCAACGATCGTCAATTCTCCGTAATCGATCGCTTCCATGATCCGGTTGTTGAGCGGGTTGCCTTCGTAGAAGGTCTCCTTCAGGTCGAGCAGGAACTGCGCCTTGCTGGTCTTGTCCAGGACATGGAGCTGGATCGAGCCGATAATTATAGTGGCCAGGACCAGGAGGATGGTGCTCTCCGAGATCAGCTCGGACAGCTTGGCTTTCTTTTTCAGGACCGAATGCCCCAGGAAGAAAGCCATAGCGACAAAGACCAAGGAGAAAATGATCGCGGCGGTCAGGAAAGTGCTCATCAGGTGCCCCCTTTTGTTTTCCAGTAATTATACTATAATTGACGCAGGATGATAATGATCACGCCGATGAAAGATAAGGATATCCCGGCGGTCGTGGAGATCGAAGCGCTCTCCTTTAAATACCCCAAGCCGGAAGCGGTCTTTCGCGAAGATGAGCATAAGTACCTCGTGGCCAGGGACGAGCAGAAGATCGTCGGCTATATCGGCATCGAAAAGATCCTCGACGAGGTCCACATCATTAACATGGCGGTCCACCCGGGCTACAGGGGGCAGGGGGTCGGTAATCGTCTGATGCAGCATGTCCTCAACGACGAGGAGGTCTTTTTTCTGGAGGTCCGCGTTTCCAACGAATCGGCGAAAAAGATCTACGAGCGGTACGGTTTTAAAGTGATCAATACCCGTAAAGAGTATTATGCCGACGGCGAAGACGCTTTAGTGATGCGACGGATCCCCGGCGAATAAAATCATCCCGCTATTCGGCAATAGAAGGTCAGACCGCGCAAAAAGCTGCTGTCCGGTTCTTCAATGAAGGTAATGTCCGGGCTAAAGGTGCCTTTAATCATGGCCTGCAGATATTTTTTGACGGGCAGTCGGTCTTCTACTGCTTTCCCGGGTTTGGTGAAAGACGCTGAAAAATCAAATATTTGTATCCTGAGCAGATCAGCGGTATAACTGAACTTAATTTCCCCGCCGACGATATTTTGCTGACTATACTGTAATCCCAGGACCAAGTTCGCTATCTGATGATGCTGGGATTTACTGACACCATCAAGGGCCAGAATATTTCGGCTGACATCAAAGATATATTTGCGCGCCAAGCTCCCGGTCTGCTTAATAAATAACAAGAATTCTTTCAAGTTGGTTTGCTCCAAAGTGAAAGGCCTTAAGTAGGGGGCTAAAGCGACCGGCGGGATGGTTGGCGGGCCGACCGGAATCGCCGCCGCAACCGGTTTTTTCGGCGAAGCCGGCTTAGGGGCCTTGGCCGCTCTACCGGCGAACAAATTTCTGAATATTTTTCCGATTCCCATATTTATTTCCGCTGATCTATCAGCTTATTCGGCGGGGGATTTCACTTTTTTCTTTTAACTGATCGATATGCTATAATTTTTGTAAATGCCGGATATATTAGCAGAATTGAGTAAACGTATTCTCGTCATGGACGGAGCCATGGGAACCCAGCTGATGGAGCGGGGGATCCGGCCGGAAGATTGCTTTGACGCGATCAACCTCAAGAAGCCGGAAGTCGTTTTAGCGGTCCACAAGGCTTACGTCAACGCCGGAGCGGACATCATTGAAACGAACACGTTCGGCGCCAACCGGATCAAGCTGGCGGATTATCAGCTCGATAAAAAGGTCAAAGAGCTCAATGTTGCGGCGGCGCAGTTGGCCAGGAAAGCCATTGGCGAAAAAGGTTTCGTCTGCGGCTCGATCGGCCCGCTCGGCAAGATGCTGGAACCGCTCGGGGAAGTCACTTTTGACCAGGCTTACGAGGCGTTCGCCGAACAGGCCAAAGCGTTGGCCGAGGGCGGGGTCGATGTTGTGTCGGTCGAGACCATTTCCGACCTGCAGGAGATGCGGGCGGCGGTCATCGCCGTTAAGACGGAAACGAGGCTTCCGGTCATCGCCAGCCTAACTTATGACGAGGGGGAAAAGACCGTTTACGGCACGACCCCCGAAGTCGCTGTCGCGGTTCTGGAACCGCTCGGGATCGACGTTATTGCCGCTAACTGCTCGACCGGGCCGGAAGGGATGCTCAAGGTCGCCAAACGACTGCTGGCCGCTGCCCGGGTCCCGGTCATGGTGATGCCGAACGCCGGGATGCCGGAACTGATCGGCAACCAGGCGGTCTATAAAATGACGCCCGAGAAGTTCGGCGCTTTTGCGCGGAAATTCGCGGAACTGGGGGTCAGAATCGTCGGGGGATGCTGCGGGACAGGGCCAGCTCACATTAAAGCGATAAAATCCGAAATACTAAATACTAAATACGAAACAAATTCGAAGCTCGAAATTCGAAAGACGCAATTCGCGAGCCGAACCAGGGTCGTTGAATTGAAAGCCGGTACGCCGTTGCTGGTCGGGGAGCGGATCAACCCGACCGGCCGGCCGCTGTTCCAGGCGGAGATCAAAGAGGGGAAAACCCGGATCCTGCGGCAGGAAGCAAGCGAACAGGCCAAGCACAAAGCCGACCTTTTGGACCTGAACATTTCCGTTCCCGAGACGGCGGAGTCGGAAAACATGGCCAAGGCGGTCAAGGTCGTCCAGTCGGTGGCCGAAACGCCGCTTTCGCTCGACAGCCCGAATCGCTTTGCCCTGGAAGCGGGCCTGAAGCAGTGCTGCGGCCGGCCGCTGCTCAATTCGGTCAACGGTAAGAGGGAGAGCTTGGAGAGCGTCCTGCCGCTGGCGAAAAAATACGGGGCGGCGATCATTGCGCTGGCTTTGGACGAAAAGGGTTTGCCGCAATCGGCCGACGACCGGGTCCGGATCGCCGAGCGGATCGTCCAGTCAGCGGTGGAGCGGGGGATCGCCAAGGAAGATATTTTCGTCGACTGCCTGGTCCTGACGGCCGGGGTCGGCATTCACGGCTGTCTGGAAACTTTGAAAGCGCTGCCGCTGGTCAAAGAGCGGCTTGGCGTCAGGACGATCCTGGGGATCAGCAATGTTTCGCACGGCATGCCTGAGCGGGCAAAATTGAACGCTCTTTATTACCAGCTGGCGCTGACTTACGGTCTTGATGCGGCCATCATCGATGTCACGGATAAGGCTATTAAAGGCCCATTAAGGCCCATAAAGGCGAAAAAGGCTGAGGGCAGGGAACGGCTATTAGAGGCGTTTAAGGCGGAAGTGGAGAGACAAAGGCGACTGGGTAAGCCGGGGGAGAAGAAGCGGGAAGCGGTCCTCAAGAACATTAAACTAACGGGGTATCAGGATATCAGGAAAGCGGTGATCAATGGTGACGCCGAAGCGGTCGCCGAATTGGTCAGGCAAGCATTGGCGAAAAAACTTAACCCGCAAAAGATCATCGATTCGGCTTTGATCCCGGGGATGGAAACGGTCGGCAAAAAGTTCTCGAAAAAAGAATTCTTCCTGCCGCAAGTGATCGAAGCGGCCGAAGCGATGAAACGCGGGTTTGAGCTATGCAAAGAAAAATTGCCCAAGGGGAAGAGCAAGTCGGCCGGTAAAGTCGTGCTGGCCACGGTCAAAGGGGATATCCACGACATCGGCAAGAACATCGTCAAAATGCTATTGGAAAACCACGGTTTCAGCGTCGTCGATCTGGGCAAGGATGTCCCGCCGGAAAAGATCGTCGAGGCGGCGAAAAAGGAAAGGCCGAACGTGATCGCGCTCTCCGCTCTGCTAACCACGACCATGGTCGAAATGGGCATAGTTAAGGAAGAGTTGAAAAAAGCAAAATTGGCTATTCCCTTGCTGGTCGGCGGGGCGGTGGTGACCAAGGGGTATGCCGACCGGATCGGCGCCGTTTACAGCCTGGACGCGGTCGGGGCGGTTAACCTGGCCAAGCAGATCATTAAATCGGCCGGCCGGAAAAGTTAGCCCAGGTAATTTTCCGGGATGATCGCCGCCGGCAGAGGCGTTGCAAGCTTAAGGACCGGCTCCGCCGCCGCGAGCTCGATCTCCGGCACCGGCAACTCCGGAGCTAATTCGAGCGGTTTATCAAGCCGCAGAAAGTGGGTCGAGCCCCAGGCAACCTCAAAACTGACCGCTTCCAGCCGTTCGAGCAGCGGTAGTGCGGTGGTGAATTCAAAGATATTCAGCCCCTCTTTGGATGACCCGGAGATCGCCCACTGTCTGTCCGCCAGCGGCCTGATCCTCAGATTGAGGAAGTGCCTTTCTCCCAGTTGATTGCGGGCCGGTACGTGAATATTCCTAATGATGCCGGATAAAATTGCCATGTTAGTCTCCTTATTGCGACAACCTTAGCTGTATCGGCCGGGGGGCGGGGTAATTTCACTATAAAAGCGGTTATTGGGAAACGTAAGGATTATCTTTAAGCCAAAACCGCCAGGGGATGTTGGCCCAGTAGGGGCCGGCGTAGTCGATGCCGACGCGGGGGCCGCGTTTGATCTTGACCTTTGCCCGATCATCCTCCAGCCAGAGCCGTTTAGACCGGGTCAGGTCTTCGCCGTAAAACGACTTATCAAGCTTGAAGGTTTTACAGAACTTGCCCGGGCCGCTGGCCTGGCGGCCGGAAAAACCCTGGACCGGTTCAACTGCCCGTACGAGCAAGCATTCCGGATGTCCGGCCGGCCCGGTCGAGATATTGAACTGCCAGTGCAGGCCGTAGACCAGATATATGTATACATGGCCGCCCCGGAGATATTCCGCCTTGTTCCTTTCGGTCACTTTGCCGCCAAAAGCGTGGGAAGCGCGGTCTTTGACGGAATAATAGACCTCGACTTCCGCGACCTTGCCGATGATCTTCCGGCCGCGGTAAACGCGGACGATCCGCTTGCCCAGGAGGTTTTTGGCGACGGTCAGGGCGGGGCGGCGGAAAAACGTTCCAGTTAACTTTCTGGCGGGTTTCATGGTATACTTTCCCATTATTATAGCACTGGTAAAGGCTTATGCCTGAACTGAGGTTGAATACCGCCACCAAAGAGTGGGTCATAATCGCCACCGAGCGCGCCAAGCGGCCGGAGGATTTCGCCAATAAAGCTTATACGCTGGCCAGCGACAGCGCCGCCAATTGCCCCTTTTGCCCCGGTAAGGAAGCCAAGACCCCAAAAGAAGTGTTTGCCCTCAGGGAGCCGGGGACGCTGTCCGATACCGGCGGCTGGCGGGTCAGGGTCATTCCCAACGCTTTCCCGGCGCTGGCGCCGACCGGTGAGCCGAAACGGGAAAAAAGCCCCGAAGGTTTCCTGAAAATGAACGGGGTCGGGCTCCACGACGTCATCATTGAATCGCCCGACCACGAAGCGATCATTGCCACCATGCCGCGGGCCGCGGTCGAAGACATTTTCCTGGCTTACCGGGAGCGGTTCAGCCGGCTGGCCGGCGACCGGCGGTTCGAATCGATCATCCTGTTCAAGAACCACGGCCATAACGCCGGGACCTCGCTCCATCACCCGCACTCGCAGATCGTGGCGATGCCGGTCACGCCGCGGGCCACGCGCGACCGGATCGAGATCGCCCGGGGGCATTTTGATGAAACGGGGAGCTGCCTCTATTGCGATATGATCGCGGCCGAGAAACAAGCGCAAGCGCGGATCGTCCTGGAATCCGCCAATTTTATCGTTTTTGCGCCGTTCGCTTCCCGCCTGCCGTTCGAGACCTGGGTCCTGCCCAAGAAGCATGCTTCGAACTTTGAAAAGATCACCGTGGAGCCGTGCCGGGAGCTGGCCGGAGTAGTGCAGGCCGTGCTGCAGAAGCTGCACCGGGCGCTGGGCAACCCGGACTTCAACTACGCGATCTATTCCGCTCCCTGCCGGGAGCACGACCTGGAATATTTCCACTGGAACCTGAAGATCTTCCCGCGGGTGACGAGCCAGGCCGGTTTCGAAGTGGGCTCGGGGATGATGATCAATACCGTTGTTCCGGAAGCCGCGGCCCAATATTTGCGAGAGGGGGAAAAGAAATGAGTAAACGGATGATGATGATTTTAGGAGCGGTGGCGGTCGTGGCGGTCGGGGTTTTTGCCTGGTTCTACGTCGCCCAGTACCTTGATCAGGGCTTGACCGCTTCGGGGACGATCGAGGCGACCGAAGTGGTGGTCAGCAGCAAGGTGCCCGGCCATATCCTGTCGCTCAATTACGATGAGGGGGACAGCGTCTCGAAAGAAGCGCTGATCGCCAAGATCGACCCGACCGACGCGCGGGCGGCGTTGCTCAACGCCCAGGCGCGCTTTGACGAGGCGAAAAGCGATTTTCTCCGAAATAAGCAGCTGTTCGGCAGCAACATGATCAGCGCGCAGCAGTACGACGCGGCCAAGGCGAATTATGAGGCGGCCCAGGCCGGCCTGGACCAGGCCAAAGATGGTTTTGTCCACACCGATATCACCGCCCCGATCTCCGGCGTGGTCCTGGTCAAGGCGGTCGAGGTCGGCGAACTGGCGAACTTCGGCACGCCGATAGTTACTCTGGCGGATATCAGGCTGCTCAAGCTGATGGTCTACCTCAATGAAAAGGATATCGGCAAGATCAAGCTCGGCGACGTGGTCAAAGTGACGGTCGACGCTTACCCGAACCAGACCTTCACGGGGAAGATCACCCACATTTCCGACAAGGCGGAATTCACCCCCAAAGCGATCCAGACCAAGGACGAACGGACCACGCTGGTCTTTGGCATTAAAGTGGAAATTCCCAATCCCGACCAGAGGTTGAAGCCGGGGATGCCGGCCGACGCCGCATTTTAATGGACTACGCGATCGAAGCCCGGGGACTGGTCAAGAAATTTGACGCCGTGACCGCGGTGGCCGGGGTCGATCTGCAAGTCAAAAAAGGGGAGATCTTCGGGCTGGTGGGGCCGGACGGGGCGGGCAAGACGACCACCCTGCGCATCCTTTCGACCGCGATGGAACAGACCGCCGGCGAAGCCCTGGTCCTGGGACTTAACGTCCGCAACCAGGAAGAGTTGATCCGCGACCGGATCGGCTACATGCCCCAGCGGTTCAGCCTCTACGGCGACCTGTCCGTCCAGGAGAACATCGATTTTTTTGCCGATATTTACGGCGTGCCCAAAGGCGAAGAAAGGAAACAGAAAGCGGCAGGATTGCTTAAATTTACCGGCATGCTCCAATTCACCGACCGGCGGGCGGCCAAGCTTTCCGGCGGGATGTACAAAAAACTGGCGTTGGCCTGCATGCTGATCCATACCCCCGAGGTCCTCTTTCTCGACGAACCGACGCTTGGCGTCGACCCGATCTCCCGCCGCGAGTTCTGGCGGATCCTTTACGGCTTAAAAGACGTGACGATCATCGTCAGCACGCCGTACATGGACGAGGCGGAGCGCTGCAACCGGATCGGCCTGATCCGCGAAGGGAAGATGCTGCAGATCGATACCCCGGAGGCGATCAAGCGATCGACCGGGGCCAAGACCCTGGAAGAGGCCTTTATCAACATCGTGGAACAGGGCAGGACGCCGGCATGAGCGAACAGGCGATCGAAGTCCAAGAGCTGGTCAAAAAGTTCGGCGAATTCACCGCGGTCAATCGGATCAGCTTCAACGTCGGCCAGGGAGAAGTGTTCGGTTTTCTGGGGCCGAACGGCGCCGGCAAGACCACGACGATCAGGATGCTCTGCGGCCTGATCGACCCGACCGCCGGCAGCGCCCGGGTCGGCGGCTTTGCGGTCGGCAAGCAGAACGACCAGATCAAGCAGCATATCGGCTACATGTCGCAAAAATTTTCCCTCTATGACGATCTGACCGTTGAGCAGAACATTGAGCTTTACGCCGGGCTTTATCAGACCGAGCCCCAGACCCGCGATAAGAAGAAAACGGAGATCCTGGCGATGGCCGACCTGGTCGGGAAAGAAGGGGTCATGGCCGGCGACCTGGCCGGGGCGCTCAAGCAGCACCTGGCGCTCGGCTGCGCCATGATCCACGACCCGCGGATCATCTTTCTGGACGAGCCGACCGCCGGCGTCGACCCGATCTCCCGCCGCGCTTTCTGGAAAGCGATCGATACGGTCGCCAAGCGCGGCGTGACGGTCCTGGTCACCACCCATTACATGGACGAAGCGGAGCGCTGCGACCGGATCGCCATGATCAGCGCCGGCGACCTGATCGCCCTCGATTCGCCGGCCAACCTGAAAACGCAGATCGCCGGCTCACTGCTGGAGATCGAGTGCGATAATGTCATGATCGCCCTGGAAGCGCTGCGGGAGACCAAGGTCGCCGGCGATGTGGCCCTTTACGGCGTTTTCCTGCATACCATGGTGGAGCAGGAGAGCGCGATCGCCGAGATCCGGGGAGTCCTGACCGGCAAAGGGTTGAACGTCGCCCGGATCGAAAAGATCACCCCGTCCCTTGAGGATGTCTTTGTTTTTCGGGTCGAGCAAGCGGCCCGGGCTAAAGCCGGAGGCAAATAATGTCCTGGCGGCGGCTGATCCCGATCGTTAAAAAAGAGTTCACCCATCTCTTCCGCGATCCGTTGACCCTGGCGATGATGATCGCCCTGCCGGTCTTGATGCTGATCCTTTACGGCTACGCCGCCTCTTTTGACGTCCGCAATGTGCCGCTGGGGGTCTACGATCAAAGCCGGACCCAGGAGAGCCGTCAATTCATCGAACGCTTTACCAGCAGCGGTTATTTCCAATTGATCGAAGAATTTAAGTCGAGCGAACAGTTCCGGGACCGGATGGACGCCGGCAAGCTTCGGGTGATCATCGACATCCCGCCCGATTATGCCCGCAACCTCAGCTCCGGCAAACAGGCGCAGGTCCAGGTGCTGGTCGACGGCTCCGATCCGACCTGGGCGTCATCGGCGATCGGCTACGTTTCCGGGATCTTCCAGACCTATTATCAGGACCGGCTCGCCCTGCTTTTTCAGCGCCACGGTATGGCCCAGGCGGGAAACGACCCGATCGATCTGGCCCAGCGGATCTGGTATAACCCGGACCTGTTAAGCGTTAATTTTTACATCCCGGGCCTGATCGCGGTGATCATGATGCAGATCTCGGCGACGCTGACCTCGCTGGCGATCGTCTCCGAAAAAGAGCAGGGGACGATGGAAGGGCTGATCGTCAGCCCGATTCGCAAGAATGAACTGATGCTGGGCAAGGTCTTGCCCTACGTGATTGTCGCTTTTCTCGACGTCATTGTGGTCACGGTGGTCGGTTTCCTCCTTTTTGGGGTGATGGTCAAAGGTAATTATCTCCTTCTCCTGGTTTGCGCTTTTATTTATCTGCTGGGGGCGATGGGCTTCGGGATCCTGATCTCGACCGGCGCCAAGTCCAGCCAGGAGGCGATGCAGCTGGCCACGCTGACGACGATGCTGCCGTCGATCCTCCTTTCCGGTTTTATTTTTCCGATCGGCAACATGCCGTGGGCGCTGCAGGCGCTTTCTTTAATAATTCCGGCCCGTTACTTTATCGATATCCTCCGGGCGATCTACCTGAAAGGGGTGGGGTTGGAGTGTTTTTGGCAGCCGTTCGCGATGATGACCGCGCTGACGGTCTATAACCTTTACCAGAGCACCAGGAGCTTTAAGAAACGCCTTGATTAGCAAATGGTTGGACAGCAGGATCGCCCATTTTGTCCGGAAGGAATTCCGGCAGCTCTTCCATGATCCGCGGATGCTGGCGATCGCCCTGGTGGCGCCGGCCCTCCAGCTGATCATCCTCGGTTACGTCGCCTCGACCGATATCAAGCACGTTAAGACCGTTATTTTTGATGAGAACAGGTCGGCTTACAGCCGGAACTACCTGGAAAGCCTGGCTAATTCCGGTTATTTTGATCTGGATTATTATGTTGACAGTGATAAAAAGATCGCCTGGATGATCGACAGCGACCAGGCCGATGTCGGGCTGCATATCCCCTATGACTTCAGCCGGCGGATCCTGCGCGGCGAGACCACCCAGGTCCAGGCGGACATTGACGGTTCCAATTCCTCGTTCGCCACGATCGTCCAGGGATATTTGACCCAGATCGATTTTGCCGCCAGCCAGAATTATCTGCAGCAGCGGCTGTCCCGGGCCGGACTGCTGTCCAACGCGCCGCCCCCGCTCGACCTGCGTCTGCGCATCTGGTATAACCCGGACCTGAAAAGCATCAACTTCATGGTCCCGTCGATCTTTGCCCAGCTCCTTTTGATCATCAGCATGATGCTGACCGCCTCGTCGATCGTCAAGGAGAAGGAAAAAGGGACGATGGAGATGCTGGCGGTGACGCCGCTAAAACCGTTCGAGCTCATCATGGGGAAGATGCTCCCCTACGCGATCCTTTCCATGATCGATGTCGCCCTGGTTTTCCTGATCGCCCGGTTCTGGTTCCAGGTGCCGATGCGCGGCAGCATTTTGCTCCTGTTCGGGCTGAGCGCGATCTTTATCCTGTCCGGTCTCGGCCTCGGTTTGCTGGTTTCCGCGTTCTCCCGGACCGAGCGGCAGGCGTCGATGACCAATAACATCGTCACCGCGCCGATGTTCATGCTCTCCGGCTTCACTTTCCCGATCGCCAATATGCCGTGGGCGATCCAATTATTGACTTACCTGATGCCGACCCGCTATTTCCTGGAGATCGTCCGCAACCTGTTCCTCAAGGGGGTCGGGATGCATTATCTCTGGGTCCAGACCTGGCCGCTGCTTGTCCTGGGAGTGGCCCTGATCATGCTGAGCGTCGCCCGTTTCCGTAAAAGCCTGGAGTAGGAGGGGCGATGAACCGGCGGACCTGGGCCATCGCCTGCAAAGAGTATCTGCACATCGTGCGCGACCCGCGCACCCTGCTGATGATCCTCTGCTTCCCGATCTTTTTCCTGGTCCTGTTCGGCTACGCGGTCTCGTTCGACGTCAAACACCTGCCGCTGGCGGTCCTGGACCAGGACCGGAGCGCGGCCAGCCGCGAGTTGATCTCCGGCTTTACCCGGGCCGGTTATTTCGACCTGGTCGAGCACCTCAGCTCCAGCCAACAGTTCGCGGACCGGCTGGACGGCAACCGGGCGAAAGTGATCCTGAACATCCCGGCCGATTTCAGCAACGACGTGAAAAAGGGGATCAGGACCGAGGTCCAGGTCATCCTGGACGGGACCGATCCGACCGTCGCTTCTGCGGCGTTAACTTACCTGAACGGCATCACCGAAGATTTGCAGCGCCGGCTGATCGCCGCGAAGATGGTCCGTTTCAAGGTCAAGGCCGTCGGCCTGAGCCCGATCGGCCTGCGGACCCGCGTCTGGTACAATCCGGACCTGCGCAGCCTGAACTTTTTTATCCCCGGGTTGATCTGCGTCATTCTGATGCTGATCTCGGCCGCCTTGACGTCGGTCATTATCGTCTCGGAAAAGGAGCTGGGGACGATGGAAAAACTGGTCATCAGCCCGGTGCGCAAGACGGAGCTGATGGTCGGCAAGCTCCTCCCTTACAGCCTGATCGCTTTCCTGGATATCCTGCTGGTGATCGCGGTCGGCCACTACTGGTTCCGGGTGCCGATCAAGGGGGACCTGCTTCTGCTGGCCGTCAGTTCGTTCATCTTTTTGTTCGGTTCGATGGCGATCGGCCTTCTGATCTCGGTCAACTCCCGCACCAGCCCCGAAGCGATCATGACCGCGATGCTGATCACCCTGCTGCCGACCACCCTGCTCTCCGGTTTTATTTTTCCGGTCGAAAATATGCCGTGGCCGCTGCAGGTCTTTTCGCTTTTCCTGCCGGCCCGCTATTTCCTGGTGATATTACGGGGGATCTTCCTCAAGGGGGTCGGGTTGCCCCAGCTGTGGCCAAGTATATTGGCTTTGACGCTTTTGACCGGCCTGGTGGTCCTGGCCAGTGAGCGGCGTTTCAAGAAGAGGGTGGAATGATCGACAACCGGTTGGCTCATTTTATCAGGAAAGAGCTGTGGCAGCTGCTGCACGACCGGCGGATGCTGGGAGTGGCGATCCTGGCGCCGGTCATCCAGTTGATCATCCTCGGCTACGTCGCTTCGACCGACGTCAAGAACGTGGCGACGGCCGTCCTTGATCAGGATAATTCCGCTTATAGCCGTGCTTATCTCAACAGTTACCGGAATTCCGGATACTTTGACCTCAAATATCGGGTGAAGAACGACCGGGAGATCGCGGCGCTCTTGGACGGGGGAGAGGCCAAGCTTGCCCTCAAGATCCCGGTCGATTTCGGCCGCCGGATCGTCCGGGGGGAGCCGGTCGACGTGCAAGCGATCATCGACGGCGTTAATTCTTCCTCGGCCACGATCATTGCCGGCTACGTCGAACAGATCAATTACCGGAACGCCGGCGTTTTGCTGGAACAGCGGCTAACTCAGGCCGGCATGCCGGCCGACGTTTTTACGCTGGTCGATCTCCGGCCGCGGATCTGGTACAACCCGGAGATGAAAAGCGTTAATTTCATGGTGCCGGCGATCTTTTCCCTGGTCCTGATGATCATCAGCATGCTCCTGACCTCGTTTTCGATCGTCAAGGAAAAGGAAAAAGGGACATTAGAACAGCTGCTGGTCACTCCGCTGCGGCCGACGGAGCTGATCCTGGGCAAATTGCTGCCGTTCTCGATCGTCGCCTTGATCGATATCGTGCTGGTTTACCTGGTCGCCCGGTGGTGGTTCTGGGTGCCGATGCGGGGAAGTACGCTGCTGTTGTTCGGGTTAGGGGGGATATTTTTGCTGACCGGGTTGGGGTTGGGCGTTTTTATCTCCATCGTCTCCGCCAACCAGCGCCAGGCGATGATGGCGGCGCTGTTCGTGATGATCCCCTCCATTATCCTGTCCGGTTTCATCTTCCCGATCGCCAACATGCCGGGGCCGATCCAGCTGGTGACCTATTTCATCCCCGCCCGCTACTTTCTGGAAATAGTCAGGGGGCTGTTCCTGAAAGGGGTAGGGATGGAATACCTCTGGCTTAACGTGCTGGCCCTGCTGGTCTTCGGGGTGGCCCTTTTGACCGCCAGCGTCCTGGAATTCCGCCGCAAGCTGGATTAAGGCTTGACAGGCGCCGCCGGTTATGGTATGATATATCATACCATTCATATTATCCCATGCATTAAGGAGGCAGCGTTATGGAAGGAATCTTTTACGACACGGTGACGGTCGGCGAACGCGGCCAGGTCGTGATCCCGGCCAAGGCCCGCCGCGATTTTAAGATCAAAGCGGGGGATAAACTGGTTGTCCTGCAGGGACTGGGGATGATGGGGTTGGTCTTCGTCCATGCCCGGCACATGGATATTATGTTTAAAAAAGTGACGGCCCATATCGGCAAGATGAAAAAATTGCTCTCCGGGAAAGGGTGAGGTAAAATTATGAGCATGACAAAAAACGCGGTTATCCTGTCCGTTTTCCTGTCTTTGGCCCTGGCCACGGCGGCGCCGGCGTTGACCTTGAGCGACAGCGTCAGCCTGGCGCTCAAACAGAACCCGGCCGTCCTGGCTTCCCAGAAAAAGGCGGTCGCGGCCGGCGCCAAGCTTAACCAGGCGATCGGCTCATTTTTCCCAACGGTCAAGATCGACGGTTCGCTGGGCCGATCTTATGCCCAGCCATCGACCGTCCAAATTACCACTCCGACCACGATGGGAGTGGTCACCCAGAACATGACCTTTGGCACCGACGCGGTGATGACCAGCAAGTCCCTGCAGGGGTCGCTGTCCCAGCCGCTCTTTGTGGCGGCGCTGGTCCCCGGCTACAGCATTGCCAAGCGGGGCGCCGACCTGGCCCAGCAGGACCTGCGGCGGACCGTGATCGACACTTCATATAATGTTACGCAGTCTTACTACGGAGTCCTGGCGGCCCAAAAATTGGCCAAATTGTCCGAGGAATCCCTGCAAATGGCCCAATCGCACCAGCAGCAGGTGCAGTCGATGCTGAACGCCGGGGTCGTGACTAAGGCCGACTTGCTCCGGACGGAGGTCCAGGTCGCTAATTCCGAGGTCGCCCTGACCCAGGCGAAGAACGGGGTTGAGCTGGCCAAAGATGCTTTTAACAATGCGCTGGGGAACGACCTGGAACAGCCGGTCGCGATCAAGGAAGAGGGCTTTACCGGCAAGATCGCCGGCCTGCCGTCTTACAAGGACCTGCTCGGCCAGGCTTATGCCAGCCGGCCGGATTGGCAGCAATTCCTGCTGACAACCGGGATCAGCGAAGATACGCTGCGGCTTTATCAGTCGGAATACTTGCCGACCGTTTTGCTCTCGGCTTCGACCGGCAACCAGATCTCCGAATATCCGGCGTACAAGTTCGACGTCAACAGCTGGCGGGTCACCGGCGCCGGCTCCTGGACGCTGTTCGACGGTTTAGGCCGGGAAAACCGGATCCGGGAAGCTTCTGCCAACCTGGACGCGCAGCGCTCGACCGAAGAACAGGTCCGGAACGGGATCGCGCTGGAGGTCCGGGACGCGCTGCTCAGCCTCAAGGCGACGCTGGACACGATCGGCTCGACCCAAAAAGCGGTCGATTCCGCCGAAGAAAGCTACAAAGTTTCCTCGACGCGCTACCAGTCCGGCGTCGGGACCAACCTGGAAGTGATCGACGCGCAGGTCGCGCTCAATCAGGCCCGGGTCAACAATTTACAGGCGCTGTTCAATGTCGAGATCGCCAAAGCGAAGATCAATAAAGTGATCGGAAAAGAGGTATTGTAAAATGGCAAACAACAAGTTCCAAATGAAAAGGTGGATGTGGATCGTCGGCGGCTTGGTTTTGTTGCTGGTGAGCTGGTCCGGTTACAACTGGTATAACCGCGACGTGGTCGGCGTTAAAGTAGCGACCGTTGTCGAAGGGCCGATCGAACAGGTCGTGACCGCCAGCGGGATCGTCGACGCCCCGGTCTACGAATTAAGCCCGAAAATGGGCGGCAAGATCATGGTGATCAACGTACGGGAAGGCCAACGGGTCTACGGCGGGCAAACGCTCGCGGAATTTGACGATACGACCAGGTTGGTGGCGCCGGCCAACGGGATCGTCGCCAAGGTCAATTACGACCCGGGCGAGACCGCGACCCCCGGACAACCGGCGATCGTCGTGGTCAATTACTCCCGGCCCTGGGTCAACGCCCAGATCGACGAGATCGATATCGGCAACGTGCGGATGGGGGACAAGGTCAAGATCACTTCCGACGTCTATCCGGACAAGGTCTTTGCTGGGGAGATCTACTGGATCGCCCCGCTGGCGGAGCTGCGCAAGGTCGGCGGCCGGGTGAAAATGGACGAGGAATCGTACGTGTTCCCCTGTAAGATCCGTTTTCTGGACGGCAGCCGCGAGCTCAAGGTCAACATGTCGGTCAACGTCGACATCGCCACCAAAAAGAACGACCGTGCCCTGATCGTGCCGCGCGAAGCGCTGGTCAGCAAGAACGACAGTTCGTTCGTTTATCTGGTCAACAAGTTCAACCGGGTCAGGGAGGCCAAGATCGAGATCGGGATCCGCTCGTTCAGCAGCGTGGAAGCGGTATCGGGACTCAGTGCCGGTGATCTGCTGGCGGTCAGCAACGTGACCAAGCTGAAGGACAGGGGGAGGGTCAAGATTGAGCGCTAACAGCGGCCAGCCGGTCGTCCGGATCACCGACGTCAGACGGACCTACCAGATGGGGACGGTCGAGGTCAACGCCCTGCGCGGGATCAACCTGCGGATCGAAAAAGGCGAGTTCGTCTCGATCATGGGCCCGTCCGGTTGCGGTAAATCGACCCTGATGCATATCCTCGGGTGTCTTGACCGGCCTTCGGCCGGCGATGTCCGGTTGGATGAGGTCGATGTTGACGAGCTTGATGACAACAGCCTGGCGGAGATCCGCAACAAGAAGGTCGGTTTCGTTTTCCAGACTTTCAACCTGCTCCCGAAGCTGAACGCCATTGAAAATGTTGAACTGCCGCTGATTTACGCCGGCATCGGTTTTGAGGAGCGGCGGGAAAAAGCCGCCAAGCTGCTGGAGATCGTCGGGCTCAAGGAACGGATGTACCACAAGCCGTCGGAGCTCTCCGGCGGGCAGAGCCAGCGGGTGGCGATCGCCCGGTCGCTGGCCAATGATCCCTCGCTCATTTTAGCTGATGAGCCGACCGGGAACCTCGATTCGAGCAGCGGCGAAGAGATTATTCGTCTTTTTAAGGAATTGAACCGCAAGGGGATCACCTTGATCATTGTTACCCACGATCAGGAGATCGCCGACCACAGCAAGCGCATTGTCCGCCTGAAAGACGGATTGATCGTTTCCGACGAACCGGTAAAATGATCAACCTGGTCGAACCTTTCAAGATCTCGGCCGCTTCGCTGCTGGCGAACCGGACCCGCTCGCTCCTAACGATGCTCGGCGTGATCATCGGCGTCGCGGCGGTCATCACCCTGGTCTCGATGGGCGAGGGGGCGAAAAGCTACATTTTAGACCAAGTCGGCAGCTGGGGCGTCGGCTCCAACAGCATTACGATCAATCCCGGCGAAGAGAATTCGCACACGATGGAGATGAGCCTGACCTACGCCGACGGCCAGGCCTTGCGGGCCAAGGTCAATAATCTCGAGTACCTGATGACCGAATTCGTCGGCCGGGGCCGGCTGAACTACGGGAAAAAAGAATACAAACCGGGTTACACGCTCGGCGTGTCGGCCGATTATCCATACGCTTATAAACAAAAAGCGGACGTCGGACGCTTCTTTTCCCACGCCGAGGATGCCGGGCGCAAACGGGTGGCGGTCATCGGTAAAACGGTGGCGCGCAATCTGTTCGGTGAAAGCACGCCGGTCGGCGAGAACATCAAGATCAACGGCATCGGCTTCAAGATAGTCGGCCAGCTGGAAGAGAAGGGGACGATGCTGACCTACGACATGGACGACATGGTGCTGATCCCGTCAACGCTGTCGGAACTGGTCCTGGGGACCAATAAGATCTGGGAGATGTTCGTGACGGTCGATAACGAAAACCAGGTGCCGCAGGCGGTGCAGGAGATAAAAAAGATCCTGATCGCGCGCCACCGCAAAGAAGACTTTCACATCCATACCCAGCAGGGAATGATCGATATCATTAATAATATTTTAAACGCCATGACCGGCATCGTTTCGGCGATCGCGGCCATTTCCCTGCTGGTCGGCGGGATCGGCATCATGAACATCATGCTGGTCGCGGTGACCGAGCGGACGCGGGAGATCGGCATCCGCAAGGCGATCGGCGCCAAAGGGCGCGATATTTTCCTGCAATTCGTGATCGAATCGGTCCTGATCACGATGGGCGGGGCGCTGATCGGCATCACGATCGGGACGCTGGCCGCCTGGGGGATCATGGCCTGGCTGAAAATGAGCGCCGTAATCGCCTGGGGGGCGGTTTACATGGCTTGCCTGGTCGCTTTCCTGGTCGGGACTTTCTTCGGGGTCTATCCGGCGATGCGCGCTTCCAAGCTCGATCCGGTCGAAGCCTTGAGGTTCGAAGTATGAACGTATTGTTATATTCCATTTGGGAAGAGATGAAGCAAGCCTGGCGCGCCTTGCTGTCGAACAAGGTTCGCAGCGCTCTGACGATGCTCGGCGTGATCATCGGCATCTTTTCGGTCATTACGCTGGTAACGATCGGCGAGGGGGCCAAGAGCTACGTGACCGACCAGATCAAGAACCTGGGCGCCGGTTACGATTCGTTTATCCTGGTGGCGGGCAAAGATCAAAGCGCCCCGCCCAACCCCAAATTTACCTTTGCCGATATCGCTCTGTTCAAAAGCCGGGTGCCGGAGATCAGGGATGTTGTGGCGCTGAATATCGGTTCCGGCGACCTGTCGTACGGAAAAAAGACGGTCAAGAGCGCGGCGGTTATGGGGATGACGGCGAATGCGCTGGAACTGATGGGGGGGGGAATGGCGAGCGGCCGCTATTTTACCGAAGCGGAAGTCGAAGGGCGGCGCCGGGTAGTGGTGATCGGGCCCCGGGCGGCAACGGAGCTGTTTGGCGAGAGCGATCCGTTGGGCGAACGGCTCAAGATGGACGGCAACCAGTACCTGATCATCGGCGTCTCCGAAGCGCGCGGCAGCATCGGCCCGATGGACATGGACCGGCGGATCACGCTGCCGGTCACGATCGTTAAAAACATGTTCGGCAATTATAATATTATGCGTTTCAATATTTTCCCGAAAGACGTCAATAAGCTGGATGAGGTCAAGGAAAAAGTCCGGGTGGTCACTTTGCGCCGTCTGGGCAATGATGATTTCCGCTTCATGACCCAGCAGGGCATCTTGAACATCGTTAATAACATTCTCGGCGCTTTGACCGGTTTTATTACCGGGATCGCGGCCATTTCCCTGCTGGTCGGCGGGATCGGCATCATGAACATTATGCTGGTGGCCGTCAACGAACGGGTGCGGGAGATCGGCGTGCGGAAAGCGATCGGCGCCAAAAGCCGGGACATCGTTCTGCAGTTCTTGGTCGAATCGATGATGATCAGTTTGATCGGCGGGTTCCTCGGTATTATCCTCGGTTTGCTTGGGGCTTTCCTCATCATGTTCTTTATTAAGGGGACGCTGGTCATCGCCTGGTGGGCGGTCATCCTGGCGACGGTCGTTTCGGCCGCGGTCGGCATATTCTTCGGCGTTTATCCGGCCATGCGGGCGGCCAAGCTTGATCCGGTCATCGCCCTGAGGTACGAATGAGGCGACGGAGCGGTTGGCTCGGTTTTTTGCTGGCGGCGGTCGTGTTGGTCGGCTGCAGCGGCGGCGAGAACGAACGGTCTTATGATAACCGCGATTTTGGTTTTTCCGTCGATTATCCGGCCGGTTATCAGGCTAAACCGCTCAACTGGGTCAAGGCAGAGAATGGCGTTGAACTGAAAGCCGGCCAGCGCACCATTACCGTCCAGGCGCTGCCGACCGGGACCGACTACGCCCAAATGCCTTTTGACCGTTACGTCCGGCTTGCCGCTTCGGTCGATATCCAGAACTTCACAAAACTGGTCCGGATCGAACCAGTCACTTCCGCTTATAACGTCAAAGGTTACAGAACTTACTGGGAGGTTGTACGGCACGAAGATACCGACAGCGGGGAAATTAATCAGCAGACCATAGTTGGTCCGCTCTATTATTTCCCCCTGGCCAAAGCCCGTAAACTTGGCGCACAGCCGGTCAAGGCGGTCATGATCTATCCGGACGAGGGGCTGTCGGCCGAAGCGGCAGCGATCGCGGCCAGTTTTCGTTACCACAATTCCTTTGTCACGCTGCTGCGCAACCAGCAGCACGGTAAAATGTTCTGGGCGAAGAAGGACCGGCCGTTCCGGATCGAACTGGCCGCCAATCCGACCACCGGTTATAACTGGTATATCGCCGCCCTGGACGAGACGCGGTTCAAGGTGCGGCGCTCCGGCTATGATCCGGCCGCGACCGGCCGGGTGGGGAGCGGCGGGACAAGTTTCTGGGAGATCGTGCCGTTAAAAAAAGGTTATGGCGATATCAAGCTGCTTTATTACCGGGTGTGGGAGGGGCCGGCCAAGGCGGTGGACCGGTTCGCGGTCAGGGTCTTAGTCCTTTAACCACTCCGCCAGCGCTTTTTTGACGTTCTCGTCGTAATCCACCAGGACCTTGGCGATCACGCCGTCGCGGCCGATGCAGAACGTGGTCGGGATGATCAGGATCTGAAAAGCATCGCTCGCCGTCAGTTTCCGGTCGTGCAGGACCGGGAAATTCGGGTTGGCAGCGGCCAGGAAAGAGCGCAGCTGCTTGGTCTTTTTATCGAACGAGACCGCCAGGACCTGCACGTCGCCCGGATGCGCGGCGGCGATCTCTCCCAGCAGTTTCAGCTGAGCCTGGCTGGACTTGCTCCAGCTGGTAAAAAAGGTGAGCACCACTTTCTTGCTGCCCAGGTAATCCTGCAGGGCGAGCGGTTTGCCGGCCAGAGTGGTTAAGCGCAAATCCGGCGCCTGGCAGCCGGCCAAAGGACCGGTCTCCGCCCGGACGGGGAGGGCCGACAGCAGCAGGACCAGGCCGATCATGATATAGGTAAAGACTTTTTTCATCCGCTTGTGATTATACGCTTCCCGTTCGGGGAGTCAAGTTTTTCCAGGTAACGGCGGACGGCATCGGCGGCGATCGCGCCGTCGGCCGCCGCGGTCACGATCTGGCGCAGGCTCTTGGCCCGGATATCGCCGGCGGCGAAAACGCCGGGGGTGGCCGTTTGCATCTGCTCGTTGGTCAAAATGAAACCCTGGTCGTCCAGCTTGACCAGCGAGCGGTACGGGGCCGAGTTCGGTTTGTTGCCGACGTAAATGAACAGCCCGTCCACCGGCACGTTCAGGCTTTTCCCGGTCTGCAGGTCCTTGACCGCGACCAGGTTGACGGTTTTATCGCCGCTGATCTTTTCGACGACCGAGTGCCAGTGGAAGTAGATCTGCGGATGGCTTTTGGCCCGGTCGGCCACGATCTTGTCGGCCCGCAACTGGTCGCGGCGGTGGACGATCGTGACCTTGCCGGCGTAGCGGGTCAGGAACAGCGCTTCCTCGACCGCCGCGTTGCCGCCGCCGACCACCATGATGTTCTTGTCCTTGTAGAACGGCCCGTCGCAGGTAGCGCAATATGATACCCCTTTGCCGCGGAACTCTTCTTCGCCGGGGACGCCGAGCTTGGCGATCTCCGTGCCGGCGGCGATGATCAGCGCCCGGGCGGTCAGGCTTTGCCCTTCGACCTGCAGGGTGAATTGGGCGTTCTTTTTCTTGACCGTCTGGGCTTTTTCCCAGATGACCTTGAGCCCCAATTTTCCTACCTGTTCTTCCATCTGGCGGGCGAGGGTCAGGCCCGCGATACCGTCCGGGAAACCGGGATAATTCTCGACCTGAAAAGTGGTCGAGGCCAGGCCGCCGAGCACCATTTTCTCGATCAACACGGTATTAAGGCCGGCCCGCAGCGCGTACAGGGCGGCCGTCAGTCCGGCCGGTCCGCCGCCGATGATCGCCAGGTCGTACTGGCTCCGGCGGCCGGCTGTTTGGGGTTTTAATCTCGGTTTAGCGGCCAGTTGCAGGCTCATGGTTTGCTCTGCTCCTCGCCGATCACGACGCGGCTGCGTCCGGCCAGCGCGATCTTTTGTTCCGCGAGCGAAACGACGATCCGGTCGCTGGACAGGTTATTCCCCGCCTGATTTGCCCGGGCGTCGCCGGTCAGTACGACCTTTTGGCTGTCGACCAGGTAATCGGCCGCCGAGCCCGACGCGCTGATATCCTTGTAGGTGACCCGCACGTCGCCCGTCAGTTTCAGGACCTTCGCCGTTTGGCGATAGCTGGCGGCCTGGGCGGTGATCCTGGCTTCCCGCCAGGAGATCACCGGGTTGCCGCGGGCGGTCAAAAGATCGGCCGCGCTGGCGATCTCAAAGCTCACCGCTTCGATCGTGACCGGCGCGCTGCCGGACGAAGCGATCTGGAACCGCGGCTCCCCTTCCAGCACGACGTTGTTGAATTCGACGTCCCCTTTGAGCGTTGCCGCCTGGCCGCTGACCTCGCCCTTGTTCAGGCTGATCCCACCGGTACAAAGCAGGAGCTGGTCGGCGACTTTCCAGCTCAGGTTCTTGGCCTGGAACCAGTAGCCGAGCCCCTGGCGATAGGCCTGGGGGAGGTTGAAGACCGAGAGCGGCTGGGCTTGCAAGCCCTTGATCAGCGCCAACACCTGTTTTTCGTACGCGGCGTCATAACCGAGCGGCTTGTCCAGGTAGATCTCCTGTTTGTTCATCTCCCAGAGGGCGGCCGGCGAGCGGAATTTGAGGACGGCTTTCCCTTTTTTGTAGAAAGTCCCCCGGGTATTCTGCAGGGTGGCCAGGCCGGTGTTCTTGTTGACCATGGCGCTGACGGCTTGCAACTGCCAGAATTTTTCGCCGTTGGAGTTTTCCTCGAAGCTGACCTGCTTGAACGACAGGTCGGCCTGTTTGGCTTGTTCCATCATGGTGGTATAAATGAGCTGCGATAGGTCTTTTTTGGGAGCGAACAGCGCCCAGTAGAAGAGCCAGCCGACGAACGCCAGGCAGAGCGCGGTTAGGGTGATCTGCCAAAAACGGCTCATGTTAATAGCCTAGCGCGCGCAACCGCAGAGCTTCCATGATCTCGGAAAATCCTTTCCATTTATCGCCTTTGCGGTTGTAGCCTTCGCCCAGCAGGGCGTGGAGGGCGGCGACGTTGCTGTCGATCTTCAGTCCCCGGCGGGTGTAGTCCATGGCGGTGTCGACTTCGCCGAGCTCGCCGTAGATCAGGGCGATATAACCGTAAGCCCAAACATTGTAGGGATCGATCTTCAGGACGTTGTCGAGCTCGCGGATCGCCTCTTTTTTCCGGTCGTTGAAATAGTAGGCGAAAGCCAGCCGGAAACGGAGCCGCCAGTCGCTGGGGGCGGCAGTGACTTTAGCGATATAGAGTTCGAGCCCTTTTTTCCGGTAGCCGGGATCGAGCTCGACCGTTTTTTTCAGGTTGGCCCAGCCGTCTTGGAGATTGTTGGTGTAGGCCATGGTGATCGCCAGGTCGAACCGGGTGTCGGGATCGGTCGGGTTTGCCCGCACGGCCGCCTGTTTCTGCGCCAGTTCCTTTTGCAGCTCCGGCGTGATGCGCCAGGCGCCGGCGCCGCCAACGACTAACAATAAACAACTAACGACCAGTAAAGCTTTTTTCATTGCTGCTTGCCCAAGATCTTGGCCACGATATTGGTGGTCGAGCGTCCTTTAATGGGCGGGATGACCACGACCTGGCCGCCGAGCGATTCGACCAGCTTTTTCTCCGGCAGTTCGGACGCCTTATAGTCGCCCCCCTTGACGTGGATCTGCGGGCTGATCGCCTTGAGCAAATTATCCGGCCGCAGTTCGCTGAACAGGACGACAAAATCGACGCACTCCAGGGAAGCCAGGATCTCGGCCCGTTCCAGCTCGGAAACGTAAGGCCGTTCGGGCCCCTTCAGGGCGGAGACCGAGGCGTCGGTGTTGACGCCGACGATCAGGATGTCGCCGAGCTTTTTTGCTTCCCGCAGATAACGGACGTGCCCCAGGTGGAGGATGTCGAAACAGCCGTTGGTGAAAACGATCTTGTTCCCTTCGGCGCGCAGGCTCCGGGCGATCGCGGCCATTTCCTGGCGCAGCTTGATCTTGCGGGCGATCGGCTCGCGTCCCTCCAGGGCGACTTCCAGCTCGGCCAGGGAGCAGGGGGCGGTGCCGATCTTGCCGACCACGATCGAGCCGGCGTAATTGGCGATCGCGCACGCTTGCTTCATCGGCGCGCCGGCCGTCAGCGCCAAGCTTAAGGTCGCGATCACGGCGTCGCCGGCGCCGGTAATGTCAAAAACCTCCCGGGGGATCGCCGGGATATGGGTCGGGCCTTTTTGGTCGAACAGGCTCATCCCTGCTTTCCCGCGGGTGATCAGGACGTAGCGGCTGCGGACCGCGCGGAGCAGGGATTGTCCGGCTTTTTTCAGGTCGGCCTCATCCCGGATCACGATCTTGGCGGCCAGGGCGGCCTCCTTCTGGTTCGGGGTAATAATGGTGGTCCCGCGGTATTTGGCGTAGTCGAACCCCTTGGGATCGACCGCGACCGGTTTCTTGTGGCGGTGGGCGAGTTTGATCAGGAACTGGCAAAGCGCCGGGGTGACCAGGCCTTTTTCGTAATCGGAAATGATGACCGCGTCGACCCGGGTGATCAGTTCTTTCAGGCGTGCCGTGATCTTTTTCGCCAGCAGCGGGGAAACCAGGGTCCGGTCTTCCCGGTCGACCCGGACCATCTGCTGGGACGCGGCGATGATCCGCGATTTGAGGATCGTCGGGCGGTCGTTGTCCCGGAGCAAATACGCGGTTGGGATCTTGGCCTTGCTCAGGGCTTTGACCAGCTTATCGCCCGAGCTATCGTTGCCGATGATGCCGACCAGGTAGGGGGTCGCCCCCAGCGCGGTGATATTGGCCGCGACGTTGCCGCAGCCGCCCGGGACGTGAGTGGTTTTGACCACGTCGGCGATCGGGACCGGGGCTTCCGGCGAGATCCGGGTAACCCGGCTCCAGATATGCTCGTCGAGCATCAGGTCGCCGAAGACCAGGACCTTTTTCCCCTTGAACAAGGGAAGGTATTTTTTCAAGCTTTCCATTATTTGCCCTCCTTGATGATCCAGGCGACCGCTTCCGCCAGGCTGGGCGCGGTGTGGTCCGGCTTGTCGGCCAGTTTGGCTTTTTCCCGGCTGCCGTGGCCGGTCAGCACAAAGACCGTCCTGACGCCGGCGGTTTTACCGGCCCGCACGTCGCAGCTGTGATCGCCGACCATGAACGAGCGGCCCAGGTCGAGATGATGGTCTTGGGCCGCTTGTTTGATCATGCCGGGACTCGGTTTGCGGCAGGCGCACTCCTGCCGGTAAGGGTACACGCCGTGTTCGGGATGGTGCGGGCAATAATAAAAGGCGTCGATATGGCCGCCGCCGCTCAAGACCTGCTTATGGATGAACTTATCGATCGTTTGCACCATATCCTCGCTGAAAAAGCCCCGGGCGACCCCGGATTGGTTCGTGATGACGATGACCTTGAACCCGGCCTGGTTCAGTTGCCGGAGCGCCTCGATCGAACCGGGGAGAAAATGGACCTCTTTGGGAGTGCTGATGTAACCGGAATCCTCGATGATCGTCCCGTCGCGGTCGACAAAGACCGCCCTGCTGGTGCCTTGCATATTGGCCAATTATAGCATAAAATGAAAAAACGATGTACGCGGAATCGCTGGCGAAATTGATCGACGAACTGCAAAAACTCCCCGGGATCGGGCCAAAATCGGCGCAACGGCTGGCTTTTTTCCTGCTCGGGAGCTCGCGGCAGAGCGTTGAGGCCCTGGTCGGCTCGATCCTGCAGGCCAAGGACCGGCTTAAATACTGTTCCCAGTGCTTTAACATCACCGATATCGATCCCTGCCGGATCTGTGCCGACGCTTCCCGCCGCGCTGACCAGATCTGCGTCGTCGCCGAGCCGAAGGACCTGGTGGCGATCGAGCGTTCCGGAGTGTATAATGGAAAATATCACGTCCTGGGCGGCGTTATTTCACCGCTGGACGGGGTCGAGCCGGACAGTTTGCGGATCAAGGAACTGCTCGCCCGGCTTAGCCGGAGCCCGGTCAAGGAACTGGTCCTGGCCATTAGCCCGACGACCGAAGGGGAGGCGACCATCATTTACCTGAACAGGCTGCTCAAGCCGCTGGGGGTCCAAATGACCAGGATCGCTTACGGCCTGCCGATCGGCGCCGACATGGATTACGCGGACCCGGCGACCCTATCGAAAGCCCTGGAAGGGCGAAGAGAGGTTAATATATGAGCAAAACCCTGAAGGAGTACTTTATTACCTGGTGGACGATCATGGCCAGGCCGATCCTCTTTTTTACCCGCCTGAAAGAAGAAGATTGGAAAGAAAAAGCGCTGACTTTCCTGCTGCAGACCGCCTGGCTGCTGGCGGCGCTCGTTGCCCTGACCATTTTCATCGTGCAGTACGTCCCGATCGGCGCGACCCTGGTCGAAGCGGTCAGGGGGTGGAAGCTGATCGTCGTGCTGCCGGTACTGGTGACCCTGGCGCTGGTCTTTTTCCTGATCACGGCTTTTATCCTGGGGGGTCTGCTGGTCGTCGGCCTGGGCGCGGCTTTCTACGGGATCGGCGCGGTCCTGCATTATACATATATACTAATGGGCGGCAAAGGGCATTTGCCGAGGATGATCCAGCAGTCGTTATACAGCAGCGCCGTTACCCTGGCCGGCGTTATCCCGTGCTTGCTCGCGGTGTTTACCCGTTACGGCCTCTTGGACTTTGCGCTGTTCCGGGTCGGCTATAATCTGTTCTACGGTTTGACCGTGCTCTACGTTTACGGCTTGTGGGCGGTCTCGGGCCGCCGGGTCTACGGCGTGCCGAAGTGGCTGGCGTTCACCGGCGCGTTGGTCCCGGTAATTATCCTCTTGATTTTCGGCCTGGCTTTTGATAAGATTGCGCTTGGAAAGTTGGAAGCATGGATAGCACCGTTGAAATAAGATGGCATGGTAGAGGAGGGCAGGGCGCAAAAACCGCTGCCCTTCTTTTTGGCGAAGCGGCCTTGTCGCTCGGCAAGAACATTCAGGCGTTCCCTGAATACGGGCCGGAGCGGATGGGGGCGCCGGTCGCCTCTTTTAACCGGATCTCCTCCCAGCCGATCAACCTCCATTGTTCGATTACCGAGCCGAGCGTCGTGATCGTCCTCGATCCGACGCTGATGGACTCGGTCGACGTCACGGCCGGTTTACCGGCTGACGGCAAGATCATTGTCAATACCAAGCAATGCCCGGCCGATATCCGGAAACAACTGAAGCTCAAAGGAGCCAAGGTCTTTACCGTTGATGCCTCCGGGATATCCAAGGCGACGATCGGCCGGGATATCCCCAATACGCCGATGATGGGTGCGTTGGTCAAAGCGTCCGGACTTTTGCCGATCGACTCGATGATCAAAGATACGGAAGAAAAACTAAAAAAGAAATTCGCTTCCAAGCCGGAAGTCATTAAAGGGAACCTGGAAGCGATCAAACGCGCTTATAACGAGGTAATTGGCGAATGAGCGAAGCAAAACCAGGCTGGAAATCACTGCCCGAAGGCGACGTCGTCAAGGGCGGGTCGGCCGCTGAATTCAAGACCGGGGATTGGCGGAGCGAACGGCCCGTTTGGTTCCCGGAAAGATGCATCCACTGCATGTTCTGCTGGATCTCCTGTCCGGACTCCTCGATCATCGTTAAAGACGGGAAAATGACCGGCATTGACTACGATCACTGCAAAGGGTGCGGGATCTGCGTCAAGGAATGTCCGGTCAAACCGAACAAAGCGTTGGAAATGAAACCAGAGAGGGAAGAAGCAGGATGTCAAAAGTAGTAGCGAAGACGGGCAACGAGGCGATGGCGGAGGCGATGCGCCAGATCAACCCCGACGTGGTCGCCGCCTATCCGATCACCCCGGCCACCGAGATCGTCATGATCTTTGCCAAATACGTGGCGGACGGCCTGGTCGATACTAATTTCGTGGCGGTCGAATCGGAACATTCGGCGATGTCCGCCTGCGTCGGCGCTTCGGCGACCGGCGCCCGGGTCATGACCGGGACCTCTTCGCAAGGCTTGTGTTTAATGTACGAGATCCTGCCGATCGCCGCGGCGCTCCGGCTGCCGATCGTGATGTGCGACGTGAACCGCGCCATTTCCGGGCCGATCAATATCCATTGCGACCACTCGGATACCATGGCCGCCCGCGATTTCGGCTGGCTGCAGATCTTTTCCGAGAACTCCCAGGAAGCCTACGACAGCCTGATCCAGGCGGTCAGGATCGCCGAAGACCCGCGCGTCCACCTGCCGGCGATGGTGACGACCGACGGCTTTATTATCAGCCACTGCCTCGACCGGATCGAAATCGTGGAAGATAAAGAGGTCAAGGAGTTCATCGGCGGGGACCGCAAGTCGGCCAACGGCCTGCTTGACGTCAATAAGCCGGTCTCTGTCGGCTTGCTCGACCTGCAGGACTATTATTTTGAACACCGGCTGCCGGTCGCCCAGGCGATGAAAGACGCCAAAAAGGTCATTTTGGAAGTCGGCGAGGAATTTGCCAAGAAATTCGGCCGGAAATACGGCTTGTTCGAAGCTTATAAGCTTGACGACGCCGAGATCGCCATCGTCGCGCTCGGTTCGACCTGCGGTACCGCCAAGGTCGTGATCGACGAGCTCAGAGCCAAGGGAGTGAAGGCGGGGATGCTCAAAGTCCGCGTTTTCCGGCCGTTCCCGGCCGAAGAGATCGCCCAGGCGCTGGCGAACGTCAAGGCGGTCGCGGTGCTTGACCGGTCCGACGGCTGGGCGGGCCAGGGCGGACAGGTTTTCGCCGAGGTCCGCTCGGCGCTGTATGCCGAAGCCAAAAGGCCTAAATTGATAAATTATGTCTACGGCCTGGGCGGCCGCGAGATCGACCTGCCGCTGCTCCGTTCGGTCTTTACCGCGCTGCAGAGCGTGGAGAAGCAGCCGCTGGTGCAATACTTAGGGGTTAGAGAGTAGAGGGATAGGGAGTAGCAAATGGCATCGTTAAAAGAATTATCGACCAGAAAAGAGCCGCTGACCGGCGGGCACCGGATGTGTCCCGGCTGCGGCGCGCCGATCGCCGTCCGGCAGATCCTGTTAGCCAGCAAGGACCCGGTCGTCGTGGTTTCCGCGACCGGTTGCCTGGAGGTTTCGACCACGATCTTTCCGTACAGCGCCTGGAACGTTCCCTTTTTACATAACGCTTTCGAGAATGCCGGCGCGACGCTATCGGGCGTGGAAGCGGCCTACCAGAACTTTAAAAAGAAAGGGAAGATCACCCAGCATATCAACTTTGTCGCTTTCGGCGGCGACGGCGGGACCTATGACATCGGCCTGCAATCGCTCTCCGGAGCGATGGAGCGGGGTCACGATCTGCTTTACGTCTGTTACAACAACGAAGCGTACATGAATACCGGGGTCCAGCGCTCCGGGGCGACCCCGATGGGGGCGAACACCACGACTGAGCCGGCGGGGAAAGTCGGCCAGGGGAAAGTCCAATGGCGGAAAGACCTGACCGAGATCATGGTCGCCCACGGCATTCCTTACGTTGCCCAGGCGATCATCGGTAACTGGGCCGATCTGACCCGGAAGGCGGAAAAAGCTTTCTCGATCCGGGGGCCAAAGTTCATGAACGTTCTGCAGCCGTGCCGCTTGGGGTGGGGTTATAAACCGGAAGAGACCCTCGTCCTGGCCAGACTGGCATTCGACACCTGCTTTTGGCCGGTCTACGAAGTGGAGAACGGGGTCTACAAAATTTCCAAGCCCAAAGAGAAAAAACCTGTGGTAGAATACCTAAAGACCCAGGATCGGTTCCGGCACCTGTTCAAGCCCGGCAATGAGCAGCTGCTGGCAAGCATCCAATCCGAGGTTGACCGGCGCTGGGTGCAGCTGTTGGCCAAGGAGGAGAAAAAAGCATGAACAAGAAGCAGTTAGCCGGCAAGGTTGGCGAGAAAATGGACCTCTCCAAAGCCGAGGCGGAGCGGATCATTGACGCCACGCTCGAAGAGATCACGGCCGCGCTCAACAGCGGCCAAAAGGTCCGCCTGGTCGGTTTCGGCAATTTCGTGGTCCGCAAGCGGAAGGGCCGGGTAGGCCGCAATCCGCAGACCGGCGCGACGATCACCATCGGCGAATCGCGCTGCCCCGCTTTTGTCCCCGGGATCAACCTGAAAAAGACCGTCAAGGGTAAATGACCCCCTCGGCCAAAGAACGCTCCGTTCCCTTTGGCGACAAAGAGATCTTTGAAGAGATCCTCAAGCTGCTCAACATCCTCCCGTTAGACATCCAAAAGGTCTTAAAAGAATCGGACGATCTGTCGTCCCTGGTCGAGGTCGTGCTGGACCTGGGAAAGCCGGCCGAGGCGCGTTTTGCCAAAAGAACGATGATGATCGGCGGGACCGTTAACCAGGGAGATATCGACTATGTTACCGCCCGGGTCGGCCAGTTTTCCGGCGACAACCGGGCCGGGATCGAACGGACGCTCCACCGGATCTCCGCCATCAGGAACCGGCTGGGCAAGATCATCGGCCTGACCTGCCGCGTCGGCCGGGCGGTTTACGGCAACAACGACATCATCCAGGACGTGATCGAATCGGGCAAAAATATCCTCTTCATGGGGCCGCCCGGGATCGGCAAGACCACCAAACTGCGCGAAGCCGCCCGCATCCTCTCCGACAAGTTCGGCAAGCGGGTGATCGTGGTCGATACCAGCAACGAGATCGCCGGCGACGGGGATATTCCGCACCCGGGGATCGGCAACGCCCGCCGGATGCAGGTCGCGGCGCCGGAACTGCAGCACCGGGTGATGATCGAGGCGGTCGAGAACCACATGCCGGAGGTCATCATCGTCGACGAGATCGGCACCGAGGCCGAAGCGTTGGCTTGCCGGACGATCGCCGAGCGCGGCGTGCAATTGATCGGGACCGCCCACGGCATCTTGCTCGATAACATTATCAGCAATCCGACCCTGTCCGACCTGGTCGGCGGGATCCAATCCGTGATCCTGGGGGACGAAGAGGCGAAACGGCGCCGGACGCAAAAAACGGTCCTGGAGCGCAAGGCCCCGCCGACGTTCGACGTGGCCATCGAGATCCGCGAACGGGACGTGTTCGCCCTTTATCTCGACGTCGCGCGGGCGGTGGACGGCGAATTGCGCGGTTATCCGTTAAAACCGGAGATCAGGGTCAGGACGGCCGGCGGCAAGATCGAGGTCAAACAGCAGGCGACCAAGCCGATGCCGGAGCCGACCGCGGCGGAGATCGACAAGTCGCTCCAGGAAAAAGATACCGGCCCGCTCCGGATCTACCCTTTCGGCGTCAACAAGCAGGTCATGGAGCGGGCGCTGCGTTCGCTGCAGCTGCCGGCGGTGGCGGCGAACGCGCTCGACGAGTCCGACCTCGTCCTGACGACCAAGTCCAAGGCGCGGGAAGGGACCAAGATCATGCTGGCGGCCAAGGAGCACAACCTGCCGGTCCACGTCATCAAGAAGAACGTTTCGTCCCAGGTCGTCAAGTTCCTCAAATATTATTTCCGGATCGGGCTGGTCGAAGACAGCGAAGACGTCGCCTTGCGCGAAGTCGATGACGCGATCAGAACGGTCCGGGAAACCAGGAAGTCGGTCGACTTGAACCCGCAAAACGCTTACTTGCGGCGGCTGCAGCATCAGCGGGTGGAAGAAGTGAAGATGCATTCCGAATCGGTCGGCGAAGAGCCGACCCGGCGCCTGCGGCTTTACCCCTGACGATAGACCAGGTGCCGCTGCCAGGCGGCGTCGTTCACCGCCGGGTGGTCGGACCGATAATGGGCGCCGCGCGATTCCGTCCGCTCCAGCGCCCCGCGCGTAATTAATTCCGCCACTTGCAGCATGTTGCGCAATTCCAGTTCCCCGACCGAACCGGGCGCGGCCGGTAATTGCCCGGCGACCATCTCCAGCTTATGGCGGGCGTTGGCCAGGCTCTCGGCCGACCGGACGATCCCAACCCCGTTCCACATCGCGCTCTTGATCACCAGCTTGAAACGCTGAATATCTGTTTCGCTGAGGTTTGGCTTAATGCCGAATGCGGAATGCGGAGTGGGGAATGATGAATTCGTAATTCCGCATTCCGCCTTCGCACTTTGGGCTGCTCGATAGCCGAATACGGTTCCCTCAAGCAGGGAGTTGGAGGCCAGCCGGTTAGCTCCATGGACGCCGGTCGAGGCGCATTCGCCCGCGGCCAGCAGGCCGGGGACGTTGGTTTTGGCGTCGAGGTCGCTCTTGATCCCGCCCATAAAGTAGTGGGCGGCCGGGGCGACCGGGATATTGTCCTTGGTGATATCGAGACCGCGTTCCAGGCAGTTCTTATAGATCATCGGGAAGCGGTGCTTGATCTTGTCCGGGTCGATCCCGCGCAATGAGAGGTGGACGTGATCGCTGCCGGTCGCCTGCATTTCCTGAAAAATGGCGCGCGAAACGATGTCGCGGGGGGCGAGCTCCAATTTAACATGGTATTTTTCCATGAACCGCTCGTTGCGGTTATTGAGCAGGACCCCGCCTTCGCCACGGACCGCTTCGGAGATCAGGAATTGGGGGAGGGCGACGATGTCCTCGAACTGCTTGAACTGGACGAGGGCGGTGGGGTGGAACTGGACGAATTCCATGTCGGTCACCGCCGCGCCGGCGCGGTAAGCCATGGCGACGCCGTCGCCGGTGGCGAACTCCGGATTGGTCGTGTATAGGTAAACCTGGCAGACGCCGCCCGTCGCCAGCAAAGTCGCCTTGGCCCGGTACTCAACGATCTCCCCGCTCTGTTTATCAAGCGCCAGGGCGCCAAGGCAGCGGCCGTCGTCCATGACCAGATCTATCCCGACCACCTGTTGGTCGATCCGGACCTTCCCTTCGCCGACCACTTTGCGGCCCAGCGTCCGCTCGATCTCCGCGCCGGTCTCGTCGCCGGCGTGGAGGATCCGGCGGCGCTTGTGCGCCCCCTCCAGGGCGAGGGCGTAACTGCCGCCCCCTTCGGTTTCGGCCCGGTCGAACCGGGCGCCCAGGGTGATCAGCTCGCGGACCCGGTCCACCCCCTCGGTGACCAGGACTTTGACCGCGGCCTCGTCGCAAAGCCCGGCGCCGGCCTCAATGGTGTCCTCAAAATGGAAGCTGGTGGAATCGCTGATCTGGTCGATCGCGGCCGCAATCCCTCCCTGGGCTTTTTCGGTCGCCGTTTCGCCGATCTTTCCCTTGGTTAGCAGGATAACTCGGCAGAACTTGCTGGCTTCCAACGCCGCCGTCAGGCCGGCGATCCCGCCGCCGACGATCAAAAAGTCGCATTCCTTGATCTGGACCATACTGTAATTATACGCTCGACTGTGTTAAAATTAAACCGACATGAACGAGTGGGGCGTCGCTTTCATCAAGTTCACTAACATGAGCCCGGTTTTCAAGGGCGGATCGACCCTGGCCGTCGGCTTGGTTGCCTTGCTGTTCGCTTGGTGGATGCACAAAAGGTGGAAAGAACCGCTGCAATGGCCTTTTTTGCTTTTTATCGGCGTGGCGGCTTTCGTGACGGCCTTTGGCCTGTTTGTCCTGGTTTTTCAGCCGTCGTGGTGGAAGCTTCCTTACTAGCCTGACGCATTGGGGGATCGTCTAACGGTAGGACAGCAGACTCTGGATCTGCTTATCGGGGTTCAAATCCCTGTCCCCCAGCCAACCCTGAATAAAATCGGTATCATTTTATGGTGATGAGATAATTATGAATAAAACAGAAATATTCGAGTTGATCCGAACCAACCCCGGTTTTCACCTGGCGACGGTCGAGGGCGACCAGCCGCGCTGCCGGGGGATGTTCCTTTACCGGGCCGACGAGAACGGGATCGTGTTTCACACCGGTTCAATGAAGGATGTCTACCGGCAGATCACGGCTAACCCGAAAGCCGAACTTTGTTTCAACGACTATAAAAACGGCGTTCAGGTTCGGGTCAGCGGCAAACTGGAGCTGGTGGAGGACAAAACCTTGAAAGATGAAATTGCCGCTCATCCGACCAGGGAGTTCGTCAGGCAATGGAGAAAGAACGGCCTGCTCAAGGACTTTTATAACGAGTTTAAAGTCTACTGCTTAAAAGGCGGCAAGGCGGTTTGCTGGACGATGGCGACCAATTTTGCGCCTAAGCAGGAAGTTGTCCTGTAAGATATCCGTCTGAACGTTTCAGTTAGACTTAACGCCGAGCTTTTATTGAGGCAGATCAATGGCCGGCGGCCAGCGCAATCCTAGTGCAAAAAACATGTCCCTGATATCTTGCGGCATATTCGTTTGTAAATAGTAATAAGCGAGCCGATATAAGATCTTGTCCCCGTTCCCGCTTGATTGGTCGATCAGTTGTCCCGAGAAGAATTTCGCGGCCAATTCCTTTACCGCCGCCGCTTTTTCCTCGTTGTTCTTATCGTCCAGGCACCAATAACTTATATGGGTGGCGTCGAAAAAGATGCTGCCAAAGCTGAGCGCGCGCCTTGCGCCACCGCGAGCCTCGACGGCAAATCGTTTTTCGTCTTTGAGCAGCGCGAAGATCCTGTCAACTAAACGAGCGAACTCCTTCGGATATTTTCTGGCGGAAACGTCGATGACATCGTGGATCACTTCATGGACGACCGTCCAGGGGGCGCACAGTGCCGTCCGTCCAGGCAAGAGAACGAGCCGATCGGCGCGAAAGCCCAATTTATCGTCCATGACGGAAAATACCTTTTTATACAAGGCGCGCTCCCGGCGTTGCGTGGTTTGTTCGATCACCGCCCGATTTAAGAAGAAACCGGCGTGCCCCTTAAACATCCCCAGCGGATCGCCGCCAATGGCCAGCTTTTGAATCCGCAGGAATAATGCGTCATCGACAACTATGTTCAAGTCCGGCTCGGTCAGCTCTTCTCTGACCACGCGGTTTACCCGGGCCAGTATTCCGTCGGTAATTTGGGCGAAACGGCGGTAAATATCCGTTGGAGAGCTTAAGGCCTCGGCGGCGCCGCCGGATTTTGGCCCGATCAACGCGCCGCTTAACCGGCCAAACTCCAAAATATTCAGAGCGGGCAGATCGGCAAAACGGTCGGATCGGCTGGCAAAGGGGACGATCCCCGTTTTGTTAATAGGCCCATGGAGACCGCTATCTCTGTGGCGTCCGGCAAAAGCCGCTTGATAGATATTAACGGGTTGTCCTGCTCTGAACAAAGCAATTTTATTTGACATTGATATTTCTCCGGCCGGGAGCGATAAGCCGGGTATATATCGTGCAAAACAGGGCGAAGTTTCAGCCGGGAACTAAAAAGATCAATACCGCTCAGTAATACCCCAGCCGGTTAAACCCCTGACGGATAACGACCTTGATCAGGTTAATGATAATCCCGGCCTTGTGAAGCGGCCATGGTGTATAATTTTATAACATGCGCTATAACATCAAAGTCGTCCCCAACGCGAAGCAGAACAAGCTGGTCGAGGAACCGGGCCGGCTCAAGGTCTACCTGACGGCCCCGCCGGTCGACGGTAAAGCCAATAAGGCGCTAATTGCTTTCCTGGCCGAACGCTTCGGCGTCAAAAAGTCGGCCGTTCGGATCGTCCGCGGCGAGACCGGGCGGGAGAAGGTCGTTGAGATCGGTTAAGATCGGCGGCTATAAATTGCCGTCGAACGTCCTCCTGGCGCCGCTCTCGGGCGTCTCTGATCTGGCTTTTCGCCTGATCTGCCGCGAGCACGGCGCCAAGTTCGCCTTCTACGAGATGATCGATGCCAACGCGCTGGTCAATCATTCCCGGACGAACGGGCTGCTTTTGGCGACGACCCCTAAAGACAAGCCGCTCGCCGCCCAGCTGGTCGGCGGCAACGACGAAGTAATGCTCAAAGCGGCGCAAATGCTGCTCAAGCTGGTTAAAGTCCCTTTTCTTGATATCAACGCCGCCTGTCCGGTCAAAAAGATGATCCAGAAATATTCCGGCGCGAACCTGTTAAGGCAGCCGGACATGCTTTCCCGGATCATCGCCCGGCTCAGCGACGAATTGCCGCTGCCGGTCACCGTCAAGCTCCGGATCGGCTATCACCAGACCGACGTTAAGGAGTTTGCCCGGTTGGCCAAACGCTGTGAAAAGAGCGGCGCTAAAGCCTTGTTCATCCACGGCCGGACCAAGGCCCAGCTTTACGCCGGCGACGTCGATTACCAGGCGATCAGGGCAGCGAAAGAAGCGGTCGGCATCCCGGTCTTCGGTTCCGGCAACGTCCTGACCCCGGAGCTGGCCAAAAGGATGCTCGACGACACCGGTTGCGACGGGGTGATGGTCGCCCGCGGCGCTTTCGGCTATCCGTGGATATTCGAGCAGATCAATGATTACCTGAGGTCCGGTGAATATCGCCGGGAAATCCCGTTGAACGAGCGGTTGAAGGTTTTAAAAAAACATCTCGGTTACACCGACAAGTATAAAACGATCCGGCCGGCGGCGAAACTCGGCTGGATGCGTAAGGAAGCGATTTGGTATTTGAAGGGATTCCCGGGAGCCGCAGAATTGCGGGGGAGGGTCGGCAAGTCCGCTTCTTACCAGGAGCTGAACGAGCTGATTGACTCGTTAAATGCTCAATGATATGCTGACGGCCGGTGGAGCATAATGGCTAAAAAGATATTGATCATTGAAGATTACCAGGCGACCGTCGGGATGATCGCCTCTTTCCTGCAGCTTGAAGGATATTCCGTCGTGACGGCGGCCGACGGCCCGTCCGGTTTGGCAAAAGCGGTCGCGGACAAGCCGGACCTGATCCTGCTTGACGTGATGATGCCGGGGATGAGCGGGATCGAGGTCTGCCAAAAACTGCAACAGGACCAGCGGACCGCCCCGATCCCGGTCATTATCGTTTCGATCAAGTGCAGCGAGCAGGAGATCGCCGAAGGCCGCGCGGCCGGCGCGGCCGATTACCTGGTCAAGCCGTTCGAGCTGGATGATCTGCGGGCGGCGCTTCAGAAACAACTCGGATGAACTGGCGCGTTCTCCTTTTGCTCCTCGGCTGCTGCCTGCAATGGTCCTGCGCCCCGCAACAACTGCCGCCGGCCAAGCCGCTTTCCTTTACCTCTTTTCCGGTCCTGGAATACCATCTGATCGGCCGGCCGGAAGGGCGCTGGCAGCGAACCCCGGAAAATTTCCGCGGAGACCTGGAATGGCTTTATGCCAACGCTTACTATCCGCTTAACCTGCGGGATATACTGGATGGCTTTGGCGCCATCCCGCCGGGGAAACGCCCGATCATCCTGACCTTTGACGACTCATCTGCCGGCCAGTTCCGCTATTTGCCCGACGGACGGATCGATCCCGACTGCGCGGTCGGCATGATCAAGGCTTTTCACGACCGCCACCGGGATGACTGGCCGCTGAAAGCGACGTTCTTCGTCCTGATGGAGACCAACGCCCGGGACCGTAACCTATTTGGCCAGCCGGAGAGCGCCGCCCGGAAATTGCGGCAGCTGACGGAGTGGGGGATGGAGCTGGGCGTCCATACCTATTCGCACGACCGGCTGGACCGGCTCAGCCCGGCCGCCGCCAAGCGATCGCTGGCGCGCTCGGTCGCGACGCTCGCCAAATTCAGCAGCCGGGAAGTCGTCAGCCTGTCGCTCCCTTTGGGTAAATATCCGCGCGACCTGAGCATCTTGAAAGAGTTTAAGCTGGTAGTAGAGGTGGCGGGTGGGCTGAACCCGGTCAGGTTCGATCCGCTGCGGCTCAAGCGGATCCAGACGATCGACGGCGAGTGGCGGCGGTTCTTTAAGCGATAGGGAGGACGAAAGCAAAGCGGCTGCCGCGGCCGAGCCCGGCCGATTCCGCCCGGATATTTCCCTGGTGCGCTTCCACGATCCGCTTGGCGATCGCCAGGCCGAGTCCCAGTCCGCCGTGCTCCCGCGTCAGGTGGTCTTCCGTCTGGTAAAACCGGCCGAAGAGCTTGTCGATGTTCTCCTGGCTGACGCCGATCCCCTTGTCGGAGACCGCCAGCTCCACCCCCTCGGAGGTCCGGATAACGTTGATCGTGACTTCCCCTTTTTCCGGGCTGAATTTGATCGCGTTGTCGAGCAGGATCTTGATGGCGTGCTGGATCCTTTTCCGGTCGGCCAGGACGGTCGGCAGGTCCGGCAGGATATTAACGTTCAACTTGATCTCTTTGCGGATCAAGGGGAGCGCCAGTGTTTCCTTGACCTCGTTGATGACGTAGCCCAGGTTGATCGGCTCCTTGTTCAGCTTCAGGTCCTTGACGTCCAGCCAGGAAAAATCGAGCACCTCGTCGATCAGGTCCTGCATCCGCTGGGCCTGGCGCTCGATCGTGGCGGCGACCGTTTTCAGGTCTTCGGTCAGGCCGGGGATCATTTTGATCTGGGCGACCCCCATTTTGATCGGGGTGAGCGGGGTATACAGCTCGTGGGAGATGACCGAGAGGAAATCGGTCTTGATCTTGTCGACCTCCTGGAGCTTGTCGGACATTTCGTTGACCACGTTGATCAGGTCGCCGAGCTCGTCGCTTCTTTTGATGTTGATCCGGGCGTCGTAATTGCTGGCTTTAAGCGCGCTGACCCCTTTGATGATCGCCATGATCGGGCCGGTCACCGTGTAAGCGCCGAGCCGGCCGAGCGCGATCGAGGCGATGATGCCGATCAGGAAGAATATCATGGCGCTTTGCGTGATGTCGCGGCGGAGCGCTTCGACGTCGGCCGCCTTCATGTCGATGCCGAAGATGGCGACCGGCAGGCCGCTACCGTCGCGGATCGGCGCGTAGCCGGAGAGCCAGCGGCCCCATTTGTCCCGGGTGATCTCCTTGTCGGCGATCGGGCCGCCGAAAGCCAGCTGCATTTCCGGGTAATTGCTGACGTCGTACTCTTCGCCGAACGCGGTCATATTTTGCGGGTCTTTGAGCTCGTCGTCGGCGATGAATTTCCAGACGTTCTTTTTCGGGGTCATGACCAGGACGTAGGCGGCGTGGATCTTGCTGTCGCCCATGACCGTGAAAGAGTGCAGTTTTTGCTTGAGATCAAGATAGGCCCGGGTCTGGCCGTTTCCGGCCAGTACCGCCCGAACCTCCGCGGCGCTGATCGAAAGGGCAAGCGAGCTGGCGGTATCTTTCAGGTTATCGCGCAGGGAATTCATCAGCGCGCTACTGGAGCGGAGATAGGAATTGACGGAAAAGATGGCGATGCAGACAAAGATGACAAAAGCGATCAAGATCGTCAGGCGGTCTTTCAAATTTACTCTGAACCGGTCCATAAAGGAATCATAGCGCATCGCTTAGACGGTGACAATATGTTAAAATGAAGCGATGAAAGTCGATATTTTAGGTTTACCGCAAGCCGGCCAGCAGGAGCTTTTCGGCATCCTGACCGGGGTCGCGCTCGACCATATCCGCCAGCGGCTGATGGAAGTCCAGCTCGGCGCCTGCAACGTGCGCGACCCGCGGATCGCCCGGTTCGTGGAGATGTACCGGCCGAAGAAAACCACCTACGCCCGGATCGAATATTCGCTTTTGCCCGATTTTACCACCCAGGGCCCGGCCAAGACGCTGATCGCCGGCGAGATCAGGAACGCCGACGAGATCTGCTGGGTTTCCCGGGCGGCCACGGCGGAGAGCGACATAGCCGGTTTTATCAGCGAACTGATCATCGGGGACTTGCTGCTGGTCGAGAAAAGGCTGGAAAACATCGCCCGCGAGCTCAAGAGCAAGCAATCCGAAGAACGGTTGAAGGAAAAAGCGTTGATGGAACAGTTCAAACAGCATCTCGACCAGGAAAAGCCGCTCAGCACGATCGTTTTGAACGATGAGCAGAATAAAATGCTCCGCGCCTACCAGTTCCTCAGTCTGAAACCGGTCGTCCTGGTCATTAACGTGCCGGAAGACAGGATCAAGGACGATTCGATCACGGCCGCGATCAAACAGAAATACCATTATCCGTGCATCCAATTAAGCGCCGGACTGGAGGCGGAGATCAGCCAGCTAAGTGAAGAGGAGCGAGGGGAGTTCATGAAAGAGATGGGGATCGACGAGCCGGCGGTCGACAAGATGAACCGGCTGGTCTACGAAGGGCTCGGGCTGATCTCGTTCTTTACCGTCGGCGAGGACGAGGTTCGCGCCTGGCCGGTCCGCAAAGGGGCTTCCGCCGCCGAAGCGGGCGGCGTTATCCACACCGATATCGCCAAAGGTTTTGTGCGGGCCGAGCACATGGCTTATGGCGATCTGATCGCCCTCGGTTCCGAAGCGAAGGTCAAAGAAGCGGGGAAGTTTTCCCTAAAGGGACGCGATTATCTCGTTGCCGACGGGGACGTGCTCAGCTTCCGCTTTAACGTTTGAACTCGAAGTTCGTTTCCGCCTGGTCCAACCCCGGATGCTGACGGTCGCGGTCGGAGACGACCACCTTGCCGACCTGGTCGACCGGCCATTTAATGCCGAGCCCCGGATCGTTCCAGGCGACCGCCCGCTCAGCCTGCGCGCTGTAAACGCCGGTGCAGGCGTAGATCACTTCGCTGTCATCCTCCAAGGCCAGAAAACCGTGCGCGAAGCCGGGCGGCAGATAGAGCATTTTGTGGTTGTCGCCGGTCAAAACGTCAGAATAGTATTTCCCCCAGGTCGGCGAACCTTTTCGAACATCGACGCCAACGTCAAAGATCTTGCCGCGGAGGCATTTGACCAATTTGCCCATCGGCGACGGGTTGATCTGGTAATGGAGCCCGCGTAAGACCCCTTTTTTCGAACGGCTGTGGTTGTCCTGCACGAACGGTTCGGTCAGCCCGTGCCGGGCGAACTCGTCGCGGTTGTAGAACTCCAGGAAGAAGCCGCGGTCGTCGGCGAACACTTGCGGTTCGATGATCAATAGACCGGGCAGGGGCGAGCGGGTAAATTTGAACTTTTCCATTACTTTATTATTTTAGCACAGAATTATCTTAATCGCGCCGTTCCCCAGGCCGGGATTATTTTACGGCGTGGGATCCGGCAATAATGATATAATAAAAAGCAGCTGAGAGAAAGGAGGGAGGACAGGATGGAACTATTCAATATTATTTGCGTGGCGGCCGGGATCTGCTTGTTCATCAGCTCGATCACGATCTTTTGGACGTCCTGGAATATTTTCGGCCGGGAAAGGTTTACCGGTTGGTGGCTGACGCTGGGCGTACTGGTCGCTTTCTTTTTGTTGGGCTATCTCTTTTTTGAGCTGTACCTGATCAATGGCTGGGTGTTGATCGACTTAAAGAGCCTGGTCGCGCAGGTCTTTTTTTGGGGGGCGGTGTTCGTTTTGGTCTGTGCGCGTTTGTTCTTCCTGACCAACCGGCAGCTGGACGAGGGGGTCAAAGAGCTGCAGCAGCTGAAATTCGAACTGGAGAAGAAAGTGCTGGACCGGACGCAGCAGCTGGAAGCGGCCAAGCTTGAATCGGAGAAAAAAGTCGTCGAACGGACCCGGGAATTATATGAAGAAAAATTGAGCTTGGAAAGCAAGGTCCAGGAGCGGACGGCGGAACTCGCCAAAAAAGTCGCGGAACTCCAGGAGTTTTATGATCTGACGGTCGGGCGCGAGATCAAAATGATGGAGCTGGAGGACGAAATGGAACGGATCAAGGCGGTTCCTCCGCAAAAACCGGATAATTAGGCAAACAGGTCTTTCCTGGCTCTTGCTCCTGGCCTTGGCCGGCGTCGGGTTGAATTCCCGGCGATATTCTGATAATCTGATAACCTGACATGGCCCCATGGTCTAACGGTTAGGACGCGGCCCTCTCAAGGCCGAGGCCGGGGTTCGATTCCCCGTGGGGCTATTTTTTAATGACAAAGAAAATAATCGTTTTCCTGCTTTGCTTAACTTCTTGCGCGTTAGCAACGACAAAATCGCTCGCGCTGCCGCCACGGGTCGAACTCCAGGTCCCTTTCCTTTGCCAGGCGCCGTTCGCCAACTGGGCCCAGCCGTGGCAGGACGCGTGCGAAGAAGCGGCGCTGATCATGGCGGTTCACTGGGCGAAGGGATACCCGATCGAGAAAGAAGCGGGGAACCGGGAGATACTGGGGCTGGTCAGCTACCAGGTTAAACGCTGGGGCGGCCATCACGACCTGACGGCGGCCAAAGCGGCGGCCTTACTTCGCGAATATTACCGGTTCAAGAATTACCGGGTCGTTTATAAGTTCGGTGTTGAAGATATTAAAGGGGTTCTGGGGACTGGAGACTTGGTACTGGCGCCGATGGCGGGACGCTTATTGGGGAACAAGTATTATCGTCAACCGGGACCGGCTTACCACTATCTGGTCTTTATCGGTTATGACGAAGGCAAGGAGGAATTCATCACTAACGATCCGGGGACGAAACGGGGAAAAGGGTATCGTTACAAATACAATGTTGCCTATAACGCGATCCACGATTGGGCCGGCAGCAAAGAGAACATCAGTGAAGGACGCAAGGCGCTGATCGTGGTCGCCAAATGAAAGAGCTGAAACTCGTCGCTAAAGGCGGGGCTTTCAGCCTGCTGGGCGACGCGGCCAGCTATTCCCTTTCCTACTTATTTCTCTTTTTTGCTTCGCACTGGCTCGGCGCCGCGCTGCTGGGCGCTTACTACTGGGCGCTCTCGATCGCCAGTTTGCTGAGCGAGTTCGCCGACCTGGGGACGGGGCAGGGACTAATCTATTTTACCCCCAAATACGAAACGGAGAAAGGGCGGAACAGTTCGCTGCCGCTCTTTCGCTTTGTGCTTGGTTTCGTTATGGTCAATGCTTTAGTCCTGGGCGGGCTGCTTTTTGTTTTCGCTCCGGCCCTGGCTTCTTACTTTCATAAGACCGATCTGGTCTGGCTGCTCCGCCTGTTTTCCCTGATTATTCCCTTTGCCTTATTCTGGCCCGTTCTTTATAAATACTGTGTCGGCCGTTTCCAGATCGTTCCCGGCATCCTTTACGGCGATATTTTTCGTCCGCTGGTCCGGTTGCTGACCTTAATGGCGTTAAGTCTGGCCGGGCTGGCTTCATTGGCCCTGGTGGGGACCGAACTGACGGTCGGCGTCGCCCTGCTCGTTGTCGGCCTGCTGATCGTCAACCGGCTCTGGGGGAGAGAGTTTTTCCGTGGCCGGCTAACTTGGCGGGAAAAAGGGAGCGTCCTGCTTTATTCGTTGCCGTTCCTGCCGCTCAACTTGGCGCGCGGTGAACGATTGATCGTGATCATTACCGGCTTTTTCCTGGCGGTCGCCGACCTGGGCGTTTTTGGCGTCGCGCTCAAGGTTGCCGCCCTGTCGCAGGTGATCCTGACCGGGCTGAACTTTGTTTTCCGGCCGCTGGTCTCCCAGTTATACGCGGCGGGCGACATGGCGACGTTAAAAACGGTCTATCAGGCGATCACCCGCTGGATCTTCATGTTGACGCTGCCGTTGTCGTTCTTTTTCCTCGTCTATCCGGCCGAAGTAATGCAGCTGTTTGGCGCCGGGTTCACCGGCGGCGCGGCCGCGCTGGTGATCGTTTCGCTCGGTTATTTGTTCGAATACGGCACCAGCGCCACGCAGGTGATCATCAACATGACCGGCCGGAGCTGGCTCAGTTTATTGAACCAGGTCGTTTACCTGGTGATCGTCCTACTCCTGGGCGTGATGTTGATCCCCGGTCACGGGGTGGTCGGGGCGGCGGCGGCGGTTGCCATGGGGATCGTCGCGGTCAACTTGCTCCGTTTATACCAGTCGTGGCGGATCGTCGGTTTTACCCCTTACAGCCTTTTTCTCTGGAAACCGATCGCGGCCATGCTGACGGGCGGGATCGTAGTGCGGGGCTTGGCGCTTAAAGGATTGCCGGTCATTGTCCCGGTCTACTTGCTGGTTTATCTGGGGACGCTCCTGGCGTTAAGGCTTAACGATCAGGACCGAGCCCTGCTGCTTGGCCTGTGGTCCAAAGCTGAGCGAAACGAGCCTGGTATTGTTTGATCAGGGCGGGGTCGTCGATTAATAAGAGGTTTTCCGCATTATTATTTTCCGCCTGCGCCGTCCAGTTGAATGAGCCAGTGCACATTACCCTGCCATCAAAGATCCCGACCTTGTTGTGCATTAATCCTCTGCCGGTATCGTATTTAACGATGATACCGCGGTTAGCCAGATAGCGCCCTTTACCATATTTTTGCGTTTTCTGTCCTTTGTCCAGCAAGACCCTGATGCTAACGCCCCGCGCTTTAGCTTTATCGAGCGCCTGGATGATCGGCCGGGAGGTGAAAGAGTACATCATGATGTCGATCGTCTTGGTGGCCGCATTGACCTGGTTGACGATGGCGTCGGTGCAGCCGCCTTTGGGGGAGAAGAGAACCTGCGTTTGGGCAAAGGCTGCTAAGGCAAAAGTCAAAAGTAAAAAGGCAAAAGTAAGGTGTTTTCTCATGGCTATTCTTATGCGCCGATGTCTTTCATGACCTGGGGGATCGTCTGCAGCGTACTTTTCAGCCCAAAACTTGCCGCGTTGACGGTATCGTAAGTGAAATGTTTCCGCTCAAAGCAATAGCGGTCCCAACTGTGCAGTTTGTGCCCGGTCAGGGCGGCTAAAGTTTTGACCAGCGGCAGGCTGATCGTGAGCTGGCGTCCGCTCTTTACTCCGTAGTAGGCGCAGACCTGTTCGATCAGCTCCGTTGCCGTCAAAGCTTGGTTCCCCAAGATATACTCGTTTTCTTTAGCCGGATGCTCCAGCAGATGGGCGGCGATCACCGCAATGTCAGCCGCATGGATGAAATGGAAACTGGCGTCGACCGTAAAATGGCGGATCAGCCAGAGCCACTGCCTGATCCCGCGCAGGCCGCTGGCGGCGTGGGAGTAGGGGTGGTTTTTATCGCCGCCGATCACCCAGGTCGGGAAAAGAGTGACGACGTTCCGGTAGATCGGCAGCCGCGGCAGGATCATATGCATGTAATACTTGCCGCGGATGTAATGGGTCCCCTGGGTCTCGGCCTGATGGACGGCTTCTCCGGCCGGTCCCAGGATGCTGGCGGTGGAAAAATAGAGGACTTTTTGGCATTGTTCCGGGTCGAGCGCCTCAAAGAGAGGGAGGCTGTACTCAAAATTCCCTTCGTTGCCGGCCCAGTCCGCCGCCAGGTGGATGACCGCGTCCATCTCTCTTAATAATGAGGCGTGCTTTTTGATATTGACCAGGTCATCCTTGATGATGTTAATGTTCCGGAATTTGGCCGGATCGAACAGGAGTTTTCCCGGGTTCCTGACCAGGAGGTTTAACTGGTAATCCTGGTTCGGGGCGAGCAGGTCGAGCAGGTAATGGCCGACGCAGCCGCTGCCGCCGGTAATAAAAAGTTTACGCATGGTCAGAACCGGGCATTCCCTTTTTCCAGGTAGTTGACGATATAATCGCCGACCGCCGCTTCCAGCGGGGTGATCTTGACCGGCAGCCCGGTCTTCCGCAGCTTGGCCAGGTCGGCCTGGGTAAAATATTGGTATTTATCGCGCAGGATGGGCGGCATGTCGATGTATTCGATCCGGACCGGCAGTTTGAGCGCCGCAAAGATCGCCTTGGCCAGGTCGTTCCAGCTGCGGGCGGCCCCGGCGCCGACGTTGAATATCCCTTTAACTCCGGGGTGGCGATAAAACTCCCACATCAGGTCGACGACATCCTGCACATAGACAAAATCGCGTTTTTGCTCGCCGTCGCGGTAGTCCGGCCGGTGCGATTTGAAAAGCCGGAGCTTGCCTTCCCGCTTGACCTGTTCGTACCCCTTCAGGACCATGCTCCGCATCTCCCCCTTGTGGTATTCGTTGGGGCCGAAGACGTTAAAATATTTCCAGCCGACGACCTGGCCGGTCAATTTGTTCTCCAGCAGCCAGAGGTCGAAATCCTGCTTCGACTGCCCGTACAGGTTCAACGGCCGGAGAGTAGGGATGGCCGCTTCGGCGTCGCTGTATCCCTGGGCGCCGTCGCCGTAGGTCGCGGCGGAACTGGCGTAAAAGAAAGGGACGCCGTGGTGGAGAGCCCAAGTTGCCAGCGTCTTGGAATATTCCAGGTTGTTATCTTTCAGGTAGGCGGCGTTCTGCTCGGTGGTGGAGGAGCAGGCGCCGATGTGGAACACCGCTTTGACCGCGGTCGTCAGCTCTTCCGCCGCCACCCGCTTGATGAAACCGGCCTTGTCCAGGTAATCGACGTATTGCTTGCCGGCCAGATTACCCCACCGGGCGTCGGCGCCGGCTTCGTCAACGACGATGAGCTCTTTTTCCCCGGCGCGGTTCAGCTTTTGGACGAAACAGCTGCCGATGAAACCGGCCCCGCCGGTGACGACGATCGCTCCGCTCTTCATTGGCCCGGAAAGAGCTCCTGTTCGATCAACTGGCAGAGGATGTGCCCGATGGTAATGTGCGCTTCCTGGATCCGCGGCGTGGCGCGGCAGGGGATGGTGACCGCCAGGTCGACGCTGCCCGCGATCTGGCCGCCGTCGCAGCCGAGGAGCCCGATCGTTCTGCAGCCCAGCTCCCGGGCCTTTTTCAAGCCGGCCAGCACGTTGCGGGAATTGCCGGAGGTGGAAAGGCCGAAAGCGAGATCGCCTTTTTGCGCCAGGCCTTCGATCTGCCGGGCAAAAACGACGTCAAAACCGTAATCGTTGGCGAGGGCGGTCAGGATCGAGCTGTCGGTCGTTAAGGCGATGGCCGGCAGGGCGCGGCGCTCTTTCTGGAAACGGCCGATCAGCTCGGCCGCCAGATGCTGGGCGTCGGCCGCGGAACCGCCGTTGCCGAAAAAGAAGATCTTTTTGCCGTCGCGCAGCGCGGTGATCATCAGCCGGGCAGCCTTTTCGATCGCGGGGACCAGGGTCTTAACGACCTGCTGCTTGGTCTCGATGCTGTCGTGCAATTCTTTTTTGATCATTTCCTGCATTAGCGCCCCTCCTTGGATAATTTGAGCAGGACGACGCGGGTGCTCCGTTCCTGCTCGGCCAGTTTCATCATGATACTCCGGGCGTTCCGTTCCAGCTCCGGGATCAGCACGTATTCCAGCGCGTTGACCCGGCGCCGGGTCTCGCCGATCTGGACGGCGATCAGCCGGAGCGCCTGGCCGAGACCGGCCAACCTGACCAGTTCCGGCAGGGCGGCGCGGAACTTATCCAGCGCCTCTTTCTGCTCAACGCTCGCCAGTAAATCATTATAGACCGGCCGGCCGGTTATCTGCAAATCATATTGGGGGATCCTGACCCCCATGATGTTCCGGCTGGTCCGGCGGACGGTTGCCGGTTCGCCGCCGGGGGCAAAGGCGGCCGGTTCCGAGAGGGCGGATGCCATGACCGTTTTCAGGAAGATCGCGGCTAATCCCGGTTCCAGCGTGTTATGCAGGCCGAGAAAATCGTTCTTGATGCCGAAGAAGCGCTGGACCAGGCCGTCGAGCTTGTCCTTGAGCAGTTTATGGCCGCGGCGGGCGAGGGCGATCCGCCGCCGGAGGCGGAGGAGCTCCATCCTGGTCGGATTAACCCTGATGCGCATATTTGTCGATTATCTCGTCCTTGAGGCGCTTCAGTTCGGTGCGCGGCAGCAGATTGAGCAGTTCCCAGGCGATCTGCAGCGTCGCGGCGATCGGGCGGTTCTCGGTGAGTTCCTGGCGGATAAAGCGCTCTTCGAACTGGTCGGCGAACGCGAGGTATTGCCGGTCGATCTCGGAGAGGGCCGCTTCGCCCAGGATCACGACCAGCTCCCGGACCTCGCGGCCGCGGGCGTAGGCGGCGAACAACTGGTTGGCGACGTCCGGGTGATCTTCCCGCGTCTTACCGGCGCCGATCGCCTTATCGCGCAAGCGGGAGAGCGAGGGGAGCGGGTCCACCGGGGGATAGATCCCTTTGCGCTCCAGCGGCCGGCTGAGGATGATCTGTCCCTCGGTGATATAGCCGGTCAGGTCGGGGATCGGATGGGTCTTGTCGTCGTCGGGCATCGTCAGGATCGGGATCATGGTGATCGAGCCGGGCTTCCCCTTGATCCGGCCGGCGCGCTCGTACAGCGTGGCCAGGTCGGTGTAGAGGTACCCGGGATATCCGCGGCGGCCCGGGACCTCGCGGCGCGCGGCGGATACTTCGCGCAGGCTTTCGCAGTAATTGGTCATGTCGGTCAGGATGACGAGCACGTGCATGTTCCGTTCGAAAGCGAGATATTCCGCGGCGGTCAGGGCGAGCCGCGGCGTGGCGATCCGCTCGATCGCCGGGTCGGAAGCAAGGTTGATGAACAGGACCGAGTTCTCCAGCGCCCCGGTCAGCCGGAAGCTGCTGATAAAAAATTCCGCTTCTTCGTAGGTGATCCCCATGGCGGCAAAGACGACGGCGAACGATTCGCCCTCCTTCAAAACCCTAGCCTGGCGGGCGATCTGGGCGGCGAGCCGGGCGTGGGGGAGGCCGGCGCCGGAAAAGATCGGCAGTTTCTGGCCGCGCGACAGGGTGTTGAGGCCGTCGATCGTCGAGATGCCAGTCTGGATAAAGTCGTCGGGATAATCGCGGGCGACCGGATTGATCGCTTCGCCGTTGATGTCGAGCCGTTTTTCCGGGATGACCTCCGGCCCGCCGTCGAGCGGCCGCCCGAGGCCGGAGAAGATCCGGCCGGGGAGGTCGGGGGCGACTTTCAGCTCAAGCCCGCGGCCCCGGAACCGGAGCTCAACCGTTTTCAGGTCAAGACCGTCGGTCCCTTCGAAAACCTGGACCAGCGCCTTATCGTCCTTGATCTCCAGCACTTTACCGAGGCGGACCTCGCCCGACTGCAGCCGCACTTCAACCAGTTCATCGTACGCCGCGCCGCTGACCCCTTCGGCCAGGAGGAGCGGTCCGGCGATCTCAGCGATCTTTACCATGTGCCACCTTGCTTCTTAAAGCGTAAAACGCGTCCTTGATCTCGGTTTCCAGACCGGCGATCTCTGGCTCTGCGGCCAAACGGGCGCGGGCGATCCGGCCCCAGAACTCCAGCTCCTTGATCGCGGCGAGCGCCGCTCCTTCGGCCAGAGCGTGGTCCGCCAGCCGGTAGACCTGGATGATGTTCTTGATGATCGAATATTGTTTGGTCAGCGACGAATACTGGTCGACCGGATCGTAAGCGCTCTGGTAGAGAAAATCTTCGCGCAGGGATTTGGCGACCAGCAGGACGAGCTGCTCTTTGGGCGAGAGCGCTTCCAGCCCGACCAGCCGGACGATCTCTTCCAGTTCGGCTTCCTCGGCGAGCAGTTTCAGCGCCGTTTCCCGCACGGCGGCGAAATCGGCCGCGATCTCCCGGCTGTAGTAATCGGCCAGATTGTCCAGGTAAAGCGAATAGGAAAGGAGCCAGTTGATCGACGGGAAATGGCGCTTGTGCGCCAGGTTCTCGTCCAGCCCCCAAAAGACCTTGGTCACCCGCAAGGTGTTTTGGACGACCGGTTCCGACAGGTCGCCGCCGGGCGGGGAGACCGAGCCGATGATCGTCAGCGCGCCGTCGCGTTCCGGTTTTCCCTGGCAGCGGCCGCAGCCGGCGCGCTCGTAAAAATCGGCCAGGCGCGAGCCGAGGTAAGCGGGATATCCTTCGTCGCCCGGCATCTCTTCCAGGCGGCCCGACATTTCGCGGAGCGCTTCGGCCCAGCGGGAGGTGGAATCGGCCATCAGGGCGACGCTGTAGCCCATGTCGCGGAAGTATTCGGCGATCGCCGCGCCGGTGTAGACCGACGCTTCGCGGGCGGCGATCGGCATATTGGAGGTGTTGGCGATCAGGACGGTCCGCTCCAGCAGAGGCCGGCCGGTGCGCGGGTCCTTGAGCCGCGGGAATTCGAGCAGGACGTCGGTCATCTCGTTGCCGCGCTCGCCGCAGCCGACAAAAACGATCAGGTCGGCGTCGGCCCATTTGGCCAGCTGGTGCTGGATCACCGTCTTGCCGGCGCCGAACGGCCCCGGCACGCAGGCGGCGCCCCCTTTGCCGAGCGGGAAGAGCGTATCGATGATCCGCTGTCCCGTGACCAGCGGCGTGCTGACCGGCTTTTTTTCCGCCAGCAGCCGGCGCCGGCGGACCGGGCATTTTTGCAGCATCACGACCGGCTTGCCGCCGACGACCGCGATCGGCTCGATGATCGTGAACTCGCCGCTTTTGATCTCGTCGAGTTTGCCGGCCAGTCCGGCCGGGACCATGATCTTATGGCTGATCAGTGCGGTCTCCTGGACCGTGCCGAGGATATCGCCGGCCGCGACCGCGGCGCCGGCGGCTAGCAAGGGGACAAAAGGCCATTTTTTCTCCCGGGAGAGGGAAGGGACGTCGATCCCCCGGCCGATGAAATCGCCCGACTTTTCCCTGATCGCGCCGAGCGGCCGCTGGATCCCGTCAAAGATCGTGCTGATCAGGCCGGGGCCGAGCTCGACCGAGAGCGGTTCGCCGGTCTGCTCGACCGGGTCGCCGATCTTCAGGCCGGCGGTCTCTTCATAAACCTGGATCGCAGCGAGATCGCCGCGCAATTCCAGGATCTCGCCGATCAGTCTTTTGGTCCCGACCCGGACCATTTCCCCCTTGCGGGCGTTGTCCAGCTTGGCGACGACCAGCGGACCGGCGACTTCCTTGATCATAAAGCGGCTCCCGTCGCCTTGCGGACCAACTGATCGAGCTGTTCCCGGTAGAGTCCGGTACTGCCGCGGTGGTCCGGGATCAGCAGGATGTTCAGGCCTTGCTGTTCGCCGGCCGCAATCTCCGGCGAGAGATCGGCGGCGTAGCGTTCGGTCAGCAGCACGATCTCATGCCGGCCGCCGGCGCCGAGCGCGGCGAGGGTGCGCTGGCTTTCCGGCGTCGAATCGCAGGGGAAAACATCGATCCCGGCGGCCGCCAGCGGATCGACCAGCGCTTTGGGGCCGAGTAGGGCGATCCTAGACATAGGGTAAACGCAGCCTCTCTTTGATCTCTTCACTGCCGACCCGCAGCCGTTTGGCGGTCAGGATCAAACGGATGATCTTGATCTCGTTCTCTTTGGCCAGGGCGTGGCCGATCAGCGGTTCCAGGCCGAACGCGAGATAACGGGCGCGCTGGACCTGGCCGATCAGGTAATTATCGATCTCCCGCTCCAGCGCGTACAGTGTCCCGTGCTGCCGGTAATATTCCAGGCCGGCGGTCACCGGCCGCTTCAGGTCGGAGTACCGGTAGCGGGCGATTAGCTCTTCGGGGTCCAGGCGGCCTTCCAGCAAGCCGAGCTTGATCCGCTGCAGGGTTATGTAACTCGCCGCGTATTGGCGAAAGAGCGGAAGGGGATGCCGGCGGGCGGTCGCGGCGAGCAAGGTCAGATAGTTTTCCAGCGAAAGGGCCGGATCGTGTTTTTGCCTGATGACCCGGAGCGTGGCGTGGCCGTTGCTCAGTTTCGCCAACAGGTCGAAGGTTTCCGCCAGTTCGTCGGCCAGCAGCTTTTCAAAATCAAAGGCTTCCGTTTCGTGCAGGTAAGCGGGCAATTCGCGCAGGACGTGATAAGCGGCTTCCAGGTCGGGCGCGTCGACCATCCTGATGATCCGGCCCGCGTCGAGCATTCCGGCCTCCAGCGCCCTGATCCGGCCGACGGCGTAAACGAATTCAACCATAAAGGAATTTCCCCACCGCGATCTCTTTTTCTTCCCGCTTCTCGGGCGGTAGATCGCGCAAGACCTCGGTCAGCAGCCGCTGTTTTTCCTCCAGCAGCCGGCGTTTGGCCAGCAATCTGGCCGGCGCCAGGATTGCTTGCTTCGCTTCGTCGGCTTTGCGCGCCGCGTCCTGCTCGATCTTTTTAACGATCCGGGCGGCGGCGGCCGCCGCGTTTTCTCCGATCCGGGCGGCTTCGGCTGCGGCCGCTCCCCTGATCCGCGCGGCTTCCGCTTCCGCTTCGGCGATGATCTGCCGTTCGATCTCCGCTAAACCCATTTATAATTTGATCCCCGAAACGAGCAGGATGGTCGCCAGCAGGCCGAGCACCGCGTAGGTCTCGACCATGGCCGGCAGGATGATCGCCTTGCCGGTCTCTTCCGGTCTTTTCGCGATCAGGAAAATGCCGGCCGCGGCGGCGCGGCCCTGATAATAGCCCGAAACCAGGCCGGCGATCCCGACCGGTAATCCGGCAAAGAAGAGCTGCAGGCCGGCCGAGAGCGAGACCGGCAGCCCGCCGCCGAGCAGATTGATCTTCATCATAATGTAGAATGCGCCGAGAAAACCGTAGAACCCCTGGGTGCCGGGCAGCGCGACCAGGACCAGGAGCCGCCCGAACTTATCGGGATCTTCCGTCAAGACGCCGCCGGCCGCTTCGGCCGCCACCGCGATGCCCCAGGCGGAACCGGCCGCCGCCAGAAAGGCCGCGAAGGCGGCGCCACCGATCGCGAAACTTATGCCAATGTCCATGATTTCTCCTCCTTATTTGATGATAACATAACGCGTTTGTTGGCGAAAGGGCTTGAACTCGCGGCCGCCGCCGAGATAGAACTTGCCGAAAAATTCGACCAGCTGGAGGCGGGCGGCATGGATGAACGCCCCCAGCACGGAAACGACCAGGTTGAAGAGATGCCCGCCGATCAGGATGACGACCATCAGCAAGTAGCCGACGACCGGCACGCTGTCGCGGGTCAGCCCGGCAATGATGTTCACCACCATGCCGATGATCGAAGTGGTCATCATCAGCGCCAGCAAGCGGGAATAGGAGAGGGTGTCGCCTAGGTAGCTGGTCGTCCGGTAGAGGCTCAGGAGGCCGCTGATCGCCTTTTTAATAATGTTAGGTTCGTTCCGCCCCTGGGTCACGACCAGCAGCAAGGCCCCGACCAGCGCGAGCCGGGCGAAGAGCCCGCCGACCGGCGCGCCCAGCGCGCTGGCCGCCGCGTAACCGACCAGGACGGATAAGAAGAATATCCAGAGCGCGTCGTCGCAAAAAGCGTTCAGGTACTCATGGTTCCTGACCTTCCAATAAAACGAGATGGCAATGCCGGCCAGGTTCTGGAACACGCCGATCGCCAGCGACATGAGCAGGACATTGAGCGGGTTCTTGATCGGGTCGATTATTTGTAATCTTTGCAGCAGCGGCGGCAGCTGCTTGATATCGATGCTGAAGTAGCTGCCGGTCGCGATCCCGACAAAGATCGTCAAGACCCCGCCCCAGAGGAGGAGCAGCAGCAGTTTTTTTCCGCCTTCCGACAAGGTCAGCGTTCTTAGATAATAGTAAGCGCCCAGCGCGAGCAGGAGCCCGTAACCGACGTCGGAGAGGCAGATCGCGAAAAAGAAGAGATAAAAGAACGAGAGCGGCCCGGTCGGATCGATCTCATGCTGCGCCGGCAGGCCGAAGATCCGGGTGATCAACTCAAAGGGATAAAAGAGCGGCGGATTCTCGATCAGCGTGGGGACGATCTCGCCCGGCGTCGGGTCGGTCGTTTGCAGCGCCGTCAGCGGGCTGAGCCGGTCCAGCTCGGCGGCCAGCTTGGGGAGCGTTTGGCGCGCGACCCAGCCGGTCAGCAGGAAGGTCTTTTCGGTTTGCGCCAGTTTCCGGGCGGCCAGTTCCGCCAGGTGGAGCTGGAAAAGGTGATCGTAAACGTAAGTGAGCGAGGTCTGGTGCCGGAGCAGTTCGCGGATCTTGCCGGTGATCCTGGCCTGGTCTTCCAGCGCTTCGGCCAAAAGCCGCCGCAGCTCGGCGATCTCCGCTTTGGGCGGCCGGGGAGTGGCCGGGAGGTTGACGCTTTCCAGCGCGAGCGGCCGTAATAATTGCCGGAAAGCCGCCGCGGAGGAGGCGGGGTAAACGATCAGCAAATAGGCCCGGTCTTTGGTGGTGTGGACCGGTTGGAGCAGCGAGGCGGGAGCGGCGGCGGCGATCTTCGCCTGGAGCCGAGACAAATTCCGGGTCTTGGCCACGGCGGTCAGAAAACAGCAATAGGTGGTGCAGACCAACTGGTCCAGCGGCAATTCCAGCGCCTGCCACGGGGAAAGCAGCTCGCTGTCGGAGCGGAGAGTAGCCGTCAGCTTTTGCAAATTAGCCAGCCGGGCCTCATAATCTTTGAGCTGGGCGACCAGCCCGCGCCAATCCGTTTCCCGGGCGGCGTTTTCCAGCGTTTGCGGCGCGACCGGCTCTTTATACGGGGCGAAACTTTCGATGAAGCTTTTCTTGCGGCCGCCGACCGAGTCGAGCAGTTTGATGGCGAACTCCAGTTCGCTCAGTTCCAGCTCCAGCGGGGAGCTTTCCGCCGCCGGCTGTTCGGCGGCCGGGGCAATAAGCTCCACGGCGCCGAGCCGCTGCAGCGCTTTGAGAACCTTTTCTTTGACTGCCAGATGGCCGAACACGGCCACTTTGGCCATCGGCACTACCGGCATAACCGTTTTGCCTCTTCGAGTTTGGGGGTTATTTGCCGACGGAGCTGCTCGACCTCGCTGTGGTTCCGGGCCAGGAGCTCGGCCTTGGTCCGTTCGGCTTCTTGTTGGGCGGTGGCGATCGATCGGGCGGCGGTTGTCCTGGCTTCCTGTTCGGCCTTTTCGCCGGCTTCCTGGGCCTGTTGGTGCGCGGCGGCCAGCAGGTTGAGGCGGTCTCTTTCCGCGTATTCAACTATCTCCCGGGCCCGTTTTTCGAGCGCCAGGATCTGCTGCACGGCCTGGTTAACCATGACAGGGGGATATTAGCACAGGTTTGACACTCCTGGCAATTCTTGTTATAATGTAAGCCCGTAATGCTCACGTTCCTGCTCACCTTTTTGATCGCCTTGGTTTTAACCATTTTGTTTACTCCAATGGTGCGAAGTTTTGCCCCCGGTCTCGGCGCGATGGACAAGCCGTCCGAGCGCAAAGTGCACACCGCTTTGATCCCGCGCCTGGGAGGGGTGGCGATCTTTGCCGGTTTTTTTATTGCCGTGCTGGTCGGCCTGTTGATCGCTTTCAGCCAGGGCGCGCACATTAACCCGAAACCGATCATTGGGGTACTGCTGGGCGGCTCGATCGTCTTTTTGACCGGACTGACCGATGATCTGCGGGGGCTGCGGCCGTTGACCAAGTTAACCTGGCAGGTGATCGGGGCGGGGGTGGCGATCTACTTTGGCGTTTCGATCACCTATATCTCCAATCCCTTCGACGGCCCGTTCGTCCTCGGTTTTATCGCGGTCCCTTTGACCTTGCTTTGGCTGGTCGGCATGACCAACGCGGTCAACCTGATCGACGGCCTGGACGGTTTAGCCGCCGGGGTAACGGCGATCTCGGCGGGGACGCTCTTTTTTGTCGCCTTGCGGACCCACCAGTTCGGCGCCGCCTTGCTGATGGTCGCGATCGCCGGCGCGGCGCTCGGTTTTCTCCGTTACAATTTTAATCCCGCCTCGATCTTTCTGGGGGACAGCGGCAGCTACTTCCTCGGCTTTGTTCTGGCCGCCGCGGCGATCGTCGGGGTCTTTAAGACGACCCTGGTCGTCGCCCTGATCATCCCGATCCTGATCCTGGGGGTGCCGATCTTTGATACGGCCTTTGCGATCGTCCGCCGGCTCAAAGAGCGGAAAAGCATGCTGGCGGCGGACAACCGGCATATTCACCATTTATTGTTGCGGGCAGGTTTGACCCAGCGGGAAGCGGTCATGTCGATCTACATCGTCTGTTTTCTTTTAAGCATGACCGCGATCATCATGGCGTTGCAGAAATGATAAATCGAAAAAGAGCGATGTTCGTTTTTGGGACCCGGCCGGAGGCGATCAAGATGGCGCCGATCATCAAGGCGGTCGGGCGCTATCCCGATTTCCTGGAATCGGTCGTGGTGGTCACCGCCCAGCACCGGCAGATGCTCGACCAGGTCCTGGCCCTGTTCAAGATCGAGCCGGACTATGACCTGGACATTATGGAGGCGAACCAGACGCTGACCAGCATCGTTAATAAATCGCTGGCCGGCCTCGAAGAGGTCATTCTCCGGGAAAAACCGGACATGCTGCTGGTCCAGGGCGATACGTCGACGACGTTCGCGGCGGCCCTGTCCGCCTTTTACCACCGGATCCCGATCGGGCACGTGGAGGCGGGGCTGCGCACCTACGACAAGTGGCGGCCGTTCCCCGAAGAGATGAACCGGAAACTGACGACTTCGCTGGCCGATATCCATTTCCCGCCGACCGGCTCGTCGCGGGACAACCTGTTACGGGAGAACGTGCCGCCCGACCGGATCTACCTGACCGGCAACACGGTGATCGACGCGCTGCTGGAGGTCGCCGGGAAAAAATACGACCTGGGCCGGCTCGGGCTCAAGCTGCGCCGGGGACGGAAGATGGTCCTGGTCACCGTGCACCGGCGCGAAAGCTTCGGCGAACCGCTCCGGCAGATCTGCGGCGCGCTCCGGCGGCTGGCGGACAAGTTCCGGCAGGAGATCGACATCGTGATCCCGGTCCACAAGAACCCGCAGGTGCGCAGCGTGGTCTACGAACTGCTGGGCGAAAGCGAGAACGTCAGCCTGATCGAGCCGCTCGATTACGAGCCGTTCATTCATTTAATGAAAGCGTCTTACCTGATCCTTTCCGATTCGGGCGGGGTCCAGGAAGAGGCGCCGTCGCTCGGCAAGCCGGTGCTGGTCCTGCGGGAAAAGACCGAGCGGCCGGAGGCGATCACCGCCGGCGCCGTGAAGCTGGTCGGCATGGACGAGGCGCTGATCTACAACGAAGCGAGCCGGCTGCTGACCGAGCCGGCCGAATACCGGCGGATGTCGCAGGTGATCAACCCGTACGGCGACGGCCGGGCGAGCGAGCGGATCATCGGCGCGATCCTGCACTATTTCGGGCTGATGGACAAGAAACCGGAGGAATTCAATGCAGCGGCTGCTGGTTAGAGGGGGAAAACCCCTGAGCGGCAAATACCGGGTATCCGGCTCCAAGAACGCGGCGCTGCCGATCCTGGCCGCGACCATTCTCCTGCCGGAACACTCGGTGATCAAGAACGTGCCGAACCTGCTCGACGTGATCACCATTATCCGCGTGCTGCGGGCGCTCGGCATCCGGGCGGAATACTCGCAGTCGGTCCCCAACACCGTTGACGTCTGGAATTATTCCGTTAAACACGTCGCCCCTTACGAACTGGTCACCAAAATGCGCGCCTCGTTCTTTGTGATCGGCCCGATCCTGGCGGTCAAGGGCCTGGCCAAGATCCCGCTGCCGGGGGGCTGCGCGATCGGTTCGCGGCCGGTCGACATCCACATCAAGGGGATGGAGGCGCTGGGGGCGAAGGTCAAGCTGGAGCACGGCTTTGTGATCGCGGAGGCGAAAAAATTGAAAGGCGGGCGCTTCTACCTCGACTTCCCGTCGGTCGGCGCCACCGAATCGGTGATGATGGCCGCCTCGCTGGCCGACGGCGAAACGCTGATCGAGAACGCCGCCAAGGAGCCGGAGATCGTCGACCTGGCCAATTTCCTGATCAAGGCGGGCGCGCAGATCGTGGGGGCGGGGAGCGACGTGATCCGGGTCCAGGGGGTCAAACAATTGCGCCCGGTGGAATATTCGATCATCCCCGACCGGATCGAGGCGGGGACGATCATGGCGGCGGCGGCCATTACCAATGGTAAGGTGACCATCGAGGGGATCATTCCCGAACACCTGGAAGCGATCGCCCGCAAACTGCAGGAAAGCGGGGTCAAAGTGACATTCTTGGCCGACACGGTGGAAGTGGACGCGACCGGCGACCACTTCAAGGCGGTCGACGTCAAGACGATGCCGTTCCCCGGTTTTCCGACCGACATGCAGCCGCAGATGGCGGCGTTCCTGGCGCTGGCCGGCGGGACGTCGGTCGTGTCGGAGACGATCTTTGAGAACCGTTTCATGCACATGCACGAGCTCCGCCGCCTCGGCGCCGACATCAAGCTGGAGGGGCAGAGCGCGATCATCAACGGCGTGGCGAAACTGTCGGGCGCGCCGGTCAAGGTCTCCGACCTGCGGGCCGGAGCGGCGCTCCTGATCGCCGGTTTGGCGGCGGACGGCGAGACGTCGCTGGAGGACCGGGACCATCACATCAGCCGGGGCTACGAAAATATCATCGAAAAGCTGCGCGGGATCGGCGGCGACGTCAGCAAGGCGGTCATCCATGTACCGTGAACTGGTCCGCCGGATCATCAAGGGGGAAAAAGCCCGGGGACGGATCGACGTTTCGCTGGTCGACGACCGGACGATCCGCCGGCTGAACAAGCAGTTCCGGCATAAGGACAAGCCGACCGATGTCCTGGCTTTTCCTTACAATGAAAGTTCGATCTTGGGCGACGTGATAATTTCCCGGCCGACGACCGAACGGAACGCGCAACGATTTGGCGTTACTTACCGGCAGGAACTGAAACGCTTGGTCATCCACGGGGCGCTCCATGTCCTTGGCCATGACCACGGGAGGAAGATGAGCCGTGCCGAAAAAATTTATACGGAGCTTTAAATACGCCCGGAGCGGAGCGCAGCACGTGCTGGCGACCCAGCGCAACGTCTGGATCCACCTGGGCGTGGGCGTACTCGTCATGCTGCTGGCGGTGGCGCTGCGGCTGCCGGCCGGGGAGCTGGCGCTCCTCATCCTGACGATCACGGCCGTGATCGCGGCGGAAATGTTCAACACGGCGCTGGAAGCGCTGGTCGACCTGGTCAAGCCGGAAGACCACCCGCTCGCGGCGCTGGTCAAGAACGTGGCCGCCGGAGCCGTCCTGGCGACGGCGATCGGCGCCGTCCTGATCGGCCTGTTAATTTTTATACCGAGGTTGGCCTAAAATGGCGAGCATCTTGCTCTTAACGGTGCTGCTGGTCCTTTCCGCCTTCTTTTCGATGTCGGAGACGGCGATGACGACGATCAGCCGGCCGCGGATCGCCAATCTGGTGGAGCTGAAAAAACCGGGCGCCAAGATCCTCCGCCGCCTGCGGGAAGATCCGGCCAAGCTGCTTTCCACGATCCTGGTCGGCAACAACATCGTTAATATCAGCGCTTCCGTCCTGGCCACGACCCTGATCGAGAATTATTTTGCTGGTCTCGGCTTGAAGGAAATGGGCGTGATCATCGGGGCGGCGATCGGCTTAATGACCCTGTTCATCCTGGTGTTCGGCGAGATCACGCCGAAGACCGTGGCGATCAGGAACGCCGAACAATTGGCCCTGTTGCTTGCCCCGGTCATGGTCATTTTTGAATGGCTGCTTAATCCGATCGCCTGGCTGCTCACGATCATCAGCCGGCCGTTCGTCTTTCTGCTGGGCGGCGGCTTGAGCAACGAGCGCCGGCCGTTCGTCAGCGAAGAAGAGATCAAGATGCTGCTCATTGCCGGCGAAAGGGAAGGGGTCTTTGAGAAGGACGAGCGGGAGATGATTACCTCGGTCTTTAAGTTCGGGGACCTGACGGCCAAGGAAGTGATGACCGAGCGGGATAAGATGGCCTGCATCGGCGCCGAAGCCAGCGTCGGGGACGCCGTCCAGCTGATCAAGCGGTCCGGCCATTCGCGCTTGCCGGTTTATGACCAGAACTTGAACAATATCGTCGGGGTTATTTACGCCAAGGATTTGCTGGAAGTGCGGAGCGGCGAGAAGCTCGCCGACCATTTGCGCCAGGCGCTCTTTATCCCGTCCGAGAAACTGATCAACGACCTGCTGGACCAGATGCAGGTTGAATACAAGCACCTGGCGATCGTCGTGGACGAATTCGGCCACACGCTCGGCCTGGTCACGCTGGAAGACCTGGTCGAGGAGATCGTCGGCGAGATCCATGACGAATATGAAAGGCGGAAATAGTGAAGCAAGGCTTTGACAGCGAAAAATATCTGGCCGAGCAAACCCAGGCGATCATCGAAAGGGCCGACCGGTTCGATAACAAACTGTACCTGGAATTCGGCGGCAAGCTGATCTTCGATTATCACGCGGCCCGCGTCCTGCCGGGTTTCGACCCGAACATTAAGATGCGGCTGCTGCAGCAGCTCAAGGACAAGGCCGACCTTATCCTCTGCATTTACGCCGGAGATATCGAGCGGAAAAAGGTCCGGGCCGATTTCGGGATAACTTACGACGCGGCGGCGCTCAAGCTGATCGACGACCTGCGGGAGTGGGGGATCGATATTTTGGCGGTGGTCATTACCAGGTTCGCCGAGCAGCCGGCGGCGGTGATCTTCAAGAACAAACTGGAGCGCCGCGGCATCAATGTCTACACCCACGGCTTGACCAAGGGATATCCGACCGACATCGATCTGATCGTCAGCGACGAAGGCTACGGCAAGAACCCGTATATCAAGACGAAAAAACCGCTGGTGGTCGTGACCGGGCCGGGCCCGGGCAGCGGCAAGCTGGCGACCTGCCTGACCCAGCTCTATCACGATTACAAGCACGGGCACAAGAGCGGGTACGCCAAGTTCGAGACCTTCCCGATCTGGAACCTGCCGCTCAAGCATCCGGTCAACGTCGCTTACGAGGCGGCCACGGCCGACCTGCGCGACGTCAACATGATCGATCCGTTCCACCTGGAAGCCTACGAAACGGTCGCGGTCAACTATAACCGCGATATCGAAGCTTTTCCGCTGCTCTGGCGGATCCTGGAAAAGATCACCGGCCAGGAGTCGATTTACAGGTCGCCGACCGACATGGGGGTCAATAAAGCCGGTTCCGGCATTTATGACGACGAGGCGGTCAAGTCGGCGGCCAACCAGGAGATCATCCGCCGCTATTTCCGCTACGCCTGCGAGTACATGATGGGCTTTATGGACAAAGAGACATCCCAGCGGGTCGAGCTGATCATGGAAGAGATGGGCGTGTCACCCGACGATCGGCGCGTAGTTGGCGCGGCCAGGAAAGCGGCCGAGGAGGCGCAGCGGCAGAATAAGGGGCACGACGGCTTCTTTTGCGGCGCGGCGATCGAGCTGCGGAACGGCGCGCTCGTTACCGGCAAGAACTTCGCCCTGATGCACGCTTCTTCCAGCCTGATCCTGAACGCGATCAAAAAACTGGCGGAGATCCCGGACAAGCTCCACCTGCTGTCGCCCAACGTCATTGAGCAGATCGGCAACCTGAAGAAGGACATCCTGGGGGCGAAAGCCGTCAGCCTGGACCTGGGCGAGACGATGGTGGCGCTGGCGATGAGCGCGGCGACCAATCCCACCGCACAATTGGCGATGGAAAAACTGAAAGAGCTGCAGGGGTGCGAGGTCCATTTGACCCATATTCCGACCCCGGGCGATGAAGCGGGCTTGCGGCGGTTGGGGGTCAATATCACGAGCGACCCGAATTTCTCGACTAAAAGCTTATTTTTGGAGTAAACAAATGGTTAAATATATTTTCGTGACCGGCGGCGTGGTTAGTTCTTTGGGCAAGGGGATCGCGGCGGCCTGTTTGGGCCGGGTGCTCAAGTCGCGCGGCATCTCCGTTTCCATCATGAAGCTCGATCCGTACATCAACGTCGACCCGGGGACGATGAACCCGTACCAGCACGGCGAGGTCTTTGTGACCGAGGACGGGGCCGAGACCGACCTGGACTTGGGGCATTACGAACGGTTCATCGACGTCAATCTCGGCCGCGGCAACAACGTGACGACCGGCATGGTCTACTGGAACGTGATCACCCGCGAGCGGCGGGGCGATTACCTGGGCGGCACGGTCCAGGTCATTCCCCACATTACCAACGAGATCAAAGAACGGATCCGCCAGGTGACGAAAGAGGAAAAATTCAACGTCGTGATCTGCGAGATCGGCGGCACGGTCGGCGACATCGAAGGCCTGCCTTACCTGGAAGCGATCCGCCAGTTCCGCAAGGAGGTCGGCCGCGACAATTGCGTCAACCTGCACGTGACGCTGGTCCCGTTCCTGGACACCACCCACGAATTCAAGACCAAACCGACCCAGCACAGCGTCCAGAAGCTGCGCGAGATCGGCATCCAGCCCGACATCATCATCTGCCGCTCGCGCGAGCCGCTCAGCCAGGAAATGAAGGAGAAGATCTCGCTCTTTTGCGACGTCGACAAGGAAGCGGTCGTCGGCATGCCCGACGCGCCGCTGCTTTACGAGATCCCGCTGATGCTGGAGCGCGAAGGAATGGACGAGATCGTCTTGAAATACCTGGGCCTGACGGCGAAAAAAGGGGACCTGTCCGAGTGGGCGAAGATGGTGGAAGACCTGAAGGCCCCGGAGAAGAAGGTCCGGATCGCCATCGTCGGCAAATATACCGAGCTCGGCGATTCCTACATCAGCATCGTTGAGGCGCTCAAGCACGGCGGCTTACCGCACCGGACCGCGATCGAAGTTGCCTGGGTCAACGCGGAGAAGCTGGAGGGCGAAGAGAATATCGAGACGGTCTTCCGCGACGTGCAGGGGATCCTGATCCCCGGCGGTTTCGGCGCGCGCGGGATCGAAGGGAAGATCCGGGCGATCCGGTTCGCCCGCGAGAATGGGATCCCGTTCCTGGGGCTTTGTCTCGGGATGCAGTGCGCGGTGATCGAGTTCGCCCGCAACGTTTGCCGGTTGAAAGGGGCCAATTCTTCGGAATTTGATCCCGAAACGAAATATCCGGTGATCGATTTTATTCCGGAGCAGAAAGCGATCACCGACAAGGGCGGCACGATGCGGCTGGGCGCTTATCCGTGCAAGATCAAGAAAGGGACGCTGCTGCACCAGGCCTACGGCAAGGAAGAGATCAGCGAGCGGCACCGCCACCGCTATGAATTGAATAACGAGTTCCGTCAGGCGCTGGCGGACGGCGGCTTGGTCATGTCCGGGATCTATCCGGCCGCCGACCTGGTGGAAGTGGTCGAACTGCCCGATCACCCCTGGTTCCTGGCGACGCAATACCATCCGGAGTTCAAGTCGCGGCCGAACCGGCCGCATCCGCTCTTTGCCGGGTTTGTTCGGGCGGCGGCGGCGCGTAAAGAAGAACAGATCGAACTTTTCAAGGGAGAAGCCAAGTGAAAAAAACGTCCTGGCTCATTATTTTGAGCGCGTTGCTGGCTTTAAGTTACGGGTTTTTTATTTTGAGCGGCTGCGGCGGCGGGGGCGGCGAGGTCCCGACCACCACGACGGCGGCCGTCACGACCACGGCGGCGCCGACCACGACAGCGGCACCGGCTACCACTACCACGACGGCGGCCCCGGCCACAACGACTACGACGACGACCACCGTCATGACGACTACGACGATTCGGAGCTATTCGATCACCGGCCAGCTCAATCGAGCAGGATATCCATTAACAAAAGCCGCAGTCGCGGTCGCTACCAACGCCACCAGCGAGGCGGCATTTGCGGCTTCCGTAGTGGGTGTTGTCCCGGTCACCTTGACCGCGCAATATACCGACTTTACCTTTGTAACCGGCGAAGCCGGTACGTTTTACCTGGCTGCGGTCTCGCCCAGCTTTGAATCATATTCTTATTCCGGGATTTATAATGGAGGTAGCGGTCCGACTTTTCTAGGGGTAGTGGTCAACGATGGAAGCCCTGATGCCAACCTGGCAACTTCGATCGATTTGGCCCCGGTTCCTTAAGGTCTTAAACGGCGGAGCAGGTGACTCTCTTTACTCCGGCTTGATCCGTTTGACCTGGGGGCCGAAATAGCTGATCTTGTTGCCGCCGCGGATCTCGCGCCTAAGCTTTTCGCGTTTGACCAGATAGACCCGGGTGCCGATCGTGGTCGTTTCCGTGAAAACCGCGTCTAACAGCCGCTCTTTTTTTTCCGGCAGGCAGAGGACTTCAAGCTTGACCGCCGCTCGCTGCTTTTTCATCCTGATCGGCTGGACCGAAGCGTCCAGCGCGCCGGCCTTCATCAGCCGGGCGATCGCCCGGTCGTAATGCCGGGGATCCATGTCATCGATGTTGGCCTCAATTTGTAAAATTGCATCATGCTCGGTCGGCGGCAGCGCCTCGCCGATAAAGACCCGGAGCAGATTGGGCCGGGAAAGGTCGAGCGAGCCGGCGCCATAACCGATATTTTCGACCTTCAGTTTCGGCATCTCCGCGAACTCGGCGATGGCGGTAATGATCGCCGCGCCGGTCGGCGTGACCAGTTCGCCTTTAAGGCCGGTCGAGTAAGTTGGCGCTCCTTTAAGCAATTCCGCCGTCGCCGGGGCGGGATTCGGGAGTATTCCGTGGGCGTGGGCGATCTTGCCTTGGCCGGCGGGCAGAGGGGAGCAATAAACTTTTTCGATCCCGAGCTTTTCCAGGCCGAGGCAAGCGCCGACAATGTCGATGATCGCGTCGACCGCGCCGACCTCGTGGAAATGGACCTTGTTGACCGGGAGGCCATGGACTTTCGCTTCGGCTTGCGCCAGCCGCCGGAAGATCTGGCCGCTTAGCTTTTTGACCGGTGCCGACAACTTGCTCCGTTTAATGATCTTTAAAATGTCGGCTAAATTACGAGGCCGATCGTTTTTCTTGAAGTTAACGTTAAAGTAAGTGCCCGCCAATCCTCTCTTTTTGGTCTTGGAGATTATGATTTGTGCCTTGTTTGGAAGTTTGAAGTTGGAAGTTTGAAGTTTCTGAAGCTCAGCCAATAGATAAGTCTTATCTAAACCAGCATCCAGCAATGCTCCTAGTATCATATTCCCAGAGATACCGGTAGGGCAGTCAAAGTAGGCGATCTTCATTTGGCGATATAGTAGGCCATCACGGCGGCGCCGAAGCCGTTATCGATATTGACGACCGCGATGCCGGGCGAGCAGGCGTTGAGCATCGTCAGCAGGGCGGACAGGCCTTTAAAACTGGCGCCGTAGCCGACGCTGGTCGGCACGGCGATGATCGGTTTGTCGATCACGCCGCCAAGGACCGAGGGGAGGGCCCCTTCCATGCCGGCGACGACGATGATGACCCGGGCTTTTTTAAGTTTGTCCAGGTTGCTGAACAGGCGGTGGATGCCGGCGACGCCGACGTCGAACAAGCGCTCGACCCTCAGCCCGAGGAAGGCGGCGGTGACGGCGGCCTCTTCGGCCACGGGGAGGTCGGCGGTCCCGGCGGTCACGATGGTAACCAAGGAACCCGAGACTGAACGTCTCGGTCTCTTGAGAGCGGTAATGACCCCGGCAGTTTCGTGATACTGCGCGGCTTTAATGACTTTACGGACGGCGGTGAACGCCTTACGGTCCGCCCGGGTAGCCAGGACGTCATGGCCGTGCGACCAGATCTTTTTAGCTATCTCAGCGACCTGTCGCGGAGTCTTCCCGGCGCAATAAATGACCTCGGGGAATCCTTTCCGTTGGTGGCGATGGTGGTCGACCTTGGCAAAGCCGAGATCTTCGTAATGGCGCGACTTCATGGGCTAATTATATCACGACCAGCCCGCGCAGAACTTTCAGGTTCTCGCAGTCCTGTTGGAGATCGGGATCTTTCGGGGTTTCCAGGACCATCGGCAGCTGAGCAAAACGCTCATCGTTCATTAACAAACGAAAAGCTTCCAGGCCAAGCTTCCCCTTGCCGATGTGTTCGTGACGGTCTTTCTTGGTGCCGAGATCGGACTGGGAATCGTTGAGGTGAAAAGCCAGCAGGTTATCCAGGCCGATCGTTTTAGCGAACTGCTCCCAGGTTGAGTGGTATCCTTCAGCCGTTCTTAATTCGTAACCGGCCGCGAAAGCGTGGCAGGTATCAAAGCAAACTCCCATGCGTGCCGGTTCGCCGACCAGATCGAGGATCTCGGCCAGGTGTTCGAACTTATAACCGAGGTTGGTCCCCTGGCCGGCGGTCGTCTCTACTGCGATCTTGACCTGATATCCCTTGGTTTGTCCGAGCAACTCTTTTATGTTCTTGGCGACTTTCTTTAATCCGGCTTCTTCGCCCTCGCCTAAATGCGAACCGGGGTGGAGAACAGTGAAGGGAAGGGCCAGGGACTCGGCTAAATCAAGCTCCTGGCGGAGGGACTGAAGGGACTTTTCCAGGTTGTCGGGATTGATTGCCGCCAGGTTGATCAGATAACCGGTATGGGCAAAGGCCAAGATCGTCTTTTTCTGCCGGAAGGCCGCGATTTGTTCTGCCGGTATCTCTTTGCTGAGCCACTGGTTATTGTTCTTGACGAAGAGCTGAATGGCGGTGCAGCCGATCGACAAACCCCGGTCAAGCGCCTGGTCGACCCCGCCGGCAATGGACATGTGGGCCCCGAGCAATCTAGCCATTTTTCTTTAATTCGTCCATCCGGGCGCGGATCTTCTTCTCAAAGCCGATGTCTTTCGGCTCGTAATACTTTTTACTGACCGGTAAATAGTCTTGTTTGACGTAACCGCCCTGATAATCATGGGCGTATTTATACCCTTGCCCTTTACCCATTTTCTTTTCGCCTTCGTAAACGGCGTTCTTTAAATGGTCGGGAACAGCTAGCGTCGGGCTTTCCTCGACGTCTTTCATCGCATTATTGATCCCCAGATAGGCCGCGTTGCTTTTCGGCGCGGTGGCGACGTAGACGGCGGCCTGGGCGAGGGGGATCCGCGCTTCCGGCAGGCCGACGAACTCGGCGACCTGCATGGCCGAATTAGAGATCACCAAGGCTAACGGGTCGGCGTTGCCGACATCTTCGGCGGCGCAGATGACGATCCGCCGGGCGATAAAGCGCGGGTCCTCGCCGGCGTAGATCATCTTGGCCAGATAGTAGAGGACGGCGTCCGGGTCGGAACCGCGCATCGACTTGATGAACGCGGAGATCGTGTTGTAATGCTCTTCGCCTTTCTTGTCGTAAACGATCTTTTTCTTCTGGATCGATTCTTCGGCGACCTTCAGGGTGATATTAATATGCCCCTTCTTATCCGGCTTGGTCGAGAGGACGCCGAGCTCCAGGGCAGAGAGGGCTCGTCTGGCATCACCGTCGGAAAGCTTGGCCAGATGCTCCAGGGCGTCGGCCGCGATCTTCACCTTGAGCTTGCCGAAGCCGCGTTCTTTATCGTTGATGGCCGTAGTGATCAACTGTTGCAGGTCGTCAACGGCCAGCGGTTTGAGCTCAAAGATCTGCGAGCGGGAGACGAGGGCGGAATTAACGTAAAAGAACGGGTTCTCGGTCGTTGCGCCGATCAGGATCATGTTCCCTTCTTCCACGTCCGGCAGGAGCGCATCCTGCTGGAGCTTGTTGAAACGGTGGATCTCGTCCAGGAAAAGGATCGTCCGTGCCTTGTGGAGCTTGATCCGCTCTTTGGCTTCCAGGCTTACCCGGCGGATGTCGTCGACCTTGGCAACCGAAGCGTTGAGCCATTCAAAGTGCCCTTTAGTCGTGTTAGTTATTACCCTGGCGATGGCAGTTTTGCCGATACCGGGCGGGCCGTAGAGAATGACCGAGGTGACCTTGTCGGTCTCGATCAACCGCCGCAGCAGCTTGCCGGGGCCGATGATGTGCGCCTGGCCCACGACCTCGTCCAGCGTGCGCGGCGCCATCCGATAAGCCAGAGGAGCGTCGTTTTGTTTAAAATCGGCCAGATTTTTGTCGAACAAGTCCATAACTTAATTATATCACCCTTTACCGGGGAAAATCGGCTTGCGCCGGACGGCAGGATTTATTATAATATATGTAACAACCCCACCTAACGGGTGGGGTTTGTCGTGTCAAACGCCTGATGAAAAACGAAGCATTAGTCTTAAGCGCGGTCCTTGTTCCCGTTATCGGGGCATTCTTGCTGCCGCTGGCCGGTTTTATCTCCAAGCAGCTCCGTAACTGGCTGGCGCTGCTGCTGGTGGCGGTCCCGTTGCTTGCCTCGGCCTTGCTGCTGCCGCACGCTTTCAGCGGGGCGAAAGTTCTCTGTTTCATTATCGACCCGCTCTCGCTTTTTATGGCGCTGGTCTCCGCCGGCATCGGCCTGATCATTGTGCTCTACTCATTCGATTATATCGACCATTACGCTAACCAGAACGAATATTACCTGATGGTCGTCCTTTTCCTCGGCTCAATGATGGGGCTGGTCTACTCCAATAACCTGATCGCTTTGTACGTCTTTTGGGAACTGACGGCGATCGCCAGCTGGCGGCTGATCGGCTTTTACCGGGAGCCCAAAGACGTGCTTAAGGCCGATAAGGCTTTTTTGGTCACCGCTTTTGGCGCGCTTCTGATGCTGTTGGCTTTTGTCGCTATTTATCAATTGACCGGAACATTGGAATTGACCGGGATGGTCGGTTACGCGCTCCCCGGGTCGCTGGTCGCCCTGATCCTGGCCGGTATCTTGAGCAAATCGGCCACACTGCCGTTCCATACCTGGCTTCCCGACGCCGGCGTCGCGCCTTCGCCGGTCACCGCCTTGCTTCACGCGGCGGTCCTGGTCAAGATCGGCGTTTACGTTTTTGCCCGGTTGTTCCTGGCCACCTTTGCCATTGGGCAATTCTGGCATACCGCCGTACCGGCGATCGCGGCGGTCAGCGCGCTGGTCGCGGCCGGCGCCGCGCTGGTCGAGACGGACATCAAACGGATCGTTGCTTATTCCACGGTCAGCCAGATCGCTTTCATTTTCTTCGGGTTGGCGATCAATAACGTGATCGGAGTGGTGGGGGGACTTCTTTACATATTAATGCACGGCCTGGCCAAAGCCGGGCTCTTCCTCTCGGCCGGGATCATCGAACAGAACACCAAGACCAAAGATATCACCTTGATGGGCGGCTTGATCAAAACAATGCCGGTGACGGCGGTCTCGTTCCTCTTTTGCGCCTTTTCCGTCATGGGGATACCGCCTTTTGGCGGATTCTTCAGCAAGTATTTGGTGATCGCCGGCGGCCTGCGGAGCGGCGAGCTTTGGATCACGTTCGCTTTTGTGCTCGGCGCCTGCCTGACGATCCTTTATCTGCTCCGGCTCTTTACCCTGGTCTTTCTCGGCGAGCCGCGCGGAGTAACGGCCAAGGAAGGGTCCTGGTTGATGGTCGCCTGCGTCGCTTTCCTGGCTTTTCTTTCCCTGGCCGCGACGCTGGTCATCAACCTGCCGCTTAACTATTTAATGAAAGCTTTCGGCCACGCCGACCTCGGCCTGGCGGTGCTTTTCCGGTTCGATCATTTCGGCGTGCTGATCGCCGGGGCGATCGTGGCGTTCGCCGCCCTGGTGGCGCTTTATTCGCTGGTCTTCATGAAGGGGAAAGAGGGGGCCGGCCAGTTCTGGCTTTATCTGTTATTGACCGTGATCATGTCGGTCGGGGCGGTCCTGGCGAACAACCTGATCCTCTTCCTCTTTTTCTGGGAAGGTTTGCTGTTGACCCTGTTTGGTATGATCTACATAGGCGGACGCGCTTCGTTTCGCACGGCCGTTAAAGCGTTCGTGATCGTCGGGATCACCGATCTTTGCTTAATGGCGGGCTTGGCCTTGACCGGTTTACTGGCCGGGACCTTTGTGATGTCGGCAATCGCGCTGCCGGTCACCGGTTGGCCGGCGCTGGCCTTTGTCCTCCTGATGATCGGCGCGCTGGCGAAGGCGGGCGCGATGCCGTTCCACAGCTGGATCCCGGACGCGGCCAAGGACGCGCCGCTGCCGTTCATGGCTTTTGTCCCCGGCGCGCTGGAAAAGCTGCTCGGCATCTACTTTTTGACCCGCATCAGTCTGGAGCTGTTCCGTCTGACTCCGCATTCCTCGCTTAGCTATTTGTTAATGATCATCGGCGGCGTCACGATCGTTCTGGCGGTCATGATGGCGCTGATCCAAAAGGATTTTAAAAAGCTCCTTTCTTATCACGCGATCAGCCAGGTCGGCTACATGGTCCTGGGGATCGGCACGGCGGTGCCGGCCGGCATCGTCGGCGGCCTGTTCCACATGCTCAATAACGCTTTGTATAAATCGTGCCTTTTCCTGACCGGCGGCGCGGTGGAAAAAGAGGCGGGGACGACCGACCTCAGCAAGCTCGGCGGTCTTGGCGGGAAAATGCCGGTCACTTTCGGCTGTTTCATTATTGCCGCTCTTGCGATCTCGGGGGTGCCGCCGTTCAACGGTTTCTTCTCCAAAGAGCTGATCTATGACGGAGCGCTCGAGCGGGGTTGGCTCTTCTATCTGATGGCGGTCGGCGGCTCGTTCCTGACCGCCGCTTCGTTCCTGAAGCTTGGCCACGCGGCGTTCCTGGGCAAGGTTGCGGCGGCCAACCAAAACGTCAAAGAAACTTCGTGGCTGATGCTGCTGCCGATGATCGTGATCGCGGCGGTCTGCGTCCTCTTCGGCGTTTACAACGTTCTGCCGGTCAAGTATTTGCTCCAGCCGGTACTGGCGCCGCATTTGCTGGAAGGGCATAACTTTTACGGCTTGCCGTCCAATCTCCTGCTGATCGCGATCACTCTCCTGGTCCTGATCGGCGCGCTGCTCAATCATCTTTACGGCGTCAGGAAGACCGGCCAGGGCTTAGGGGCGGTCGATCATATCCACTACGCACCGGGGCTCCATCAGGCTTATGATCTGGCCGAAAAGAAGGCTTTTGACCCTTATGAGATTGGGATGAAAGGGGTCGGGGCCCTGTCGCGGCTCTTGTATAAGCTGGACCGCTTGATCGACGGATTTTACGAGGTGGTCGTGGTTAAACTGGTGGAGTGGGGATCGGCCCTGACCCGCCGGGTGCAGAGCGGCAACGTCAGCGCCTATGTCGCCTGGTCGCTGGTCGGCGGCCTGACCGTGCTCTGGTTGGTGTTGAGGTAAACAATGAGCTATTTACTGTTATTTTTGCCTTTGGCCGCGCTGATCGCGATGAACCTGGTCCCGGCCCGGTTCCGGACCAGGAGCGCGCTGGCGCTGGCCGCGGCGATCTGCCTGGCGCAGATCGCGATCGTGCTGGTCAATCCGACCGGTTTTTGGGACCGGCTGATCATTGCCGAGCTGGAACCGGTCTTCGGTTTTAATCTGCAGATCAGCGGCCTGGCCGTGGTCATGATGCTGACGGCCGGTTTGGTCTCGCTGGCCGCCCTGCTGGTGGCCGCCGCTACCTGGCGGCGGGAAAATGACCTGCTTAATTTTTCTTCCCTCCTGATGATCGCCCTGATCGGGATGAACGGGATCGCCATGGTCAACGGCCTGTTCCAGCTCTACATCTTTATCGAAGTGACCGCCCTGGCGACGTTCGTCCTGATCTGCCTCCGCCATGACCGGCTGGCTTTTGAGGGGGTCTGGAAATATCTCCTGCTTTCCGTCGTCGCCAGCGTCATGATGCTGGCGGCCATCGGCCTTGGGTTGATCTTCGCGCCGAGCAATACTTTCATCGCCCTGCGGCAGGCGATCCCGGCCGCGGCCGGGAGTTTCGCGCCCCGGGCGGCGATCGCCCTTTTTCTCAGCGGACTGCTGATCAAGAGCGGGGTCGTGCCGTTCCACGGCTGGCTGCCCGACGCGTACTCGTCGGCGCCCGGCCCGGTCGCCGTTCTTTTGGCCGGCATTATCACTAAGGCTACCGGCGTCTTTGCCTTGATCCGTTTAGTCAGCGAAGTTACCGGCCCGGCGCCGGTCGCCAATATCCTCTTATTGACCGGAGCGCTGTCGGTCGTGGTCGGCGCGCTGGCGGCCCTCGGCCAAACGGACGTTAAAAGACTGCTGGCTTATTCGAGCATCAGCCAGATCGGCTACATTATATTGGCGTTAGGCGCGGGGACCAGACTGGGCTTGTTGGCCGCGCTGTTCCATTTCTTTAATCATGCTGTGTTCAAGTCCCAGCTGTTCGCCAATGCCGCCGCGCTGGAAGAACAGACCGGCAGTACCGATCTGAACAAGATCGGCGGACTGGGCGGGAAAATGCCGGTGACCGGGGTAACGATGCTGATCGCTTCGCTCTCGACGGCCGGTTTGCCGCCGCTGGCCGGGTTCTGGAGCAAACTGGCGGTCGTCATGGCGCTCTGGTTCGCCGGCCAATATGTTTACGCGTTGATCGCCGTTTTGGCCAGCGTGTTGACCCTGGCGTATTTCCTGCTGCTGCAGCGGAAACTGTTCTTTGGCCGGGTCGATCCGGCGATGAGCGGCGTGACCGAGGCCGGCGCGCTGTTACTGCTGCCGGCGGTCGGCCTGTCCGTTATCACCGTGCTGCTGGGCCTGGCGCTGCCGCTCTTTTGGCTGGTGGGGAGATAAGATGTTGAACCTGGCATTATTGATCTTGCTCGTGATCGTCGCGCTCTGGACCGCGCTGACGCCGCTGCTGTTGCGGTCGGCGATCGGCCTGGCTCTGACCAGCGTCCTGTTGACGGTGATCATGTTCCGCTTTAACGCCCCGTACGCGGCCGCGTTCGAACTGTCGGTCTGTGCCGGTTTGATCCCGGTCATTTTTATCAGCATCATCAGCTTAACTCACCGCCTGCCGCTCAAAGAGTTCCTAAAAAGGCGCGAGAGCCGGATCAGCCGTTTCTGGCCGCTGCCGCTCTTGCTGCTGGCCGCAGCGGCCGGTCTTTATTTTGTCCGGGTCCCGCTCAATCTGGCTCTGCCCTGGCCGGAAACGATCGGCGATGTCCGGGTCGTCCTCTGGGAATACCGGCGGATCTACCTGTTCGGGCAGGTCATGGTCCTGCTGGCCGGAGTGTTCGGCGTCCTGGTGCTTTTCCGGGAGAGGAAAAAAGATGAACATTGAGCAAACGCTGTTTTTCTGGCAATACGCGTCGGCGGCGATCTTATTGATAGTGATCGGCTTCTACTGCCTGCTGGTCACTTACAACCTGTTCCGCGTCCTGATCGGCCTGGAATTGCTGATCAAGGGGGTAACTTTGTTCCTGCTGGCCGCCGGGGTGTTGGGCGGGCACGGCGCGGTCAGCCAGGGGATGATCATTACCGTGATCGTGATCGAGGTCGTGGTGATGATCGTCGCCGCCGGGGTAGTGCTGGCTTTCCAGAACGAATATGATTCGCTTAACGTCAAGAACGCGAGGCAACTGAAAGGATGAACATGCTGCTTAGTCCGCCGCTCGCTTTTTTGGTCTTGCTGCTGGCCGCGCTCGGCCTGTACTGGCTGCTGAGCCCGCTCGCTTTCAAGGTTAAACAAGCGCCAAGCGGCCTGACCAAGGCTTACACCGGCGGCGAAGAGGTCAAGACCCACCGGGTCCGGCCCGATTACAGCCAGTTCTTTCCCTTCGCCTTTTTCTTCACCATCCTGCACGTGGTCACCCTGGTGGTGGCGACCGTGCCGCTGGCCGCGCCCGGTTCGGTCGCGATCGCCGTTATTTACCTGGGCGGGGCCGCCTTCGGCCTGTTGCTCCTCTTCCGGAGGCAGGGATGAAGATCATCGATAAGATCGTCCACTGGTCGCGGCTCAAATCGCCGTGGATCCTCCATTTCAACACCGGGGCTTGCAACGCCTGCGACATCGAGATCATCGCGGCGCTGACGCCGCGCTTCGACCTGGAGCGATTCGGCGTCCAGCTCAAGGCGACGCCGCGCCATGCCGATATCCTGGTCTGTTCCGGCCCGGTCACCCGCCAGATCCGCGACCGGCTGGTGCGGATCTACGAGCAGATGGCCGAGCCGAAGTTCGTCGTCGCGGTCGGCAGCTGCGCCACCAGCGGCGGCGTTTTTTCCGGGCTGTACAATGTCCAGGGAGGGATCGATCAGGTCATCCCGGTCGACGCCTATATCCCCGGTTGTCCGGCCAGCCCGCAGGCGATCATCGACGGCGTGGTCAAATTGCTTAAGAAACTGGAGGGAGCGGCATGAGCGATCTCACGCAGATTAAACAGCAGCTGGAAGATAAATTCGTTTACCTTAAAGGCGGCATCCGTGAGCAGGGGGAGCGCCGTCTCTGGAGCGAGGTCAGCTACGACCTCTTTTTCGACGTGTTCGGCTACGCGGTCAAAGAACTCGGATTTGACGCGCTCTGCACGATCACCGGGCTGGATGAGGGAGAATACCTGGCTTTCATCTATCACCTGAGCAAGGGTGGGCTGGTCTTTAACCTGAAAACGAAGATCTTAAAGGACAAGGAAGATCTCCGGACGGTTATCGACTATTTCCCCGGCGCGGCGATCTATGAGCGGGAAGTCGTCGACCTGCTCGGCGTGAAAGTCGCTGGATTGCCGGACGGCGTCCGTTATCCGCTGCCGGACGACTGGCCGGCCGGCCAATATCCGCTCCGCAAGGACTGGGACCCTAAGGTCCTGGACCAGAAGGAGGCCGGCTAACATGGACGATAAAGACCGGGATATGCTGATCTCGATCGGGCCGCAGCACCCGGCGTTAAAAGAGCCGACCAGCTTTAGCCTGGCTCTGCGCGGCGAAAAGATCGACGCGATCCAGGTCAAGATCGGCTACAACCACCGCGGGATCGAAAAAGGCTGCGAATCGCGCACCTATATCCAGGACATGTACTTGCTGGAACGGATCTGCGGGATCTGTTCCCACGCCCATTCCACCGCTTACGTCCAGGCGGTGGAGACGATCGCCGGTCTGCAGGTCCCCCGGCGGGCCTTGTATATCCGGACACTGATCGGCGAACTGGAGCGGATCCACAGCCATCTCCTCTGGCTCGGCGTGGCCGGCCACGAGATCGGCTTTGACACGTTATTAATGTATACCTGGCGCGACCGGGAAGCGGTCATGGACCTGCTGGCCGAGCTGACCGGCAACCGCGTCAACTACGGCATTAACACGATCGGCGGCGTCCGCCGCGATCTCACCAAAGAAGAGGGGGAGAAGATCCTCAAGATCATCGACAAACTGGAGGAACAGACCAAATACTACGTGCAGATCGCGCAGGAGGAATCGACCTTGATCCAGCGGCTTTCCGGGGTCGGCAAGCTGCCCAAAGCGGACGCGCTCCGGCTTGGCGCGGTCGGGCCGACCGCCCGGGCGTCCAGCATCGCTTTTGACGTCCGCAAGGACGACCCGTACGCCGCTTACGGCGAGCTCGATTTCAAAGTGGTCAGCGCCGACCAGGCCGACGTTTACGGCCGGACGGTCGTCCGGCTCGGCGAACTGCTGGAAGCGTATTCGCTCATCCGGCAGGTGATCAAGAACCTGCCGGACGGGCCGATCGCGGTCCGCGCGCCGCGCAAGATCCCGGCGGGCGAAGCGCTGAGCCGCTACGAAGCGCCGCGCGGCGAAGACGTCCATTATGTCAAAGCGAACGGCACGGATATGCCCGAACGGGTCAAAGTGCGCGCGCCAACATTGGCGAACAGCCAGGCGATCGCCAAGATGCTGGAAGACCGTTATCTGGCCGACCTGCCGATCGTGGTGGCGGCGATCGATCCGTGCTTCTCCTGCACCGACCGGGCGATCGAGGTCGAAGGGAAGGGGCTGATGTCGTGGGAAAAACTGCGGCAGTACAGCATCGACTGGTACCGTAAACAGGGAGTGGATTTCCGCAATGTTAAGCGCATTATTTAATATCCTGGTCTTTCCGGGACTGTTATTCCTGTCGTTCCTCGGGACGACGGCGGAATACATCGACCGGAAGCTTTATGCCCGGTTCCAGAACCGGGTCGGCCCCCCCTGGTTCCAGCCGGTCGCCGACCTGATCAAGCTGTTCGGCAAGAGCGAAGTCGTGCCGGAGGAGGCGGACCCGGCGATGTTCAAACTAGTGCCGCTGGTCGCCCTGGCGGCGACTTGCGCCGCTTACCTCTACATCCCGATCTGGGGAACTAAAGCGCTTTATTATTTCAAGGGCGACCTGATCGTCATCCTTTATCTCTTGACCTTGCCGACCTTTACTTTTTTCCTCGGCGGTTGGTACTCGCGTTCGCTCTACGCCACGATCGGGGCGATCCGCTCGGTCACCCAGCTTTTTGCTTATGAAATCCCGCTGCTGTTGGCCGTGCTCGCCCCGGCGCTTTTAGCCAACACCTGGTCGCTGTCGGAAATGGTCGAGTATTACACGGTCCACCCGTGGTACTGGCTTTTTAACCTGATCGGCTTCGGCGTCGCCCTGATCGCCCTGCTGGGCAAACTGGAGCGCGTCCCTTTTGACAGTCCGGAGGCGGAGACCGAGATCGTCGCCGGCAGCTTTACCGAATACAGCGGCCGCTTCCTGGCGTTCTTCCGCTGGGCGATCGATATCGAGGCGGTGGTCGGCGCGTCGCTGCTGGCGGCGGTTTTTATGCCGTTCGGCCTCGGCTATGCTCCGGTCGTCGCTTTTACGCTTTATTTAATAAAGATCCTGTTCATCCTTTGCCTGCTGACGCTCGCTCGGACGGTCATGGCCCGCCTGCGCATCGACCAGATGATCGATTTTTGCTGGCGGATCGTCGCGCCGGTCGCTTTTCTGCAGATCCTGATCAACCTGATCTTAAAGGAGATACTGCTCTGATGGCCAAAAAGATCTTTAGCCGCCCGGGGGCGATGATCGCCCTGGTCCTGAAAACGCTCTTCCAGAAACCGGCGACGGTCGATTATCCGAACAAGCCGATGCCGATGACGAAAAACTTCCGGGGCAAACTTAATTTTTTACCGGAGAAGTGCATCGGCTGCCTGATCTGCATGAAAGATTGCCCGACCGACGCGATCGAGATCAAGAAGCTCGGCGACAAGAAGTTCGAAATGGATATCGACCTGGGAAAATGCATCTACTGCGGCCAGTGCGTCGACAGCTGTCCGAAAAAAGCGCTGGCGATCACCCCGAACTTCGAACTGGCCCAGTTCTCTCACGACAAGCTGAGGATCGTTTTTAATGCCGACGGACCTGAAGGCGGAACTGACCAGCCGTCTTAAGGGGGCGACGCGGGTCGTCCTGCTCGGCGTCGGCTCCGACCTGCGCGGCGACGACGCGGCCGGCATGCTGGTCGCCGCACAACTGCAAAACGCCCCAAAACCGACGGTCCTCCTGGGCGGGACCGCGCCGGAAAACCTGACCGGCGAGATCAAAAAACTCAAGCCTTCCCATTTATTGATCGTTGACGCGGCCGAGTTGAAAGCGGCGCCGGGGACGGTCAAACTCCTGACGCCGGAGGAGATCGGCGGCTTTTCTTTTTCCACCCACGCTTTGCCGCTCAAGGTGATGATCGATTTTATCCTGGCCGATTGGCAATGCGCCGTGACCATAATCGCGATCCAACCGGCCGACACGCGTTTCGGCGCGCCGGTCCATCCGGCGGTAAACCGGGCGGTCGGGGAGCTTGCCGACAGCCTAAAAGCGGTTATTTCTTCTTAGTTTTAGCGGTTTGGTCCCGTTCGACCGAGATCGTGCACTCGGTGACGAGCGCGGCGACCGCGCCGACGGCGGCCAGGACCGGGGCGAGCAGGGCGCCGACCACGCCGAACGTCAGCGGGAACGACATCAGCTCTTTTCCGTCCTTACCCTTGATCGTGATCTTGCGGACGTTCCCTTCCTTAACGATCTCTTTGACCTTGGCCAGCAGCAGCTCACCGTTCACCTTGAACTCTTCAATGATCTCTTCTTTTTCTACCATATTGACTTACCCCCTTTTCGCTGGCATTATAACACCTGCGGGGTGAGAAAACCCTGACTTTTCCCAAGGAGCATGAAATGAAAAAATGGAATTTGTTGCTTGGGCCTTGTTTGTTTTTGGTGCTTTGTTGCTTGTTGTTTACCCTTACCGGTTGCGGCGGGGGCGGAACGGCGGCGACCACGACCACGATCGCGCCGACGACCACGGCGGCGCCGGCCACGACCACCACGACCGGCACCTCTGCCACGACCACTACGACCGGCTCGTCGCCAACGACGACCGCCGCCCCGGGTACAACCACAACCACTACAACGACCAGCACCACGACCACGACCTTGACCCCCGGCAGCGTTTGGACCCAGGCGACCGCTGAAGCCGCGTTCTCTGGTAGGTCCGGGCAGTCCAGCTTGGTGTTTGACAACAAGATCTGGGTGATCGGTGGCATGGGGGCTGGTTCGATCGGGCTAAAGGATGTTTGGAATTCGAGCAACGGGGTCAACTGGACCAGGGTGACGGACGAGGCGGCGTTCGGCCCTAGGAGCGACCATGGCAGCGCCGTCTTCCTGAACAAAATGTGGGTTGTCTGCGGCCGAGACCCGTCCGTTTCTTATTCGAACGACGTCTGGTCTTCCAGCGACGGCGTCTTGTGGGAAAGGGCAACGGCCGAAGCGACCGGCATTGCCAGATGGCGCCCATCCGTGATCGCGTACGATAATAAGCTCTGGATCATCGCCGGTTATACCAGCGACGATGTTCCGACCAACGAAGTCTGGAGTTCGGCCGACGGGATTATCTGGGAATGCGTCACTCGGGAAGCGGCGTTCGAGCCCAGATTCAGTGCCGGCGTGGTTTCCTTCGAAGGGAACGTCGGCTTGATGGGCGGTTATAATAATTATACGTCCACTTATTTTAACGACGTCTGGTTAACTCAGGACGGAACGAACTGGGCGAAACTCGCGCCGACGGCCGATTATTCCGCCAGGGGCGGACAGACCAGCGTGGTTGCCGCCGGCAAGGTTTGGCAGATCGGCGGCGATAACGGCGGGGTGCTGCATGACGTTTGGAATATCAGCAACGTTGACAATACCTGGACGGAAGTGACTGCGGCGGCGGCGTTCAGCGCCCGGGGCAGCCACAGCAGTGTCGTTTTTAATAATAAACTGTGGGTCATCGGCGGTTGGAATGGGAGCGCCGCCTTGAACGATGTCTGGTATTCACCCTTGCCATAGCTAACCTTTCCCTTGCTGGTCAGGTTGAAGGTTGCGTATAAATAATAGGGGGGAAATGTTAGTGAATATTAAATTGGCGGGCTTCGTTGGTTTGGTTGGCGCTTTTTGTTTTCTGCTCATAACCGTTTCCGGTTGCGGCGGAGGCGGGACGGCGGCCACGACGACCACGATCGCGCCGACGACCACGGCGGCGCCGGCCACGACTACCACGACCGGCAGCTCCGCCACGACCACCACGACCGGCTCGTCGCCAACAACGACCGCCGCGCCGGGGACAACTACCACGACGACGACCGGCACGACCACGACGACCGCCGCGCCGGGGACAACTACGACAACTACTATGACCAGCACGACCACCACGACGATCGGCACATTGACGATCACGATGGTCCCGGCTTCCGGCTCGCTCGAGGCGAACAGCATACCGGTGACGATCGAAGCGAACGCCGGCGGCGCCACGATCTATTACACAACCGACGAATCGACCCCGACCACGGCTTCGCTGGTCTATTCCGGCCCGATCACGGTCGAAACCTCGCAGGTCATCAAGGCCAAGGCTTTCATGGCCGGTTGGACGGACAGCGCCGTCGGGACCAGGAATTATGACCTCTACTGGTGGCAGCCGCTCGGTTCGGGTTTGAGTAGCGGCGGCTGGGGATATGCGCTTTATTGCGATGGAGCGAACGGCCTCTACGTTGGCGGTGATTTTACTTCTGCCGGCGGGGTTAACGCGGCCAATCTTGCCAAATGGAATATCGCCCTCCAAACCTGGGAAGCGGTGGGCAATACGGCGTCAGATGTTAATGATATGGTCTGGGCGATCGACGGGATCGGTTCGGCGCTTTACATCGGCGGAAAATTTACCGCGCCGGCCATAAAGGTCGCGAAATGGGAAAGCAGCGCCTGGTCGGCATTGGGCGGCGGGCTTGATAAAAATGTCCAAGCTCTGGCGCACAACGAAGCCGGCAGATTATTCGCCGGCGGCGTCTTTACAACAGAGGTTGGTTGGGCCGCGGAAAGCATGATCGCTTACTATGAGAGCGGCCATTGGAACAATATGACCAACGGCCTTAATGACTCGGTCTCGGCGATGGTTTACGACGGAATTGGGAGTTTATATGCCGGCGGGGCTTTTACCTGCGAAGCGATCGGCGCTTCATCATTAAGCCGGGTCGCGTATTGGAACGGCAGCTGGCACAATGTCGGCAGTGAGATCCCTGATACCGGTTCCAATACTGTTTATGCCTTAGCTCTGGATGCGGCCAATAACCTTTATGCCGGCGGCACGTTTATTGTCACCAGCTCGGGTTATTATCAATATTTGGCCAAGTGCAGCGATCCGGCCGGGACGCCGGCCTGGAGCGCGCTGGGAAATCCGAACGGGGTGGTCAACGCGCTGAAAATGGCCGGTAACGGCGCGTTGGTCGCCGGCGGAGACTTTACCTCGATCGACAGCGTTACTGTCAACCATATTGCCATCTGCCTTAATCCCGGGACTTCTCCGCAGTGGCAAGCTATCAGTAACGGAACGGACGGGAATATCATGGCCGTTGCCTTTGACAGCAGCGGGAATCTTTATGTTACCGGCGGTTTCACCAAAGCGGGGGATGTAACAGTCAATTATGTCGCCAAATGGGGGAAGAAATTTTAACCGGCAATAAGAACAGGGAGTTCGGGCTTATTGTTTGTTTGCTGTGTATTGCTTGTTACTTTTTAATTAACCTGACTGGTTGCGGCGGGGGCGGAACTGCGGCGACCACGACCACGATCGCGCCGACGACCACGGCAGCTCCGGCCACGACCACCACGACCGGCAGCTCTGCCGCGACCACCACGACCGGCTCGTCGCCAACGACGACGACCGGCCCCACGACCACAACTTCGGCTGCCACGACAACTACAACAACTACAACTACGACAACCACGACCACTCCCCCCCCGGAAACTTACGGTTTTGACAGCAAATGGGGGAGCTATGGGACAGGAGAAGGGGAATTTAGATCGCCGGCCGGGATAGCTGTCCTGCCGAGCGGCGGGGACGTTTTTGTCAGCGACACAAGCAATAATCGGGTGCAAAAATTCACTTCGACCGGCGCATTTATCGATAAATTCGGCACGTTCGGTACCTTTGAGGCCAATTATAAAAATCCGAACGGGCTCTGTTTTACCAGGACTTATGATACTTTTCTGGTCGCGGATAGAAGCAACCACCGGTTCGTTGAACGGAGTCTTGATGGTAGTGCTCCAGAGGTGTGGGGAACGCAGGGGACCAGCGACGGTCAATTGGATTATCCGCGTGATGTGGGGGTAGAGGGGGCATTAAATCAGGCTTTTGAAGTTGATGCCGCCAGGGTCCAAGTGTTCGGCGCACATACCGGTGCTTTTATTAGGAGATGGGGAACAGGCGGTGCGGCGCCGGGGCAGTTTGATTCGCCCTGCGGCATCGCGGTCGATCGCACCGCTCAATGGGTCTACGTTGCCGATACCGGTAATCACCGGGTCCAAAAATTCAGTTTTTACGGCACGTTTGAGGCAACCTGGGGATCGTATGGGTCAGGCAATGGTCAATTTCATTCTCCCAAGGGGATAGAAGTAGATACTGACGGCAACGTTTATGTGGCCGACACCTTGAACCATCGCGTCCAGAAATTTAATCCAACGGGGAGTTTAATGGCGATCTGGGGAAGTTACGGAACCGGGGATGGTCAGTTTGTCACCCCGGAAACGCTGGCCGTTTACGGAACGAAAGAGGTTTATGTGGCCGATACCGGCAATCACCGGATCCAGAAGTTCGTAAAGCAATAAAGGGGGCAAAAGAAGATGGATTTCCTGCATCCGTTCTCGATCCTGCTGGAAGCGGTCGCGGCGGTGTTAGGTGTCTTGCTGGCGACGCAAAAGCGGAAGGCGTGGGGCTGGTGCCTGGCGCTGACGTTCGCGATCTACGTATATTACGACCTGGCGCGCTATCTTAACTGGGGAGTGTCGCCCGACATTCTCTATCTCAGCTTCTTTATCGCTTCGGTCTCCGTCACCTGGGCGGTCTGGCAGAGCTATAAGAGCTGCTAAGCTTTGCGCCGGCGCTTTGACCGCCAGTTGATGACGGTCATGATCAGCGGGATCAGCAGGAAGATGTTGGCGCTGTGCCGGGGGAAAACAAGCGCGCCGAGCATCGCCAGCAGGGAGACGGCCGGGATCGTCATGGAGGCGATCAGCGAAGAGTTGATGAAATCCTCTTCCAACGGCCGGTCGGTAAAATGTTTCCCTTTCACCGCGTAGGCCCAATTGGCCAGGAAGAAGAGGCCGACCAGGAACATATTCCCGGCAAAGAAGAGCTCCGCCAGCATCTGTCCTTCAAAATCACCTTCCAGCGACGCCGAGAACGGGATCAGGACGATGGCGGCGAGCAGGCCGATGTTGATCCAGAGGAGGAGCTTGTCCATCTTCCTGATGTGATGGAATTGCTGGGTGTGGATCACCCAGAAAACGGCCAGCAGGACAAAACTGAGCAGGAAGTTGAAGAAGCGGGGGATCTGGCCAAAGAGCAGGGAGGAAAGCGAGATCCCGGAACTGGCGGCGGCGTCCGGGAACTGCAGGTCCAGGACGAGGAGCGTCATGGCGAAAGCAAAGATCCCGTCCGATAATCCTTCGATCCGGTGGGTGGAGAGCTGGTGATGGTGTTCCGGCTGTTTTTCGTCCATGGTTGTATTATAATACCGGCAGAGGAGGACAACAACATGCAAAAAGAAATTAAACTTAAAGGGGTCAAGGTCTTCAAGATCCGGAACCGCTCCGGCTACGCCGCGCTTTACCAGAACAATTTGACCGAAGGGACGACGCCGCAAATGGCTCTGGCCCGGATGGCCAAGGCCGCCCGCCGCAAAGCAAAACGCCGGTAATTATAACCGGATCGGCTGGCTGAGCGAGAAGAATATCCCTTCGGCAAAGAGAGCGTCGGTGATCCGGTAGCTGCCGTAGCCGATGGTCATCCCGGTCCTGCCGCCCGGCAGGGTTGGATCGCTTTCCACGCCGCCGTAGAATTGAAACCCGATCCCCCCCGAACGATTATTGGTGCCGAAGAGGTTGAGCGACAACGCGGTGCCGACGTACGGGGTCATCCCCAGAAAAGATCTCTCCCGCAGAAAAAGCGTGGCGCCCAGATTGAGCGGCAGGGAGAACATGGCCTGGCTGTTGAGCCCGTTGCCGATTACCAGGCCGAGTCCGGTCTCGTATTCCAGCGCGTCTTCGGCCAGACCGAGCAGCGCCCCCAGCTTAGAGGGATCGTGGAATACTATATTGCAGCCGCCGCCGACCAGGCCAAACAAGCCTTGCTGGCCGGTCCGGTTATAGAGGTAAAGGCCGCTGAGCCGGGCGTCCAGCGAGCGGCCGAACACGCCGCGCTCGCGTTCGTATTTTTGGTATTCAGCGGCGGGTGAGGCCGGCGGCTCATTGAGCGTGCCGTTGGCCGCGTCCGGGGGCGGCAGCGGGGTCGTTTGCGGCGCGAAAGCGGGCGGCGCGTTCACGCCCCAGGCGGCCGAGCAACAAAGCAATAATACCAGGGCCAGATGGTTTTTCATCCACGGCAAGAATATCAATTTTGTAGTACAATATCAAGGAAGATGCGCAAGCCAATATCGACCGTTCTGCTTCTCCTGGCCCTGGTGACCGGCGCGCTGGCGCAGGACGGCTTTGAAAGTCTCCGCCTGATCAACGCCGCCAACTGGGGAAAACTGTTCAACGAAATGCTCGGCGCAATCGCCCCCAGCAAAGGGGACTTGCATTTTGCCCCGGTCGACGCCTATCTGCTTTACCGGATCCTGCCGGTCGGTTTGCCGTTAACGGTCAAGCCGTATCACCTGGCCGGCGCTGATCCCTCTTTTCGGCCCGAGGCCATACCGTTTTTGGCCGATATCACGCTGGCCGAGACCGACATCGAGAAACACCAGAAAAGATTAGGCCAGAACGCGTCGGCGGCCGTTTATCCCTCGCTCGGCCGTCTTTTCTTGCTGGCGGACGGAGCGCCCTACGCCCAGGTCAGGGTCGCGGCCGGCCCGGTCGAGGACTTTCTTTTACCCAACGACCCGTTCCTGAACAAACAGACCCCGGCCGGATGGTACAAGCTGTCGGCCCGGACCAATCATTATTTAAGCGGCGCTTTCTACGAAGAATCGGTCGTCCCGTTCGGCGCCTGGCTCCAGCCGGTCAACGGGACCTGGAGCTATCAGGAAGGCGGAGCGTGGTTCCGGCTGCCGGGCCGGATCGCGGCCGACCTGGCCGCCGCTCCCGACCGGCGGGTTGGCCGTTATTTCGACGTGCAGACCGATAGCGACGGCCGGATAACGGCGGCGCGCTGGGGCGACAACCGGTTCGGACGTTACGCGCTCTTTTGGTCGGTCGACGGCCGGGTCGGTTCGCCGTTTAGCGGCTATGCTCCCGGCGGAGCGGTTTTTGAACAAGTCATGTTGACCAAGGACCTGGTCGAATTGCTGACCGCGCCCGGACCGGATGATTTTGACGCGGCCGTCAGCCGGAACCGCGACCTGGCAAACTATCAGGCCAGCGGCTCGGTAAAACCGGCGTTGACGCCGGCGGAGGCAAAAGCGGTCGGCGAATTCACCGAGGACCGGCTGCCGCGGGAAAAAGGGGCGCGGCGAGCGGCTCTCGGCCGTTACTGGCAGGTGCAGACCGATCAGCTGGCCTTGGCCAGGCGTGCCGGCTGGTATGAGCGGATCAGGCGGGAATGGCCGTTTTTCCGGCAATTGCGGGAACAGCTGCGGGCCGACTTTACGCGAATGGGCGTTTATGCGCTGGAAAACCGGCAGAACGTGCTGGAGGAGTGGTTAACCGACCGGTTGGAATACCGGACCGTCACGCCGCCCGGCGAAGCGAAGTATGTCCAGGAGCTGAACTTTTCGACTTTTTTCCGTCCCGTGGAAAAGCCCTCGGTCTTCACCGAGCGCGAACGGGCGGTGATGAAAACGGTCATCCGCCGGGCGGCAAGCGGCGAGGCTGGCGGGTTAGCTCTGCGCTCGGTCATGGCGCTTAACGAGTACAACTTCGGTCTGATCCTGAACGATATCCTGGGGGACCTCTATAAGAGCCACGGCTGCATCCACGTCTCCCCGCGCAACAGCTATTTCCTTTACGAGATCCTGCCGCTTGGGGCGGAGATGGTCGTCCACCCGTATACCGACCGGCTCAGCGCAGAAGCGATCGCCGCCGTGCCGCCGCTGGCCAACCTGGTCAATTACGCGGAAGACCTGGAAAAGTTAAAAGCCGCCTTTGCCGACCGGAAAGCCGTGCGGATCGACGTTTATCCGAGCTCTGGTTTTTGGCTGGTTAGCCTGGATGGTAAGCCGTTCGCCCGGTTAGCCGTCAAGGGCGGAGCGCAAAAAGTGATGCAGATGGTGATGAGCCGCGATGCCAAGGGGCGTCCGGTCTTTGAAGCCGCACTGGCTTACCCAACTTCGCCCGGGCGGTTCCGGATCTTGAAGCGGACGACCAATTACGTTTCCAATCTTTACCGCGATACGACGATCATCCCGATGGGCGGGGAGATCGTCAGCCGGGGGGACCACTGGTCCTTTCAGGACAGCACCGGCCAATGGCGCGACCTGCCGGCTAGCGTGGCCGACGACCTGAACAAGCCGAGCGAAGCGCGGCAATATACTTTTTACGACCCGGCCGTCAACGCCAGCGGCGAGGTCGCCAGCGTCAAGTGGGGGAGCCACCCGTTCGGCAAGTACGCGCTGATCACGACCAAGGACGGCCGGACCGCCTGGCCGGAGCTGATCCATTCGTCCGGCGACCTGATCATGGAAGAGCGGCAACTGATCAATGATCTGATCTATGTCCTGGCGGCGCCGCACGACGCGCTGGACGATTGTCTTGATAACAGCCCCAACTTCGGCCTGTACAAGGATTGTTACGATTTTGTCAGCGGCGTTAACTCCGGCGAGGTTTTGGGGGACCGGGAACGGGCCGCCTACAAGCTGCATTACGGCCTGCCCAGGACGGCGAGCGAGGAAGCGACTTTGCCGCCGGATACGGTGGCTGCTTACCGGTCCAATCGGGGAGGGCTCAAAATGAAGCTGGACCAGCGGAAGATCGACGGCTTGGTCTACGATAATTACATGTACGTAGTGACGGTCGAGAAATACGCCCACCATTACGCGACGCTGCGGCGTTACTGGCAGGAGCTGAGCGGTTTAAGATTAGCGATGCTCCGGGACTTCAATGATTTCGTGGTCAAAGACCCGGTGATCTTTCATTCGTTCATGAGGGAATTAATGCTGGCTCGGACCCGCCTGGAGCGGTTGTCGCAGGAGAACGCCATTAGGCAATTAGCGAAATTGCTCGAGTAGCGGTTTTACTTGGCCCGGGATTTAGCTAAAAATTCGTTGCCGACGTCGGCCGCCTTCCGCGCTTCAAAATAAAGCTTGGAAAGCATCTGATGGCGTTTGTCTTCCGTTGTCTTCGGGGAAAGGAACGTCCTGATCGAGCTCGCGTCAACGGTGGTGGAGAACTTGGGGTCAACGCTCTTGATAACGGTCGTTATCCCCAACGAAAGCGCCAGCCGGATAACCTCTGAGAAACTGAGATCATAGGTCTCAGCGATCTGCTTCATGTGATCGGCCTGCCAGTCTTCCAACAATACTTGAAACCTTTTTAACATGGGTGTCCTCCTGTTTGTGTATAATTATAGCACAATAAAGCGGTTTTTGGTCAGAGCGGCAGTTCCCACTCATTCCAAAAGACGTTGACCGGCTTGCCGAAATCCAGGTGGAAGTAGAATTGCCAGGCGTGGTCATTGGCCAGAGTGGAAAAAATGATCTTCTTTTCGCCCAGCGTGACGGCGGTATTGTACAGCGCCGCCAGCGTCCGGCCGCCGATCCCGCGGGCGGGCGTTTTGACGTAAAGACCGCTTAATTCGAGCAAATTGGTCGGTTTGATCAGGAGAAAAGTCAGGTCAAGGAGCCGGCCGGCGTCGGTCCCCAGATAGAGAGGATTATCATTGAGCGAGACGGTCTTTTCGTAGGCATGCAGCGCAACCCTGAGGGTGGTCGGCCCGTTCCCCTTGAGCGCCAAATTGACATTAGCCTGGTCGAAGATCGAGCCGAGATTGGCGATCAATGTGGCGGTCGTGGCTGGATCGGCCAGTTCTCCCTCGCGGGAGAGGGCAAAATCGACCTGGCCGATGGTAAAACGCCGCTCGTCGATATGTTCCCGAGCTTGCCCGTAGGAGATCGCCTGGGTCTCGGCTGCTTTCAGGGCGCGTTCCTTGATCGGGACCCTGGGCTGTGCCAGCTGGGCTGGCCGGAGATGGAACATTATCTGGACCCGCGGGTCACTCGCTGATAAGTGGAACATGACCAGAATTTATCGAACAAGAGAGCGGAAAATTTCGCCAATTCGGCGAACCGTGGTATAATCAACCATATGCCAAACAGCAATTTTTTCGGCCTCGGAATCGCCCCTGGTCTCCTGGAGATCCTGCAGCGGCTCAAATTCGTGACGCCGACGCCGATCCAGGCGAAAGCGATCCCGACCTGCATTGAAGGGAAAGACCTGATCGGGGTCGCCCAGACCGGCACCGGCAAGACGCTCGCCTTCGGCATCCCGATGATCCAGCGGTTAGCCGCGTTAAAAGGCAAGGGCTTGGTCCTGGCGCCGACCCGGGAGTTGGCCCTGCAGATCGACGATGCGCTCCGGCCTTTTGTCAGCTCTTCCGGGATCAGGACGGCCGTCCTGATCGGCGGCGCCTCGATGCACCTGCAGGTGCAAGCTATCCGCCGGCAGGCGCGGATCCTGATCGCTACCCCGGGGCGGCTCAATGACCACCTGGAACAGCGGACGGTCAACCTGGCCGACGTCAAGATCTTTGTGCTCGACGAAGCCGACCGGATGCTGGACATGGGTTTTGCCCCGCAGATCGCCCGGATCGCCCGCCACATCCCCGCCGACCGGCAGACGATGCTTTTTTCGGCGACGATGCCCGGGTCGATCGTCAACCTGGCCCGTTCCTACATGAAACTGCCGGTCCAGGTGGAGGTCGCGCCTTCCGGCACGGCGGCGGAAAAAGTCACCCAGGAGGTCTTTTTTATCCGCAAAGAAGACAAGCCGAAGCTGCTTGGCACGATGCTGGAACAGTACCGCGGCACCGTCCTCATTTTTTCCCGGACCAAACGCGGGGCTTCCCGCATCACCCGCGGCCTGCGCGGGATGAACTATAACGCGGCGGAGATCCACTCCGACCGGTCGCTCTCCCAGCGCCGGGAAGCGCTGGACGGTTTTAAGTCCGGTAAATACCGGATCCTGGTGGCGACCGACATTGCCGCCCGGGGGATCGACGTGACCGGCATCGAGCTGGTCGTTAACTACGACCTGCCCGACGACGCCGAGAACTATGTCCACCGGATCGGCCGGACGGGGCGGGCGGGGCAGGAGGGGCATGCCGTGACTTTTGCCACGCCGGAGCAGAGCAGCGATGTCCGCAATATCGAGAAATTGATGAGAACGGCCTTGCCGGTCGCTAAACATCCCGAGCTTTCGATCGAAGTGATGCGGCCGCAGGCCAAGCCCGATACTTCGCACTGGCGCCAGCGCGGCATGAGCAGCTACGGCGCCCGCCACCGCCGCCGCCGCTAATTACCGATTATTTTAGCAGCTAACCGCTGAGCCAGCGGGATCGCGACCAGCTGGTCGGCAAAGCCGGGGCTGGTGGCGATGGTGACGACCCCGGCCTGCTGCGCGATCAGGGCCAAAAATTCCTCAGCCGCCGTGAAACTCTCCGCGTCGGGCAGCGCGCCCTGGTACTTTATCTTGACGATCGCGTCGAGGTCGATATCGAGGGCGAACCGTTCCCGGCCGCTGGCCCGGCTAATGATCTCGCTAAGCGGGACCTCTTTGCTCAGTGGCCTGATTTGTATACGACCAAGAGGAAGCTGGTTGGAATTGCCGACCATTCCTCCCGGACAGCCGAACGAAAGCCGCCCGTTAGTTAAAAAAGTGTAGGCCCACCAGAATTCCCCCAGAAGCTGTTGCCGTAGCGCCGGCATGATGAAATTGGCGTTATTCAGTTCCCGCCGGATAAAATTGGCTGCGTCACCCAACGTCAGCATCTTGCCGGGCGGCGGTTGCAGGCTATCGTCGGGATGGGCGTCAATGTGCAGTAATATTGCCCCTTCTTTCAGGTGCCCGGTCAAGCGGGCCTCGTGCCAGGCAAAATAAGCCATCAGGTGATTATCCATGACGTAAACAGCCGGTCCGCCGGCTTTTTCCAGCCGGACGCAATTTTCCAGGCCGGTGAACTGGAGATCGGGCCTGTCGCTGAAGGAATTGCACGGGTGGCTGCCTGGCGTGATCGCGGCGGGATCGCCGGCGATCAGCGGCGTGTAATAAACGTGCGGTTTCTGCCGCGAAAGTTGCAGCTCGGTGAAATGGGCTGACCTGACCAGGCCGTCACGGCCTGCCAAATAATGGCCTCTTTGCGCTAAGATCGGCGGAAGATGCATGACAGCGATATATCGTTAGCCGACGTCGGTGATTTCAGTGTGCTACAATTGGGCCGATGCGGGCAAGATTCGCTTTATTGCTAATGGCGATTGTTTTAGCCGCCCCGGCGGCAGCCAAACAACCGGCGGAGTTTAACCCGGAGTCGCTGCCGGAGATCGCCGCACAGCAGTTTGACGGGCGGGAATTGAAGATCGTCAAAACGCTGGCGAGAAACGCCCAGTATACCCGCTATCTGATCAATTATCTGAGCGGACAGCTGAACATTTCCGGTATCATGAACGTACCGGTGGGCAAGGGGCCGTTCCCGGTCGTTATCACCAACCACGGTCACATTCCGCCGCGGCTCTACACCGTCGGCCGCGGCTTGAAGCGCGAGCAGGATTACCTGGCCCGGCGCGGCTTCGTCGTTATCCATCCCGACTACCGCAATCACGGTTTATCGGCTAAGGACCCGGACAGCGAAAGTGGCTTGCGCCTTGGCTATGTCGAAGACGTCATTAACGTTGTCCTGGCGGTCAAGCAAAGCGGCTATAAATTTTTGAACAAGGAGAAGATCGGGATGATGGGACACTCGCTTGGCGGCGGTATTTGTCTTAACATCATGACGACCAAGCCCGACCTGGCCCAAGCTTTCGTCCTCTACGCGCCGGTCAGCGCCGATTACATCGATAACTTCAACCGCTGGGGCCGGCGGAACCACGGGGGGCCGGGCGCAAGTCTTTTGGCCAAATACGGTTCGCCGGAGCCGACAGCCGAGTTCTGGCGCAACATGTCGGCCATTAATTTCCTGGACAAGGTAACTGCCCCGGTCGCGATCCACCACGGGACCAGGGATGAGTCGTGTTATATCGCCTGGTCCGACCGGTTGGCGGCCGAGCTGAAAAGAGCCGGCAAGGATGTCGCTTATTATCGTTACGCCGGCGAGCGCCATGAGTTCGGCCCGCAATGGGGCTTGTTCATGGAACGGACCGCAAGATTCTTCCGCCAACATTTGGGGTAATCTGCTATAATGCCTGTATCAACGGAAAGGAGCTAAACAACATGATCGCAGAAAGAAGCGAGTTCAAAGGGAAGCCGACCATCGTACTGAAGAGGAGCGAGGACGAGAAATATCCGTTCTCCTTCGGCATGGCCAAGGCGAAAATGATCCTCGATCACCTCGAGGATATCAAGAAGTTCGTCGCCGAGAACGAAAAAGCGGCCGGCGAATAACCCGCCTATTTATTTAATTTCTTAGCCGTCCAAACCCAGCGCTCGCCGAGCAGCTTGCCGGCGCTCTCCGGCATGGTGTCGCAAACGGCGGTCGGCGCCTGCAGAGCCATGGCGAAAAAGAGCGGTTCCGCCGGTTCCGGCGTCAGCGGCACGTCAACATCGTTCTGGATCTGCCAGCGGCAATTGTCCTGCCCCCCAAAGAAATAAGCCATATAAGCCTGGCGCTCGCTTTTGCTTAACCCCGGATAATAACGGACAAGCTGGCCGACCGAAGTATCGACCGGGATCCACCCGTAATCAGGCAGATAGAACTCCGCCCAAAAGTGATCGCCGGCCCCGCGCTGGCCGATGGGGAAAGTCTGCAAGCCGCCGGGACAGCGGGCCGGGATGCCGAGCGAACGGCAGAGCGCGGCAAAGTAGATGCTCTGGGCGCCGCAATCGCCAAAACGGTGCCGGTGGACATAGATCGATTCCGGGACCTTGAGGACCTCCAGCGCCAGGTGCGGCATAAAACTGTAATTGATCTGCTCGACCACGTAGTAGTAAAGTTTTTGCGCGGCCAGGTACGGATTCTTTTCCCCGGCCACGACTTTCCGGGCGGTGTCCCTGATCCCGGCGTCAAAGATGATGTTCCGGGCGGAACGGGTGTAACGGCGATAAAGCTGGCTGTTCCGATCGTAACTGCCGACCTTGGCCGGATCGATCTTGAACCGCTGGGCAAAATGACGGAATTCGTATCTTGCCTCTATTTTGAGATCGTTCTTCAGGGTGTCCAGCGGTACCTCCAGATAAGCCAACCCGATATCGCCGCTGGTCAGGAACGGACCTTTGACATATTTGGCCGGTTCAATGGCCACGATCTTGATGTTGTCTTGCGCGGCGGTCGCGATCGGCAGGGGGATCCAGATCTTGAACGTCCCGGCCGCGGGCAATTCCGCCCGTTTGAGCACCGCGCGGCCGCTCGCCAGGTAGGTGGCAGGCATAAAAAATGTTTTGTCGGCCGGACCGGCAGCCTGCTGTTTAAGCAGCGCCAGTAAAAGTTTGAGCGGGTCTTGCCCTTTGCCCAGGGCCGTTCCCTGCTGACTGGCCCGGAAATCGGGGTAGAGGTGGTAAAGTGTGTTCAGGAGATCGGCAAAATAATATTTTTTCCCGCCCATGGTCAAATTATCGATTCGGTTATCCTTAATGACCTGATCGATCCGGGCCTGGCTGATCTTGGGATAGGACTGCGTGATCAGCCGTCTGACCGCCTCCAGTGAATGCGGGTAAGAAAGCATCACTTTTTGCGCCCGCCAGTAGCCGGCACAACATTCCCGCCCGAGGCAGCAATTCTTTTCCTGGCGGTAAGCGGTCCGCGCCAGGTTAAAGTATTCCAGCGCTTTCGGGTAATTGCCGTGTCCCTCAAAGCGCATCGCCTGCTGGCAGTATTTATCGCCCCGAGTGGAGAAAAGACTGGAACAGCTGATGACCAAGAGGACGATCAGGACTAAGCCCGCGGCTGCCAGAAAAAACTTGCGCATGTTCCACACGCTCCTGTTGTGTAACCGGATTACTCAATTATAATGCACGAAGCGGCGGCGCGCAACGCCGGGCTCAAGGTTTGAGCGCGATGATCTTGAGCCCCTGGCCCCAGTCGTCGAACCAGAGGGCGCCGTTGCCGATCATATAGCCGCGATAGTCGGCGTAGATCTCTTCCGGCCGCTGGGCCAGGATAGTTTCCTTGACCCGGGGAGTGAACAGCTCGGGGTAGCGGGCGCTGAAGTCGGCCTGGCCCTTGAGCCGGATCGTCGCGCGGCCGGTGGTCACTGCCAGCGGGTAATGTACCAGACCGGCGAGCTCGGTTTTCTTGTCCTGCCGGACGAGCTCTTTGAGCCTGGCCAGGAAGCGGGTCGCTTCGTTCGCGGAGTAGAGGTTGATCACGCCGCGTTCGTGGAAGCGGTTTTGCGGATTGGTAAAGGCGAAGCGGTCGAGGGTGAGGCCGTTCTCCAGGACGAAGCCCCGCCGGCCGGCGCGGAAAAGATCGAGGCTGGGGCTATCCGCCCATTCCAGGGTGTAATGGAAAGCGTCGGCCACTTTGCCGTCCCTGTCCAGTTTCACGACCAGGATATCGTGGAAGCGTTCTTTGCCGGCCTCGGCCGAGCGCCCCCGGTATTCCGCCTGGAATTTGTAGAGAGTGCCGTCGCCGCCCGCGATCGGCAGCTCTCCGACCTGGAACGGGCTTCCAGGCGGGTAAGGGGTCGGCAGCCGATCGATTTCCTGGAGCGCCTGGTAGTCAAAATCGGCATGCTTGACCGAGTCGATGAACCTGTAGACCTTGACCGGCCGGTTATCCGCGCAGCCGGACGCCAGCACCAGCGCGGCGAGGACCAGCGGCACGAGCCGGTTGTTCATTGCACCGCGGAGACGATCAGGCGCCACTGCGTGCCGTAGAGCCCCACGGTCGCCCAGGTTGCCTGTTTATGGACGGTGGTGGCGCGGTCCCGGTCGAGGAATTCGTAATGGCCGCTCCCTTCCGGCGTGGCGACGACCTGTTGGGCAAAAGCGACCAGCGAGGGGAATTGCGCATAGCCGGGATCGGAAAAGGTCATTTTGCCGACTTGCAGGATGTCCCGGTCAAAGATCACTTTGCCGTCGAGCTGGATGGCGAGCGCTTCAAAGGTGACGCCGCCGGCCTGGTCGTTAACGATCTTCCTGATCAGCGCGTCCGGTTGGAAGACGAGGGTGGTGTAACCGATCGTTTTGCCGTCCGGTTGGGAAACTATCGGGTAGCCGAGCGCTACGGCGTTGAACCCTTCGACCGCCAGGAACATTTGGCCCATGGCCGGTTTGTTCGTTGAGCGCAGGGTTTGGAAAAGGGCCTGGTTGGTGATGCTCTGGCCGACTCCCGAAGAATAGCGGGCGGATGGTTCAACGGCCAGCAGCGTGCCGTCCAGGCTGATCGAGGAAACGACGATCGCCGAATTGACGTCGCTATAGACGTCATAAAGGGCCTGGCGGGCATTCAGCCCTTTGAGGTCGGTGGCGGCCAGCTTGATCGCCGCCAGCTTCATCACCCCGTTCATCCGGTTGAGCTCGTTTTGCACGGCGGTTTGCAGGTCGGCAACCGCCGGCGGTTTTGGCGCTGTTCCCATGGCACCGGCGGTCGTGGCGACAAAAAGCAGGACGGTGAGCGCGAATAGTAGTTTGTTCATGAATTCCTCCTGGCGTTATTATACAACGGATTCTGCTATAATTCCTGCCAGGAGGTATCCATTATGTGGCTGTTCATGTTCGTTTTGGCGCTGGCCGTCTCGCTGGCCAACATTTTTTTCTCTAAGAAGCCGCGGACGCTCAAAAACATCATTGGGATCATCGCTCTTTACCTGCTGGTCATCGACATCGGGGTCGGCGGCTTGATCGGCGCGTATATGCACACGGCCAGGGCGGATTACACCGCGCAAATGATCGGCTGGGCGGCTGGCAGCCCATTCCAGTATGAAGTGGCGATGATGAACCTGGGGATCGGCGTGCTTGGCATCCTTTGTCTTTTCTTCCGCCGGGAGTTTTGGCTGGCTGCGGCGCTTAACGTCTTGGTCGTCTATTGGGGCTGCGGCGTCGGGCATGTCCGGGAAGTGCTGCTCAAGGCGAACGTTGCCGCCTGGAACGCCGGTCCCGGCATCATGTTCGGCGACTTCATTCTGCCGGCGCTGGTGCTCGCCCTGGTGATCGTCCACGGCCGGCTGAAAGATTAGCGCCTAGTCGAACAGGATGATAAGGACGCCGTGGATCGTGGCCGCGGTGATCGCGGCGTAGGCTATCCACCGATGATATTGCAGCTTGACCCTTCTTAGCCCGGTCAGGAGCGTTAGCAGCACCAGCGCGTAGGTCGTTATTCCGAGTAATTTAAACATCCTTTTTTACCTGGGGGAGGAACTTAATGATGTGCGGTTCCCCTTTGATCTTAACGGTCAGGGTCAAAGGATATTCCAGCTGGAAGTCGGGGACAAAACAGAGGACGCCGCCCCGCCGGTCGTTGGCGTAGACCGGCCGAAAATCAAAATATTCCGCGATCCCCTGGTCAATGATCTTGATCAGTTTTTCTTTGGTCGGGGTGTTCATCGTGTTCATGATCGTGTCGACGGTCGCCTGGATCAGCTGGTCCTGGATGGCGCCGCCGGTGCCGCCGGACATCTTGGCCCGGGTGGCGACCAGGTCCTGGCGCGTGAGCATTTTGACCGGCTTCAGGTCGCGCCCGTCGGCCAGGGAGACGGCATATTCCTTAACGCCGAGGTCCTGGCCGGTCAGGTTGCGGATCTCCAGGCTGACGGCGATAACGTTGTTAAATTCGAAGATCGCGCTGGTGATCCGGCAATCCGGCAAGGTGTATTCGGCAAAAGTGTCGTTGCCGATCACGACGCTCTTTAAGCCCGGTTGGTCTACCTGCGGTTCGTAATTGGTGGTGGCCAGGGGGACCTGGGCGCAGCCCAAGGTCATGAACAGCCCGGCCAACAGCGCTAAGTATCCTAAATGGCGCAGCCGCTTCTTCATTATTTGGCGAGCTGGAAGATGTAGAGCGTCTTCCTGGCCGGCATGTCATAGAGCTCCATGCAGGCGCCCAGCTCGGCTTTTTTGGCGTTCATTGCCTTATTAAGCTCCGGATAGGCTTTGAACGGCCCGATCATGTAGGATAGGTTGTTCCTGATCGGGAATTCGGCGACCAGGCAGTCGCTGGCCCGCCAAGTCTTAATTTTGAACTTTTTCCGCAGCTGCCGGGCTTTACCAAAGTCTTTTGCTTCCAGGACGCAGCCGATCTCGCTCCGCATCTTGTTTTGGTCGACCATTTTCGGGTCGTTCAGGTAAATGCCGAACCCTTTTTCGGTCATGACCCCTTCCAGGGTGCAGCCGTCGTAGACCCGCTGGATCACTTTGCCGGTGTTGGAGTAAGGGCCGACGTACTCTTCGTAGACGAGCGTGTAGGGGCCGACCTTTTGGACGGTCACTTTGGGCGTGGAGAAAACCCCCATGTAAGCCAGCCAGGCGGCGACGATCAAAACCAGAGCGACGATCACGATCAATCCCCATTTGATTATTTTCATTGTTTTTTCCTCCCGTTGAAGGTATTATACTGCCAGGTCGCAAAAGGCGCAACCGGAACAAGGAGGAAACATCGATGCCTAAAGTTACAGTGCTCGGCGCCGGTAATGCCGGACAAACCCACGCGTTCCACCTCACCACCAAAGGCCACGAGATCTGCCTCTACGAACATCCCGATTTCGCGAAAGCGCTCGACAGCATCAAACAGAACGGGAATGCCATCGAAGCGGTCGCGGAGTTCAAAAAGGGCGACCTGACGATCAAGAGCGCTTTGAGCGGGACCGCCAAGGTCGCCAAGGTGACCACCGACATCAAAGAGGCGCTCGACTGGTCGGACATCATCATCATGCCGGTGCCGGCTTTTGCCCAGGCGAACATGTTCAAGCAGATGATGCCGCACCTGCGCGACGGCCATCTTTTTACCATCCTGCCGGGGAACGAAGCGTCGCTGATCTTTGCCAAGATGCTGCGCGAAGCGGGGATCAAGAAGAATGTCACCTTCTGCGAAGCGGCCTCCATCCCCTACGCCTGCCGGATCGTCGGCCCGGCCAAGATCTTTATCGGCGGGATGAAAGACGCCTTTGAGTTCGGCGTCTTCCCGGCGAACCGGACCGCGGCGGCGGTGAAAACGATGAAAGCGATCATGCCGCTGGAGCTGGACGTCAAGCAGAACGTGATCGAGGTCCATTTTTACAATTTGAACATCATTGCCCATCCGGTGACCGCGACGCTGAATATGGGAGCGTTCGAGAGCCGCAAAGGCGAGTTCTTCTTCTACAAGGAAGGGATGTCGCCCTCGGTCAGTAAAGTCCAGCAGAAGGTCGACGACGAGCGGATCGCTATCGGCGCCAAGTTCGGCTTCCAACTGGACTCGTTCATTTCCTTGATCAAGCTCTGGTACCACATCGACGCCAAGGATATCCATGATTTCTCGCAGATCACGCCGATCCATAACGCCTTCGGCTACGACGCGCCGAAAAGCCCGCAGGAACGCTATATCGCGGAGGATACGCCGTATATCCTGGTAACGATGCACGAGTATGCCGGTCTGGCGGGTGTGGCAGACCCGGCGATCCGGAGCATCATCGATATCGATAACATATATAATGATACCGATTACTTCCTGCACGGCCGGACGCTGGTCTCACTAGGTTTGGCAGGGATGACGATCAAGGAGATCCTGGAATACGCCAAGACCGGCGAACTGAAGGTCGGCAAAGCCGCTGCGAAAACGGCCCAGCCCAGCAAAGAGCTGAGGCCGTAACGATGAAGGCGGCATTCTTCGACCTGGAGGGCTGGGAGCTCCCCATCATTAATGACGCCTGCCAAGGGGCAGGGATCGAGATCGTGAAAGCCGAGAGCGGCCTGCTGACCAAGGGCATGCTGCCGGAGCTCAAGGAGATCGAGCTGATCTCGGTCTCCTTTTCGGCCGTTGATAAAAGTGTGATTGATGTCCTCCCCAAACTGAAACTGATCAGCACCCGCACTACCGGTTTTGACCAGATCGACCTTCCCTTGGCAAAGCAGCAGGGGATAGCGGTGATCAATGTCCCGAGTTACGGCGAAAATACCGTGGCCGAGTACGCGTTCGCCCTGCTCCTGACCCTCTCGCGCCGGCTCAGCGTCACTTTTATCCGCAGTATGTTCGGGATCTTTGACCAGAAAGCGGTCAGGGGGAACGATATGCTCGGCAAGACGCTGGGGGTGATCGGTACCGGCCGGATCGGCCAGCGGCTGATCAAGATGGCGGCGGGCTTTGAGCTGAACATTATCTGCTTCGATCCTTACCCGAACCAGGGGCTGATCGACAAGTTTGCCGTTAAATACGTGCCGCTCGAAGAGCTATTGAAGAACTCGGACCTGATCAGCATTCACGCCCCTTATACCAAGGAGAACCACCATTTGATCAATGCCGATTCCCTGAAGCTGGTCAAAAAGGGATTACTCCTGGTCAACACCGCCCGCGGGCCGATCGTTGATACGACCGCGGTCTTGCAGGCGGTCAAGGACGGAGTGCTCGGCGGGGTGGCGCTCGACACCTTCGAAGGCGAGCAGGTCTGGATCAAGGAAGAGAACATCCTGGCGATGGAAACGGATGCTCTGCCCCCGGCCGAAGCTTTTAAAAAGGCGCTCGAAGGCTTTTTCTTGCAAAGATTCAAGAATGTGGTCCTAACCCCGCATAATGCGTTCAACAGCCACGAAGCGGTCAGGCGGATCATTGACACTGCTTTAGCGGATATGGCCGCTTTTGCCGCCAAAGGCGATTGCGACCACCGCCTCGACAAGAAATAAAATGGAAGACCATGTCGTCCGCGACCGCCGGCAGCAATTCTGGCTGATCGCGATCATCTCCGCGATCTCTTTTTTGATCACCCTTGATTACAATAGCCTCAACATCTCCCTCCCGTCGATCGCCAATTCTTTTGGCGTAAAAGTCGGCGTGGTTTCTTGGTTGCCGACCCTTTATCTGCTCACGATCACCGGCACGCTGCTCGGGTTTGGCAAGCTTGGCGACATGAAGGGGTACAAGCTGGTCCTCTGTCTCGGCCTCGGTCTGTTCGCCCTGGGCGGACTGGCGTGCGCTCTGGCCCCGACCTTCCCGGCGCTTTTAGCCGCCCGGGTTTTCCAGTCATTGGGGCAGGCGATGTACAGTCCGATCTGCATTGCCATGCTGACGACTTTCCTGCCGACCGACATGAAGGGGAAAGCCCTGGGCCTGTACGCGACTTTTCAGGGGCTCGGGTTGGCTTCCGGTCCGGCACTCGGTGGGTTGATGAACTCGCTCATCAGCTGGCGCGGCGTTTTTCTTTTTACGGCGCCGCTTGCCTTGCTGATCCTGCTGGCCGCAGTTAAGCTCCTGCCGTCCAAACAACCGCCGGCCAGGGAAACGAGATTTGATCTGTTGGGCGCGATAGTTCTGCTGCTCGGCATGGCGGCGATCTTGTACGCGCTTAACCAGGGGATCCGGGTCGGTTGGACCGATCCGTTGATCCTGGCTTGCCTCCTGACGTTCCTGGCGGCGTTCGGCGCCTTTTTCCTTCGGGAAAAGAGCTGCGCTTACCCGCTGCTCGATCTGAACCTGTTCCGGAACCTCAATTTTACCTTTGCGGTCCTGGCTGCTTTTATCGCCCTGGGGATGCACATCGGCAACAGCTTTCTCTTTCCTTTCTATCTGCAAATGATGCGGCATCTCTCCGTCGGTGAGATCGGCCTGCTGGCGATGGTCCCTTCGGTTATGATGATGCTGCTGGCACCGTTCGCCGGCAACCTGTCGGACCGGTACGGCTCAAGGTATATCTGTTTGGCCGGGATGGGTCTGGCGGCTGCGGCTTTTGCGCTTTATTTTTGCTTGTCGCCCGATTCGAACATTTATTATATTGCCGGGGCGATGTTCCTGCTTGGCAGCGGGATGGGGCTTTTTATCGCCCCGAACAACAAGCTGATCATGGCGCAGGCGCCGGCCGACAAGCAGGGGGTCGCTTCCGGCGTTTACAAGATCGCCTTGAACGCCGGTTCCTCGGTCGGGATCGCTTTCTACATGCTGGTCCTGGCGCAGGTTGTCCTGTTCGATATCGCCAAAATGAACATAATGCTTAACCAGGTCCGCCAGCACACTGATGTCATGATGGCCGGTTTCCGTGGGGCCTTTCTGTTCGGCCTGTCGCTGGCGTTGCTTGGTATGCTTCTCTGCTACTTGGCGAAAGATAAAACGCCAGCGTGATTAAACGATTATTTAAACTATTGGCGTTGCTGCTGGTCTTGTCCGCTCTTTTATCGGCCGGCGCCTGGTACGGTTTTAATTCTTACCTGCTTCCCCGGGTGATCGTTCCGGCAGTCTTCAAGGAACTGTCCAGAACCAACCAAGACCTGCCGATCGAGATCTACATTCGCGGGCTCGACTACCATCCTTTCCGGGGATTCCTCTTCAAAAAGATCGAGCTTTATGTCGAGCAGCCAAAAGGGAAAGACCTGGTTTTTCAGGCGGCGGAGGTTGATACCGACCTGGACTGGCTGGCGCTGGTCTGGAAAAAGGTGAGGATAACCCGCTTCAAGGTTAGTGGAGCGACGCTCAATATCAAGCGGGACAAGGCCGGCGCCTGGAATTTTGCTCCGCTCCTCAAGATCGACCGCCAAAGTACGGCGACGCAGGAGTGGAGCGTAGCGCTGGAGCGGATCGAATTCAACGACGCCGCGGTCAATTACGCCGACCGGGCGAACAAAAAGAATGAGTTAACGCGTTCGTTCCCGAAAGTCGACCTGGCGATCGGCTGGGAAGGGAAAGGGCAGTTTGCGGTCGACCTCCGGGGAGAAGCGGCCGACCCCCGGCAGGAGTCATTTTCCGCCCGGTTCAAGGCCGATGCCGCCCGAAAAAGCGTGAGCGGCGAAGCGGCGGTCAAGACCGTCCGCCTCAACGATTACTGGCAATATTATCTGGATGATCTCTGCCGGCCGTGGCATCTCAAAGCCCAGAGTGTCGCCGCCACCGTTAAATTCTCCGTTGCCAGCCGGGAAGCGACTTACGCCGGACAGATCAACGTCAAACAAGGAGCATTGCGCAACGGCGAGTACAGCGGTTCCGGCAATCTGACGTTCGGCTACAAAGCGCGGCTGGAAAAAGGGCGGCTGGTCAATAAAGGGACGGTCTTTAAACTAACGGCAGATAACCTGGCGATCTTTTCCGGCCGCAACAAACTGATCACCAGGGCGCGGCTCAAGACGCTGATCGACGGGGACCGGTTCGCCATCGAAAGATTCAGCGGCGAATCGTTCAAGGGGAAATTCGACCTGCATAGCGAAATGACCCAGAAGGGGGACGACCTCGAGCAGCTTCGGTTGGAGGGGACGGTGCAAGACGCCTATGCCGGGATCAAGATGAAGTTCTATCCGAACTGGCAGGCAACGGCCGGCGTGTTGCTGACCGCCGAGTCGTCCCGGGTGCTGGCCAATATCACTTTTACCGACCTGCGGCAGCTCCGGTTCATTGCCGCGGTCACCGGCGAGGTCAGTTTGCCTGATCTTGCCGACCTCATCGATCTGAAGTTTGTGCTGGTGCTCCCCGGCCTCTCCCAGGAGGTAACGCAGAAAGACCTGAAGGGGAAGGTTGTCCTGGCCGGTTATCTGAAGGGGCGGTATGGTGAAGGGAAAAGCCTGGATGGCTGGCTGGACGTGGCGTTCCGCAACTTCAGGATCAAGAAAGCGGAAGAACGTTCTTTTATCCTCAACCTCAAAGCTAATAACGGTCGTTTTCAGGCGGTCATTCCCGTCATGCCGCTTTACCACGGCTATTTTGGCGGCGGCTTTGTCTTTGATCCCGACCGCTGGGGCGTCGAGCTCCATTTTGAGGATCTCGACCTGGCGGCGCTCGGTTCGACCGACAAACGGTTCCAGGGGATGGCCGGCAAACTAGCGGCCAACGGGGCTTGTCTGGCCCCGTGGAGCGATCTGTCCTCGATCAAAGGGGGCGGTTATTTTAAGATGACCGACGCTAATCTCCAGCCGGCGCCGATCTTCAAGATCATCGAAGAGGGGATCGCCAGCGTTAACAAGGGCTTTACCTTGCCGGACTTCAAGAGTATCGAGGGGAATTTTCAGGTCGCGGACGAGAAACTGACGATCGATAACGCTTATGCCAAAGCGTCTAATATGGACCTGAAGATCGAAGGCGATTACGCTTTTTCCGGCGAAACGGACTTTACGCTCGGGGTCAAATTCTCGCGCGGCAGCAACTGGAAGCTCGCCCGGCAGGTCCTTTTTCCGGTGACGATCGGGTTCGACGTACTGGCCAATTCGATCCAGGTCGACATCAAGGGCAAATGGCCCGATCTCCAGCAGAAGACGCTGATCAAGACGCTGCAGTGGATGGACGCGCTCTTTGACCCGAACATGAAGTTCGAGCCGGATAAATACACGCTTAAGCAGATCTGGTGATATAATAACCGGCAGACCCGCAAAAGGAGTGACGATCGTGAAGAAAACGACCTGGGCCATTATTCTGCTCCTCTCTCTGGCCGTGACCGCTTTTGCCGCTGAACCGAAAGACGCCTCGGACCAGACCAAAGCGCTCAATGCCGCGCTGCGGCAACAACTTCCTTTTAATAATAATGAAGATTTTGCCGATGCCGCGCGTGGTTTGATCACCGCGGAAACCGGCCTGATCGTTCGCGACGATCAGGGGAAGGCGGTCTGGGACCTGCAGCAGTATGCTTTCCTGGACGGCGACCCGGCTTGTCCGGACACCGTCAACCCGAGCCTTTGGCGCCATGCCCGGACCGACTATATTCACGGCCTCTTCAAGGTCACGGATCACGTTTATCAGGTGCGCGGTTACGATCTGTCCTGCATCAGTTTTATCGAGGGCAAGACCGGTTATATAGTAGTTGACCCGCTAGTCTGCGCCGAAACTGCGAAAGCGGCCCTGGCGCTGGTCCATAAGCACGTCGGCCAGAAACCGGTCGTGGCCGTGATCTACACCCACAGCCATGTTGACCACTGGGCCGGCGTCAAGGGGGTCGTGTCCGAAGCGGACGTTAAAGCGGGAAAGGTCAAGATCATCGCTTCGCAAGGTTTTCTGGAGGAAGCGGTCAGCGAGAATGTCATGGCCGGGAACGCGATGTCGCGCCGGGCAGCATACATGTACGGCAACTTGATCCCGAAAGGGCCCAGGGGGCAGCTGAACGCCGGCCTTGGCCCGACGGTCTCGCAAGGCACGATCACCATCATCGCGCCGACCGACGTCATCAAGAAGACCGGGGAGACGCGGACGATCGACGGGGTCAAGATCGTCTTCCAGTATACGCCGAACACGGAAGCGCCGACCGAGATGAACTTCTATTTCCCGCAGTACAAGGCGCTCTGCATCGCGGAGAACTGCGTCCACACCCTGCATAATCTTTACACGCTGCGCGGCGCCAAGGTGCGCGACGCCAAGTCGTGGGCTTATTTCCTGAACGAAGCGATCGACCTGTTCGGCGGCCAGGCCGACGTCATGTTCGCCAGCCACCACTGGCCGAGCTGGGGGAGCGAAAAGATCACCGGCATGCTGGCCAAACAGCGCGACGCTTATAAATATATCCACGACCAGACGCTCCGCCTGGCCAATGAAGGATTGAACATGGTCGAGATCGCCGAGCAGATCAAATTGCCGGAGACGCTGGCGCAGGCGTGGTATAACCGCGGTTACTACGGGACGGTCAACCACGACAGCAAAGCGGTCTACCAGCGGTACCTCGGCTGGTTCGACGGCAACCCGGCGACGCTTGACCCGCTGACACCGGTTGCCGCCGGCAAGAAATACGTCGAGTTCATGGGCGGCGCCGAGGCGGTCATCAGTAAGGCGAAAAAGGAGTTTGTGAAAGGGGAATACCGCTGGGTTGCCCAGGTCCTGAACCACGTGGTCTTTGCCGATCCGGGGAACAAGGCGGCGCGCGAGCTGGAAGCGGACGCGCTGGAACAGCTCGGCTACCAGGCCGAGTCCGGCGTTTGGCGCAACTTTTATCTGACCGGGGCGCGCGAGCTGCGCGCCGGGATAGTCAGGATCCCGGCCAAGACGAATAGCCCCGACGTCATCGGCGCGATGTCGCTCGACATGATCTTTGACTTCATGGCGATCCGCCTGAACGGCCCGCAGGCGAACGGGAAGACGATCAGGATCAACTGGGTCCTGACCGACACCGGCGAAAAATATCTGCTGACGGTGGCCGATTCGGTCTTAAACTACTTCCCCGGGAAGCAGTCCGCTAAGGCGGACGTCACGGTCACGCTCAAACGCTCGACGCTGAACGAAGTGCTGTCGGGGGTGGCGTCGTTCAAGAACAAGATCGTTGCCGGCCAGATCAAGATCAAAGGGAACATCTTTAAGCTTATCGAGCTGATGGAGCTGCAGGACAAGTTCGACCCGAACTTTAGGATAGTCGACCGGTAATGGCGAGATATTTCTGGACGGCGCTGTTCTTGCTCTGTTGCCTGGCGCCGCTCCAGGCCGCGACTTACGAAAGCCAGGCGCTGCTCAACGGGACCAACCTGGCGGATTTCATCGGCGACCATCTCGGTTTTCTCTACGATAGCCACGGTTGTTTGCATTTTACCCCTTCCGATATCTACCTTTTGGTCAGAACGGTCCCCAAAGGGGCGAAGCTGACGATCAAAAGTTACAATCAGAGAACGCTGCCGGACGGCTACGCGGCGGCGCCGGTCTTCAGAAAACTGGTCACGACCCGGGGCGACGTCAATAAATATGCCGATATGTTCAAGAAAGGGAACGCCCGGCTGGTCGTTTATCCCGGGCTCGGCCAACTATTTGTCCTGGTCGGCGACCAGCCGCTGGTCAAGATGAAGACGTCGCCCGGTCCAGCCCAAGACTACCGGCTGGTTTTCTCTGCCGACCCGGACGGGCGGATCGGTTGGGATAGCTCGCTTTCCACGCCGACCGACCCCGGCGACTATAAGATCCTCGGGACGACCGCTCATTACCTCAGTAACGCTTATCGCGATATCACGATCGTGCCGTTCGGCGGCTGGCTGGTCAAGCAGAAAGGGAACTGGGTTTTCCAGAACGACGACCGCAAGTGGTACCAGGCGCCCGGTTTCATTGCTAACGATCTGAACCAGCCGTATGGCCAGCAGACGGAGAACTATCTCGATATTAATCTGGATAAACAGGGGAAGATAACCGGCGCCCGCTGGGCGGGGAACGATTTCGGCAAGTACGCGCTCCTCTGGACGGTGGACGGCCGGAACCGCTATCCGGAGCTGGGTTACTGCGAAGGGCAGCTCCTTTATGAACAATCGGTCTTGATCAAGGACCTCGCCCAGCTTTTAACCGTGCCGGGCCCCGATTCGTTGGAGGCGTGCATTGCCGGGAATGAGAACTTCAAGCTCTACCGCGCCGTTCATGATTTTCTGGTATCCAGCGGCGAGGTCGCGGCGGCGAGCCTTGATCCGGTTTCCTGCAGTTATGTGAAGCTCTTTAATGGTTTTCCCTTGAACGCGGCCGATAAAGTGAATATCGACGACCGGGTGGAAAAAGCGTTCCGTGATCAACGGGCGGGGAAATATCCGCTGCTGCCCGATCAAAAGCAGCGCCAGCTCGGCTTGTATAACTTTGTCCGCGATTACGATAATGTTTTTGACAAGAACGCCGGCTGGTACGTCATGGTCCGCGACCACTGGGACGTCTTGAGCGATTTACGGGCCAAGCTGCGCCGCGATTATAACGCCTTTGGCCTGTACTCTCCGGATAACCGGGTCATCGCCTTGGAGCGGTTCTTGAACGACCGGCTGGAGTTCCGCCAGGTCGTTATCCCCAAGCGGGGCAAGCCGCGGTTGACCTTTGCCGATTTTGCCAGCACGGCGGAAGAACAGTCGATCTTCAACGCCCGGGAGAAAGAGGCGCTCCGCGGCCTGATCCGCGCCGCCGCCTCGGGGGAAACGGCGGTGCCGGAGATCTCTTCAGTTCAGGCGCTCAACGACTACAACTTCGGCGTCCTGCTTAACGCGATGCTGGGCAACTTATATAAAAGCCACGGCTGCATGCACGTCTCGCCGCTTAACGTTTATATATTGAACAAAGTCCTGCCGGTCGGCGCCCGGATCACGATCAAGCCGTACGCGGAGAAAGCGCCGGCCGGGTACGATAAGCTCCCGTTCCTAGCGGAGATGGTGAACTTCAACGACGATCTTACCGGCCTGGCGGCGCAGTTAGCCGATCCGGGCTCCGTCAGGGCGATAGTCTATCCGGGATCCAACTTATGGATAATTTCTTTAAAAGATAAACCTTTTGCCCGGATGATGATCGAAGCCGGTTTCCAGCAGAAGGTCAATATCATGCAGGGGCGGGACAAGAACGGTTATCCGCTGTTCGCCAAGGACATCGCTTACCCGACGCCCCCCGGCAGTTATTCCGTCTTGCGGAAGGTCGATAATTACGTTTCCAACCTTTATTACGACACGACCGTCGTGCCGCAGGGGGCGCAGCTGAAGAAGACCGGCGGCAACTGGTCGTACCGGAAAACGGACGGCAGCTGGGGAAACGTGCCGGACGCGATCAACGACGACTTGAACGGGTCGCGCCGGGAACGGACCTACGAATATTACGACCTGGGACGGGACGACAACGACAAGCTGGTCCGCGCGAAGTGGGGGAGCAACACTTTCGGCCGCTTCCCGATCCTGCTGACCAAAGACGGCCGGACGCCGGCTCCCGAGCTGGTCCACACGACCGGCGACCTGATGATGGAACAGCGGCGGCTGGTCGGCGACCTGATCAGGGTGATGGCCTCGACTTTTGAGAGCTTTAACGCCGCGACCGCGGCCAGCCGGAACTTCGATCTCTACACGATCTGCTACCAGTTCACGCAGGACCCGCAGCGCGCCGACCTGCTTGAGCCGATCGAAAGCGGCAGCTACAAAGCTTATCTGGACCTGCCGCTCAATGCCGACGAGCAAGCGGCGCTGCCGCCCGATGTCATTGCCTGTTTTAAGCTATACAAGGGGAAAGAACCCCTGACCCAGGCGGAAGCGGACCTGCTCGTCAGGGAAGGATTGGCCCGCTGGCAGGGGGGAACTTTGAAGGTCGATGACGCCAAGGCCTACGGGGTCCTGTACGACCTCTATCAATACGTCGTTTCGATCAGGAAGAATGCCAATATATACTCGACCCTGCAGGACAACTGGAACGCGCTGGCCGATATCCGCCAGGCGATGCTCCGGGACCTGGGCCGGCTCCGGATCAAGGACCCGGCCGTTTTTGCCGAACTGATGCGGGAGCTGATCACCGAACGGGCGCAAATGGAGCGGTTGACCCAAAAGGACGCATACCGGATACTCGACGAACAACTCGAAGACAATTGAGGCGTTAAATGCTCATTAAGTTGGCGTGGCGTAATATTTTCCGCAATTTCCGCCGGACTTTCTTTACCTTTATTGCTATTGCGATCGGCCTGGGACTGATGCTGCTGGCCGACTCGATGCTCTCCGGGATCGATGCCCAATCTTTCGCCAAGATCATTGATTATGAGACCGGCCACGTTAAGATCTTCCAGCGCGGTTACCAGCAAGATAAAGATAATCTGCCGCTTGATAAATTGATCACCGCGCCGGCCGGGGTGATCGATACTGTCCGCCGCGACCCCGCAGTTGCCGGCGTCACTTCCCGGGTCAACTTCCGGATCATGCTTTCCGACCGGATCGACCAGATCCCGGCGATCGGCATTGCCGTTAACCCGGCCGATGACGAGTCGGTCTTTCTGTTGAAGCAGGGGTTAACGCAAGGCGAGTTCCTGGTCAGCTCCGAAGAGGCGATGCTGGTCGGCAAGAAGCTGGCCGATGATTTTGGGGTCGGGGTCGGCGACTACCTGACCGTTCTGGCCAGGACCAAATACGATACTTACCAGGCGCTCGACCTCCGGATCAAGGGGGTCCTGCAGACCGAGGATCCCCAGATCGACTGGTATTCGATCGTCATCCCGCTCGACGTCGGCCAGAGCTCGCTCGACCTGAGCCGGGGTGTCACAGAGATCGACATCAAGTTGAAGGATATCAACGCAGTCGACCAGTTCAAGAATAAATTGGCCAAAGAACTTCCCGGCTTAGAGATCGCCACCTGGAAAGAGATGGCCGAAGATGTCCTGGCCATCTCCAAGGCAAAATATTCCGGCACCTTCACGATCTTCGGCTGCATTGTTTTGATCGCCCTGATCGGCATCACCAACACGATCCTGATGGCCGCCTTTGAGCGGGTCAAGGAGATCGGGATGATGGGGGCGATGGGGATGAAACGCGGCCAGATCGTCCGGCTCTTTGTCCTGGAAGGGACAATGATCGGCCTGCTCGGCAGCATCACCGGTTGCATCCTTGGCGCTCTGCTGATCGGTTTCTGGATGGTCCCGTACGGGATCGATTTTTCCGCCTTTATGCGGGAGATGGGGCCGATCGGCTACCGGACCACCGGCAAGTTCACCGGCCAGTGGCATCTGATCATGTTTCCGGTCGCTTTTATCTTTGGTCTGGTCGTGTCAGCCTTGACCAGTATTTATCCGGCCAGAGTGGCTTCACGAATGGAGCCGAGCGAGGCGTTGAGGAAATAAGATGTTCAGATTAGCTTTAAGGAATGTTTTGCGCAATAAAAGGCGGTCGTTCCTGACCGGGCTCTCGATCGCCTTCGCGGTGATGGTCGTCATCTTTCTCTGGACGTTCGTTTCCGGGATCATCAGCGGGATGTTCCAGAATTACGTGACCAATTCGGTCGGCCATATCCGGATCATGAACGCCGATTATCGGAAAAGGGAGACGATGCTGCCGCTTAGCGCCACGGTTTATAATTACCAGAATGTCATCAATCAGATCGAACGGGACCCGAACGTGAAGCTGGCGACCGGCCGGATCAAGTTCGGCGTCCTGATGGATATCAAGGGGAGGAACAAGCCGGTCCTCGGCGTCGGCCTTGATCCGGTCAAGGAAGAGTCGGTCATCGGTCTGTCAGGCAAAATGGTGTCCGGTAGGATGTTCGCCGGCGGGACCAGCGAAACGGTCGTCGGCCTCGGCCTGGCCAAAGAGTTGGGCCTGAAAGCGGGCGACACGCTCACGGTCATCACCCAGACGGCGCACGGCTCGCTCTCCGGCTTGAACCTGAAAGTCGCCGGCATCTTTAGCCTCGGTGTCCCTTCGATCGATAACCGGACCTTCTATTTGCCGCTTAATCAAGCGCAGCAGCTCCTTGACCTCGATGGCCGGGTGACCGAGATCTTTTTGCTGATCAGGGATCATGATCGGGCGGTCGAAGTGGCAAAAAAGCTGGACAAGACCTTGCCGTCCGGACTAATTGCCGTGCCGTGGCAGGCGAACGGCTTTTTGTTCTACATGATGGTGCTGATCAAGTACATGTACGCCGGGATCTACGCCTTCATCCTTCTCCTGGCCAGCTTCACCATTCTCAACACGATGTTCATGGCGGTCATGGAGCGGACGCGCGAGATCGGGATGATGAAAGCGCTTGGGATGAAAGAAGGGGAGATCGGCCGGCTGATCACTTTGGAAGCGTTGATTCTCGGTGTAATGGCTAGTCTGGCCGGCGCCGCCGGTGGAACACTGCTCGCTTATTACGTCAGCACTGCCGGGATCGATTATACGGCGGCTTTTAAGAGCATCAGGGATATCGAGATCCCGCTCTCTTATGTTTACAAAGGAGAATTCAGCTGGCTGACGATCGGGACCGGTTTTCTGATGGGAGTGTTTTTTTCCGTTCTGGCCTCGATCTTGCCCGCCCGGCGGGCAGCCAAACTGGAGCCAACCGAAGCGATGAAAGCGGGTTGACGAGTTTCCGTTCCGGCCTATAATTGTCGGTAACAGGGGGAGATAACATGGCAGTCGTTAAAATGGAAAATGCGGTCAAGAACTATAAGGTAGGGAAGCTGGAGGTGCCGGCTTTAAGGGGGATCAACTTGGCGATCGAAAAGGGGGACTTTGCCGCCATTGCCGGCCCGTCCGGTTCCGGCAAGACGACAATGCTCAACCTGTTCGGCTGTCTCGACAAGCCGACTGGGGGGAAAGTCTTTATCGAGGAGCACGATATCATCACCCTGAAACCCGACCAGCTGGCCGACGTCCGGAACGAACATATCGGTTTCATCTTCCAGAGCTTTAACCTGATCCCGGTCCTGACCGCGTTTGAGAACGTCGAATTCCCTTTAATTCTCTTAAAAAAGGACGGGCCGGGCATCCGCAAGAAGAAAGTGATGGAGATGCTGGCTTCGGTCGGCATCGCCGATCTGGCCAACCGACTGCCCAGCGAAATGAGCGGCGGACAGCAGCAGCGGGTGGCGATCGCCCGGGCGCTGGTCAAGAATCCCGATTACGTCCTGGCCGACGAGCCGACGGCGAACATCGATACCAAGACCGGCCACGAGATCCTTGATCTGATGCAGGCGATGAACAAGAACCTCGGCACGACGTTCATCTTTTCCACCCACGATCCCAAAGTGATGGAGCATGCCCGGCGGCTGATCCGCGTCCGCGACGGACAAATAGAATCGGATGTTGCTCAAGCTGGCGTATAGAAATATCTTCCGTAATTTCCGGCGGACGCTGTTGACCCTGTCGGCGCTGGCCTTTGCCATTTTAATGTTGATCATCTTCGATTCTTACTTTAAAGGCCTCGATCTTAAAACCTATGAGAAAATAATCAATTACGAAAACGCCCACCTCAAGTATTTTCCGCAAGGTTACAAGGAAGATATCGATAATTTGCCCATCGAGAAAGCTTTTGACCCGGCGCCGGTGCTGGCGGTCTTGCGGGCCGACCCGCTGGTCCAGGCGGCGGCGCCCCGGCTCAGCTTTCGTTCGACGTTGTCAAACGGCGTCGACCAGTTGCCGGCCGTCGGGTTGGCGGTCGATCCGGCCCAGGATCAGACCGTTTTTACGATGAAGCAAGCGGTTAATCAGGGAGAGTATCTGGCTGGGGCCGAAGAAGCAATGGTCGTTGGCGCTGACTTGGCGAAGGATTTCAATGTTAGTCCGGGTGATATGCTGACCGTTCTCTGCCGGACCAAGTATTCGACTTTCCAGGCGCTCGATCTGCCAATTAAGGGGGTTATCAAGAGCGATGACTATGCCATTGATACGAACTCGATCATTGTCCCCCTGGGGTTGGCCCAACAAGCGCTGGATCTGGGGCAGGGTGTGACCGAAGTTAATATTTTACTGAAAGATGTCAAACAGATCGACGCTTTTAAGAAGCAATACGCTGGCCGCTTCCCCGGCTTGGAACTCTGGACCTGGAAAGAAGTGGCGGAAGATGTTGTCGCCCATTCCGAATCTCATGCCATGAGCAAGAACATCATTTTCGCCTGCATAATCATTATTGCGCTGGTCGGGATCAGCAATACTATCCTGATCGCGGCGTTCGAGCGGACGCGGGAGATCGGCATGCTTGGCGCCATGGGGATGAAGCGCCGGCAGATCGTTGGGCTTTTTGTCCTGGAAGGGACGATGATCGGGGTGGTGGGGAGCGCGCTCGGTTGTCTGGCCGGATTATTGCTGGTGGTATTCTGGACCACCCGGTTCGGTTTTGACCTTTCTTTCGCGATGAGGGACTGGGGCAATATTGGTTTTCGGACCGGAGTGTTTTTAGGCGCCTGGAATCTTGACCTGATCCCGCAGGTCTTTGGTTTCGGAGTAGTGGTCGCCTTGCTGTCCAGCATCTATCCGGCGCTGGTCGCTTCGCGCCTGGAGCCGACCGAGGCCTTGAGAAAATATTAGGATGAATTTTATCTTAAAGCTGGCGATCAGGAATGTTTTCCGCAATACCCGGCGGTCGATACTGACCGGCGCTTCGATCATGTTTTCGGTGGCGATCTTGATCTTTGCCTGGTCGTTTATCGAAGGAACGGTCAAGGACATGTCCGACGCTTATATCCGGTTCCAGAGCGGGCATGTCCGGGTCTTGACCAAAGAGTTCGCCAGGCGTGAAAAGATGTTCCCGCTCCAGTATTCGATCGCCGATTATCGCGCGGTGCAGCGGCAGATCGCGGCCACTCCCGGGATCAAGACCGTTACCGGCCGGCTCAAGTTCGGCGTCCTCTTGGATTACGCGGGGAATACCAAGCAGACGTTGGGCATGGGGATCGAACCGGCGGCGGAGGAGTCGATCCTTGAGCTTAATAAGAATATTGTGCAGGGACGGGTGATCCGCGCCGGCACAGACGAAGTCAATATCGGAGTGAACATGGCCAAGGACCTTAAACTTAAGCTGGGGGACATCTTAACGGTTGTGACCCAGACCGCCTACGGTTCCTTGAGCGCCAAGAACTTTACCGTGGTCGGGATCTTTAATTTTTCTTCGCCAACCATTGATCGGAAGGTCTTTTTGATCCCGATCGAGAGCGCGCAGTATTTGCTCGAACTCCCGGGCAGCGCCAGCGAGATTTTCATTATCACCGAAAAAGCCGATGCCGCCCGCCGGGTGGCGTCAATGATCGCCGCCACGCTCGGACCGGGTTATAAAGTAACCGCCTGGCAGGACCAGAGCTCAATTTATATGTTTCTGGTCCTGATCAAGTATCTGTACCTTATTATCTTGATCCTGATCGTTTTACTGTCCGCTTTTACCATTCTGAATACTATGTTCATGACGGTGCTGGAGCGGACGCGGGAGATCGGGATGATGAAGGCGCTGGGGATGACCAACCGTCAGTTGATAATTATGGTGCTGCTGGAAGCGCTGGTGCTGGGCGCCTTGGCGAGTGTAATTGGGATGTTTTTGGGTGCCGCTTTGAGCTACTATATGAGCATTTACGGCCTGGACGTGACTGCTTCCGTCGAGAAAATGGATTTTCCGACCTTTACTGTTTATTACTGCGATTTCAGCTGGACCTATGTTTTCAGCGGTTTTGTGGTCGGCATGGCTTGTGCCGTATTGGCGGCGGTCTTTCCCGCTTTGCGGGCGGCAAAATTAGAACCAACGGAGGCGTTACATGAAATATAAACTCGCGATCCTGATGATCTGGGTGCTGGGGACCGGGTGCTGGGGGATCACGGGGGAGGAAATAATCAATAAGGTCGACGCTAATATGACGTTCAAGACCGCCCGGTCGGAATCGAAGATGGTCATCCATGTTGATCAGGAAGTCAGGGAGAAGACGATGATCGGCTATGATAAGGGGACCGATACGGGCTATGCTGAATTTCTCTCTCCGGCCAGGGACAAAGGGGTCAAGTACCTCAAGATCAAGGATAATATGTGGATGTACCTGCCGTCGGTCGATAAGATCATCAAGATCTCCGGGGCGATGCTCCGCCAGTCGATGATGGGCTCTGATTTTAGCTACGAGGATGCATTGGAGAGCAGCAAGCTGCTGGAAAAATACACCGCCACACTGATCTCCGAAGAGGTTGTCCCGCTTACTTTTCGCGAAGGGGAGAAGCTGGTCCGCCGCCAGCGGCGTTGCTATGTGGTTGACCTGACCGCCAAGGTCAAGGATGTCACTTATTTCCGCCGGGTCGTTTATGTCGATAAAGAACTGTTCGTCCCGGCCCGGGAAGACCTGTTCGCCCTCTCCGGAAAAAAATTAAAAGAAATGACCATGGGGGATGTGCGGCGCTATGGGGTGCGTTATTATCCGACCTACATGACGATGAGCAACCTGCTGCGGGCGAATTCCCAGACCGAACTGTTCACCACCAAGATCGAGTTCGACCTGCCTGTCGATGCCAAGGTCTTTACCCAGGGCAATTTGACAAAGTGAGAAGACTGCTGGTGATAGGGGTCGGGTGGTGGATACTGGGGAGCGTGGCGTTCGGGCTGCAGCTTGCCGGTTCCTACGAGAACGACCTGCTGACCCTGCTCAAGAAGAACGGCAGCGCCGGGCTTGGCGACCTGAACAAACTCCGGCTGAAGCTCGACCAGCAAGCCGGGGATAATTTGGCCATCCACCTTGAGCCCCGCTATTATTTCCTCGCCAAATCGCAAGCGATCTTGGTCACCGGCGCGACCGACCTGGACCAACTGGTCTTTGACCGGGCTTATGCCAAATACCGGACCGATCTTTGGTCGTTGACCGCCGGCAAACAGCGGATCGCCTGGGGGACCGGCTATATCTGGAACCCGGTCGACATTTTTAACCCGATGGTCCTCTCCTTCGCCGTCCGCGATGAAGATAAGACCAATGTCGAAGCGGTCCGCCTGGAAGTGCCGGTCGGTGAAGCGGGCGGGGTCGATGCGTTCGTAGTCGCGGGAAAACCCTGGGAGCAAACGGGGAGAGGGTTGCGGGTAAAGGGGAACACCGGATCGTTCGATCTGGCACTCAGCTACGTCGACCAGGGGACGCTCGGGCATCAGGTCGGTTTAGAAACAGCCGGCGATATCATTAAAGATGTCGGGGTAAGGGGAGAGATCGCGGTCAAGACCGTTCCGGGCCTGAACGGGTATGTCGCTCAAGCGGTCGCTGGCGGCGATTACACGCTCGATAACGGGATCGGCCTCAACTGCGAGTATTATTACAACGGCCTTGGTAGCCGGAACAGCGGCAATTATAACTGGGGAACGGCGGAATCGGTCGGCATGGATTATCTCTATCTTAGCGGCAATAAGATCATCGATGAGATCACGACCGTTACTGTTTCCTTGTTGACCAACCTTGATGACCAGAGCTACATGGTCTACCCGCAATACGCCCGCAATATCGGCCAGAACCTCGACTTATACCTGGAGGGGATGTGGCTGGGCGGTCCGGACGGGTCGGAATTCGTGCCGCCTTCTTCGGCTGATCCGCTCGGTTTCGGCGGGAGCAAGATGGGGCTTGTCCGGCTCGTTTACTCATTTTGACCGGCGCGGAACCTTTTAACCGCCCCAATTGTCCAATATAATGTATGGCAACAGCCATGGCTGCATACGAATTCGACCGAGTTTATCTGGACCACAAGGACCAGGTCTGGCGCCTGGTTAATAAATATGTTGCCGGGCAGCATGACCGGGAGGACCTTTTTCAGGAGGTCTTTCTCAAGGTCCATCAGGCCTTGCCGAAATTCCGCGGCGACTCTTCCCTGGAGACCTGGCTCTACCGGCTCACGGTCAACACGGCGATCAATTACGTCAAGAAACAGAAACGCTATAAGCTTTTTTCCGTTCTCCTGGCCGGTTTAAGGTTCGAAGAGAGCATCCCGACATCGGACGTTGAAGCGACCAGCCTGCTCAAGCCGTTAGAGAAGCTCAACCCGCGCCAGCGGACCATTTTATTGCTGGCTGACGTCGAAGAGTACAAACTCGAGGAAATCGCCCGGCTAATGGAGTTGCCGGTCGGAACGGTTAAATCAAACCTGGCCCGGTCCCGGGCGATCATGCAAAAGGAGTTGAAGCAAAATGACCGATTATAACGAATACCTGAAAGAGTTGAAAAAGGTCAGGGGTCCGTTCGATTCCGATCGGCTCTACCGCGCGATCAAGCAACGGGCAACTGTTAGGTCGGTCGCCTGGGTTTGGCCGACGGCGGTCTCGCTGGCCGGCGCGGTAGCCGTGCTTTTGGTCGGCCTGGTCTTTTTTGTCAACCTGGAGACCGGCAGTGACGAGACGATCGCCAGCTACCTGAACGAAGGCCAAGCCATTAACGGCAGTCCGCTGATTAGTTATGTTTTCGGCGAGTGAGGGAACCTTTGCGTGACTTGGCTTGTCTAATCTGGCAGGATGGGTTTAAAGGAGGAAATAATATGAAAGTGATAATTAAGTCGGTAGCGTTAGCCTTGCTGGTGCTGGTCTTTAGCACCGCCTCTCTGGCGGCCCCGTGGTGGGGCGGCAAAGAGAGAAAGCGCGATCCGGGCAAACAGATCGCCCAGCGGTTAAACTTAACTGCCGCCCAACAGGCGCAATTCAAGACGGCCAGGGAGAAGCTGGAAAAGGAGAACAAGCCGTTATTCGACAAGATCAAGGAGCGTTCCGATAAATTACGGAGTGAGCTGGAAAAAGACAAGCCGGACCAGCGGCTGATCGAACAGTCGATCAAGGAGATCAACGGCTGGCGGACCGAGATCGAGATCAAACGGGTCAAGTCGTTGCTGGAGCTCAAGGCCAGCCTGACGCCGGACCAGCGGCAAAAATTCCAGGGGATGATGCGGCCGCCGCGCCCGCGCGGGTTTGGCCGCGGACCGCAGAAGTGATAGAATAAACCAAGATGTCCTGGCAGAGAACACTGACGATCGTTTGGGCCGCTGTCTATCTGGCGGCGTCCGCCTCAGCGCTCACCTGGCCGGAAGCGCTCAAACTGGCGCAGCGGAACAATCCGGAACTAAAGAGCGCCCGCAAACAGACCGAGGTGGCGCAGTGGAGCCTGTACCGCAGCTATTCGTCTTTCCTTCCCCAACTTTCGGCCAATGCTTCGACCGGCCAGTCGACCTCAGGAACCCCGGCGACGACGGCCAACAGCTCGTCTTACGGTTTAAGCGTCTCCCAGACGCTCTTTGCCGGCCTGGATAACTATTATAGCGCCCAGTCGGCCCGGGCCAGTTACGATTATTATCAAGCGGCCCTGCAAAAAGCGGAAGCCGACGTCTATTATCAGCTCCGGCAGGCGTTCGTCGACCTGGCGCTGGCCGACGAGAACGTCACCCTCTACCAGCAAATACTGGAGCGCCGGAAAAATAACAGCGATCTGATCGGGCTCCGCTACGACAGCGGCCGCGAAGACAAAGGGGCGCTGCTGCGGACGCAAGCCGACCAGGCCGATGCCGCCGCCGCCGTGACCGCGGCGGAAAGGGCCCAGACGTTGGCCGGCCTTAAGCTTTCCCAGCTCATCTCCGCGGAAGCGGCAAAGGCCGACGGCGAACTGGCCGCCAACAGCCTGGCCGTGCCCGATTACGGCCAGCTCCTGGCGGCGGCTCCGGCCAACGCGATGAACCTGAAACAATTAGAAAGGGCCGAGATCGCGCTGCGGCAGACGATCGGCGAGTTCCTGCCGAACGTTTCCCTGAGCGGTTCGTACCGCAGAAGCGGCACCGATTGGCCGCCGCAGAGCAACAGCAACAGCTGGTCGCTGAACCTGTCTTATTCATTGTTCCCGGGCGGGGCGAACATTGCGGATCGGGTCATTTATACGGCGCAGTACGATCAGGCCAAACAGGATTTCCAGAACGCCAGCAACGACCTCCGCTACGGCTTGCAGTCCGCTTACCAGGCGCTGCTCGACGCGCTCGAGACGGAAAAGACCGCCCAGCTGTCGCTCTCTGCCGCCGCCCTGCGGGCGGAGATCGCCCGGACAAAGTACATCAACGGCCTGGTCAGCTACGACGAATGGGACCGGATCGAGAACGACTACATCAGCGCCCAGCGGAATTTATTATTACGGAAGAAAGCGGCCCTTTATGCCGAAGCGGCGTGGTACAACTCATACGGAGGTTACGTTAAATGAAAATCAGAAATTTGGGGGTCTTGTTCGTCGGGGTTTTAATGCTGACTTCCTGCGCTCCTAAGAAAGAGGTCCCGCTCGAGCTGGTGAGCGCCGCCAAGGGGGATATCGAATCGAGCATCCCGGCAACCGGCACGGTGATGCCGCGCAATCGCCTGGAGATCAAGCCGCCGGTCGCCGGCCGGATCGAATCGGTCCTCGTCAGCGAGGGGCAGGAAGTTTACAAAGGACAGATCATCGCCTGGATGAGCTCGCTCGACCGGGCGACCTTGATCGATGCCGCCCGGGCCAAGGGGGAAGAAGAGGTCAAGCGGTGGGAAGAAATGTACAAACCGACGCCGGTCATCGCGCCGATCAACGGTTTCATTATCCAGCGGGGCGTGGAAGCGGGGCAAAGTCTGACCAGTAACGACGTTGTCCTGGTGATGGCCGATAAATTGATCGTTAAGGCGTCGATCGACGAGACCGACATCGGCCGGATCAAGGTTGGCCAGCAGGTCAAGATCGTCCTAGATGCTTATCCCAAAGAAGAGATCAACGGGAGCGTGGAGCATATCGCCTACGAATCCAAGGTCGTCAGCAATGTCACCGTTTACGAAGTGGACGTTATCCCGGATACCGTGCCGTCATTCTTCCGCGCCGGAATGAGCGCCACGGTCAATTTTTCCCAGAACGCTCGGGCAGGGGTCCTGACCGTGCCGCTCAAGGCGATCAAGAAGCGGGGTAAAGCGGTCTACGTTTTCAAGCCGAGCGCCGATAACAAGACCGCTCAGGCAGTCCAGATCGAGACCGGGCTGGAGAACGGCGACAACATCGAGGTCATTTCCGGCCTGGCCGAGGGGGAGAAAGTGGCCGTCCCGACCAAAGCGATGACCGACGCGCTTTCCCAGCGGCGCGGCCCGCCCAATCTGAATCCCTTCGGTACCCAGCGTAGCCGCTAATGAGCTTGATCGAGATCAAAGGCCTTTGTAAAACTTATTACATCGGCGGCAAAATACCGGTCTACGCCCTGCGCGACGTTTCTCTGTCGATCGAACCGGGAGAATTTGTGGCCATTATGGGGCCTTCCGGTTCCGGTAAATCGACCCTCTTGGCCGTTCTCGGTTTACTGGACCGGCCGGATTGCGGCGAATACCGGATCTTGGGCAAGGAAGTTTCCCGTTTGACCGAAAGGGAAACGTCGCGTCTGCGCAATCATCTTCTCGGTTTTGTCTTCCAGGCGTTCAATCTGCTCCCCCGGCTCGATATCGTCACCAATACGATGCTCCCTTTTGTCTATGATGAGGGGATCACGGAGGCGAGCCGTAAAGCGGCGAAAGAACTGCTGGGCAGGGTCGGGCTCGGCGATCGTCTCCGCCACCGGCCGACGGAACTGTCGGGCGGACAGCAACAGCGGGTAGCGCTGGCCCGGGCGCTGGCCAACAAACCGCTGGTGATCATGGCCGACGAACCGACGGGAAACCTGGATACCAAGTCCGCCCAGGAGATCATCAATTTATTCAAAGAGATCAACCGCCAGGGTAATACCATTATCATGGTGACCCATGAACCGAACCTGGCGAACGAAGCCAGCCGGCGGATCACGCTCTCCGACGGCCGGATCGTTTCCGACGAGCGATTGCGGGAAACGGCAGGCGGCGCCGTTTCTCTGCCGGAACTCAAGCCGCGCAATTTTAATCTCTTTTCCCTGAGCCGTTTGGCGAACTATTTCAATGAGGCCTTTCTCTCTTTGCTGACGAACAAGCTCCGCTCATTCCTGTCGATCCTCGGCGTGGTCATCGGCGTCGGTGCGGTCATCGCCATGCTGGCGATCGGGACCGGCGCCCAGCGGCAGGTGGAACAGTCGCTCTCGGCGCTCGGGACCAATTTGCTCAGCGTCCGGACGTCGTTCCGGCAGGGCGGGATCTCGCTCGGCTCCGATTCGGTCCCCCGGTTCAATCTCGAGGATTTGAAGGCGCTGCAGGCGCTCGATGGGGTGAAGTACGTTATCCCTTACGTCCAGGGGAGGGGGCAGGCCGTTTACGGCAACCGGAACTGGAGCACCAGTATTAACGGGACGAGCGTCGATTACCAGTATGTTCGCGACGCGGTTCCGGTCCAGGGGAGATTCTTTACCCAGACGGAAGAGCACCTGCGTGCCAAGGTCGCCGTTCTCGGTAAGCAGGTGGCCGACCAGCTTTTCCCGGACGGGAACCCCCTCGGCAAGTGGATCAAGATCAACCGGATCAATTTCCAGGTGATCGGCGTCCTGCCGGAAAAAGGGGGAGGCGGGTTCATGAACCAGGATGACCAGATCTTTGTTCCGCTCTCGACCGCGATGCACCGGCTGCTCGGCCGCGATTACATCAGCAATTTCGACGTCCAGGCCCAGAGTGCCGACGACTTGACCGGCCTGGCCGAAGAGATCGGTCCGCTGTTGGTTCGGCTCCATCGCTTGCCCGCTTCCCTGTCCGACAGCTACGACGTCCGGAACATGGCCGACATCCAGAAAGCGGCGAGCGAGACGGTCCAGACTTTTTCTTTCCTGCTGGGGGCGATCGCCGCGGTCAGTCTGCTCGTTGGCGGCATCGGCATCATGAACATCATGCTCGTCATGGTGATGGAGCGGACGCACGAGATCGGGCTGCGCAAGGCGCTCGGCGCCGAAGACCGCGACATCATGACCCAATTCCTGGTCGAGGCGGTATTGATCTGCGGTCTGGGCGGGCTGATCGGAGTAGGGGTGGGCGGCATCATTTCGTTCTCGATCGGCGCGGCTGCCGGCTGGTCGGTCGTGATCACCGCGCAGTCGGTCCTGCTCGCTTTTGTCTTTTCGGTGCTGGTCGGGGTGGTGTTCGGCCTCTGGCCTGCCAGAAGAGCCTCGCGGCTGCTGCCGATCGAAGCGCTCCGCTACGAGTAAGCGCTACTTCCGCAAACCGCAGCGAACGATGATCACCGCCTGGTTGTCGGGGGTTTCCTGCAAAAAGATCTGGCAGACCAGCTCGTTCTGCCGGTAACCGTTCATCGCCTCGGTGACGTTCAGCTGGTCGGCGCTAAACCCCATTTTAACCAGGGCGGAACCGATCGCGCCGGCCGTTTGGTTGACGGCGGTAAAATCCCCGTCCACCGGCACGGTCGCGGTCATTTCAAACCCGTCGACGTCGACCTGGTCGCCGCCCGGCAGCAGCCAGGGAAAGGTCGTGGTCAGCGGGCCGGAGAAGACCAGGCCGCTCCGTTTGCGCAGGAAACGGAAGACCGGATTGCAGCGCCGGCTCCGGTCGCTCCCCCGCAGGACGACTGCGGTCCCGTCCTGGACGTAACGCAGAGCGTTCCCCTTGATCAGGAGCGCGGAGCATTCATAAGTGTTGTTCTCGTTGGCGAACAGGAGGAGCTTGTCGCCGTTGATCGTGTAGGTCCCCGATTCATAAGGACGGCCGGTCAGCGTCGTGTTGAAATAGTGAACGTCGTCCGCGCCGGCCGAAAAATAGTAATCGGAAGCGTCGGCGCCGGCCACGGTCTGCCATTCGCCCAGGATCTCGTCGGCCGAGGGGACATGCCCCTTTTGGTTGAACGAGCAGGCGGACAAGATCACGCCGAGCGTCAATAAAAAGGCGGCCAGGCGTATCGCGGTTTTCATGGCAGCGTCAATTTTATCATAAATTGGCGCGCGGGGGCGCTTGATTGCCGAAACGGAGCCGGTTGAAAAGGGCGAACGCCTGCTGGTCGGTCAGCGCGACGATGTTGTCGATCACCGCCCGGGCGTCGCCCCGGTGCTGCTCCGCGAAATAACCGATCAGGACGTTGAGGCAGGCGGCGATATTTTTGCGGAATTCGACGTTGCGCCGGCTGTAGTAAATGTGCTGGTAATTGAAGTCAAAAAGCCGGTCGAGCGGTTCGCGGACCAGCGGGCTCAGCGCGATCTCGCCCCGGCCGGCGCTCATCTCGATCACGTTCGTCGCCAGCGCGTTGATCATCTCGCTGGTCTGGCTGCCCAGGATCTCGGTGATCCCGGACGGCAGCTGATCGCGGCTGACCAGGCCGAGCCGGATACCGTCCTCCAGGTCGAGCGGCAGGTAAGAAAGGCGGTCGGCAAGCCTGACCACGCACGCTTCCAGGGTCGAGGCCGGCTCGTTGTCGCGCAGAGAATATTTGCCGGGGCGGAGGACGGCGTCCTTGGTCTCGCCGTCGTGTTTCAATATGCCTTCCTGCACCTCATAGCTCAGGTTCAGGTCGGCGATCTCCCGCACGATCCGCAAACTTTGCCGGTTATGCTTGAACGGTTCGCCGAGCTTTTCCCGGCTGTATTCGCTCAAGATCTTTTCCCCCTCGTGGCCGAACGGCGAATGGCCCAGGTCGTGCCCCAGGGCGATCGCCTCGGCCAGGTCTTCGTTCAAGCCCAGCGCCCGGCAGATATCGCGGGCGAGCTGGGCGACCTTGATCACGTGAAAGAGCCGGGTATGCACCTGCTGGCTGCTCGGCAGCGGCAGCGATTCCGGCGAAAAGACCTGGGTCTTGCCCGACAGGGCGGTAAAATAGGGCGAATAGATGATCCGGTCGCGGTCGCGGACAAAAGCGGTCCGGTATTCGCAGGGGAGCTCGAGGCGCGCCCGGCCGAGCGACTCCACGCTTTTGGTCGCGTGCCGCGCCAGGCCGGCCAATTCGGCCATCTCGACCTGCGGCCGCAAAACCGGCAAGGTTCTCGGCCTGCCGGCCAAGAGCCGCAAATAGTGCTGGACATTGCTGGCGATCTTCATGCTACAATATCCTTGATTTGGCGGCCGAATTTCAAAAGAATTGTTAAAGGGGGAGAAAAAAATGCCGATCGTCTTAAAAGCGCTGGTGTTGCTGGGCGGGTTGACCGGGCTGCTGTCGGGTCTAGCCATGCTGCTCCTGTTCGAAAAGTTCATGGCGTTCAATGATTACATAAACAAGAACTTTTTCCGGGCGAAAGGTTATGACTGGCACCAGTACGGCTGGGAGCACTGGCTGTTCACGATGAGCTATCTGACCGCGGTATTCCTGATCGCGGCCGGCGGTTACCTGTTATACATTTTTTCGCAGTACGCCCCTTACTGAGCGATCTTGTTGAGCGACCGGGGCGCGTAGCGGTCGTAGCGGATGGTGTTCCAGGCGGCGAACAGTTCGGGCTTCGCCCGGGCGGGCAGCTTTCTCACCCCAGCCGGTTTTGCCGCTTTCTTTGACCCCGCGCTTTGCGCCAGCTTGACCGCGCCGGCTTCTTCGGCCGGGACGGCGGCGATCATATCCATCGTGAAGTTGAGACTGCGCAGGTAGCGGTCGAACGGCGGGACAGCTTTATAAACCCTGATCAGGTCCATCAGATTTTTCGTTTTCCGGAACTTCCGGTACCATTTCTTCTCGGCGATCGTCGCCTGGGTGTACTGGATATTATGCTTGATGGAGCGGAAGCGGGCGCCGCCGTTGCTGATCCCGGTAAAGTTGTAGCTCCGTTTCGGGCAGTTCTTCCCCCAGGTGCTTTCCGCGCCGGCGAGCGCCATATATAAGCGGTAATCAAGCTGATAGCGGTCGGCTTGCTCGACGATCTCCCGGCCGTAGCCGCGCAGCGGGCTGGAAGGGCAATAGCGCTCCAGGAATTTTTCGATCCGGTGCGGGCGCAGGTCCCGGGCCGCGGCCAGGCCGGCGGCCAGCAGGCAAAAAAGCAGGGCAAGACAGAGCCGTTTATTGCGCATCAGGAGAATATCGCCCATTGATTGACCTGATTTCAACCTCAGGCGAAAGTGCTGAAACTGGAGGCGTCCCAGTTGCGCGGGTCCAGCTTGGGGTAGACCGGCATCCGGCCGCCGACCATGCCGTCGACCATATCGGCAAGCCGGTCCAGGTATTGGGGCGTAGCGCCGGCGGAGAGCTGGGGCTGGCCGGTCCGGATATCGACCACGGTGGCGCCCAGGTCGCTGATGATCTGGATGTCTTCCGCGTACAGCCGGCCGTTCTCGACCCGCCAGGCGAACAGCTCCGGATTATAACGGTCTTTGAGGCCGACGATAAACAGGTATTTCTGGTTATGGGTCAGGTCTTGCGCCGAGGGGAGCGGCACGCCGCCCGGGTGGCTGTGGTAAACGCCCAGGTACTCCAGCTTATGCTTGACCAGGAACCGGTAAGCGAGCTCGATGTCGTCGGCGCCCAGGGCGAAGGTCTGGGTCCGGTCGCCCAGGTTTTTATTGGGGATCGGCAGGACGCCCAGGATCCGGTTGTCGTGGCCGCCGAGAAAACCGCCGGTCTCCTGGGGGAAGCAAGCCTGGGCTTGCTTCATGATTATATTGTATTGCCGTTCGGTAATGATAAACATATTTTTACGAAACAATCGGACTGTTGAATTTTATTATAGCATAGTTTATAATGCGTCCTGTTTGATCTTGGAAAATCGAAGGGAGTAATAAAATGTTAGGTTACATTTCCTGGTCCCTGGCCGCCGGTCTGCTGGGTGTCTTGTTCGCGGGGTATCTGTTCTGGAAAATCCTGCAGATGCCGGCGGGGACGGCGAAGATGAAAGAGATCTCCGGCCTGATCTATGAAGGGGCGATGGCCTACCTGAACCGGCAATACCGGGTAGTCCTGATCTTTATCCTCTTTATCTTCCTGGTGCTGACCTTTCTGATCAATATATATGTGGCGCTGGCCTATGTTTTCGGCGGCGTTTGTTCCATGCTGGCCGGTTACATCGGCATGAACGCGGCCACCCGGGCCAACGTGCGCACCGCCAACGCGGCGGCCGGCAAGAACCAGGCCCAGGCGCTCGGCGTCGCTTTTTCCGGCGGGGCGATCATGGGAATGGCGGTCGCTTCGATCGGCGTGCTCGGCTTGGGCCTCATTTTCTTCTTTGTTAAAGGGGTCGCCCTGAAGGCGGCGGTCGTCGGCGGTTATTCCATGGGCGCTTCTTCGATCGCCTTGTTCGCCCGCGTCGGCGGCGGTATTTACACCAAATCGGCCGACGTCGGCGCCGACCTGGTCGGCAAGATCGAGGCCGGCATTCCCGAAGACGATCCGCGCAACCCGGCGGTCATCGCCGATAACGTCGGCGATAACGTCGGCGACGTAGCCGGTATGGGGGCCGATCTCTTTGAATCGTACGTTGGCGCCGTGGTGGCGACCATCGCGCTCGGCGCCCTGATGCTGAGCGCGCCGTTCCAGTGGATGATCCTGCCGATCCTCTTGATCGCGGCCGGCACGGTCGCTTCGATCGTCGGAGTCCTGTTCATTCAGGTGATCCAGGGGATGAACCCGCAGGCGGCGCTCCGCTACGCGACCTACGTCGCCCAGGGCCTGTTCATCATTGCCGCTTTCTTCCTGACCAAGATGGTCGTCGGCAACGTCGGGATCTTCTGGGCGATCCTTTCCGGCATCCTGGCCGGGATGGCGATCGGCATCATTTCCGAATTTTACACTTCCGGCAAGATCCTGAAGGAGATCGCCGAGGCTTGCAAGACCGGCCCGGCCACCAATATCATCGCCGGTTTGGCGATCGGGATGAAGAGCACCATTTTCCCGATCCTCTCGATCTGCGCGGCGATCTGGGTCTCTTACCTGTTCGGCGGCCTGTACGGCATCGCTATCTCCGCGGTCGGCATGCTCGGCACGACCGGGATCATCATGTCGGTTGACGCTTACGGCCCGATCGCCGATAACGCCGGCGGGATCGTCACCATGTCTGGCCTGCCGTCCGAGGTCCGCAAGATCACCGATACGCTCGATTCGCTCGGCAATACGACGGCGGCGATCGGCAAGGGCTTTGCGATCGGTTCGGCGGCCTTGACCGCTCTGGCGCTTTTTGTCGCTTACACCCAGGCGGTCGGGATTAAATCGATCGATATCCTGAAGGCGGACGTGGTGATCGGCCTTTTCCTCGGCGGCCTGATCCCTTTTGCTTACGTTTCGATGACCATGCAGGCGGTCGGCCGCGCGGCGTTCAAGATGGTCGAAGAGGTCCGCCGCCAGTTCCGGGAGATCAAGGGCTTGATGGAAGGCAAGGCGAAGCCGGAGATCAAGAAATGCGTTGATATCGCGACGACCGCGGCCTTGCACGAGATGGTCGTTCCCGGCATTTCCGCCGTGCTGATCCCGGTCGTGGTCGGCGTCGTGCTCGGCGGCGAGGCGCTCGGCGGCTTGCTGGCCGGTTCGCTCTGCGTCGGCGTCCCGATGGCGATCATGCTGGCCAACGCCGGCGCGGTCTGGGACAACGGCAAGAAGCTGATCGAAGACGGTTACTTGGGCGGGAAGGGTACTCCGGTCCACGCGGCGGCGGTCGTCGGCGACACCGTGGGCGATCCGTTCAAGGATACCAGCGGTCCGGCGATGAATATCTTATTGAAGCTGATGTCGATCGTTTCCCTGGTCCTGGGCCCGGCGATCGTCCAGTTCCATCACGTGCTTTTTAGATAATTTATTTTCTTTAGCTGACAAAAAGGGGAGCTTTCGCGGCTCCCCTTTTTTGTGTTATTATAGTGTTTAGCGCGCCCATAGCTCAGCTGGATAGAGTACTTCCCTGCGAAGGAAGGGGTCGGGCGTTCGAATCGCCCTGGGCGCATATTTCTGGAAGGGTGTCCGAGTGGTTGAAGGAGCACGCCTGGAAAGCGTGTTTACGGGAAACCGTAACGAGAGTTCGAATCTCTCCCCTTCCGAATTTTTTCTTGGAGGAGTGGCCGAGTGGTTGAAGGCGGACGCCTCGAAAGCGTCTTTACCAGCAATGGTAACGGGGGTTCGAATCCTCCCTCCTCCGATTTACTAAAATGATAAAAATAGGTCCCGAAGGTTGGGTAGCCGAGCTTTCGGCCGACTTCACCTATGACAACGTCAAAAAGGTGGGGCGGGCGATCGCCGTTTTTCTGCTCACCCACGACCAGGCGGCAAAACCTTTCCTGGTCAGTTACGATCCCCGTTTCCAAGCTGAACGGTTCGCGGTGGAGCTTGCCAAGCTGCTGGAATCGGCCGGCATTAACGTTCTTTTTACCGAACGAGATACCCCCACGCCGATCGTCGCCTGGGAGACGGTCGACCGGGGAGCGGCCGGCGCGGTGTCCGTGACCGCCAGCGGCCGGGGTCACCGGTTCAGCGGCCTCAAGTTCATTAAGCACGGCGGCGCCCTTTGCCTGGCCGATTGCGCGAAAGAGATCGAAACCTACGTCTTCCTGGAGCGCTCGACCGCCCAACCGGCGAATATCCCCAACCAGATGCTGCTCAATTACCAATCGGCCGTCAGCCAGATCGGCCGCGGGAACAAGGGGACGGTCGAACGGTTCGAGCCGCGCGAACGCTATTTTAATTACCTGGCCGCCCAGCTCGATCAGGCCCGGATCAGGAAAGCCGCGCCGCTCATCGTGGTCGACCCGCTGTTCGGCGCGGCCCGGGGTTATGTCGATCTCTTTTTACAGCGTCTGGGCTGCCGGGTCGAAGAGCTGCACGGCAAAAGGGACGTGTTGTTCGGCGGGTTGGAACCGAACCCGGTCGAGCCAAACCTGGCCGAGCTGCGGGCCAGGGTCGCGCAGTTAAAAGCGGACCTAGGGCTCGCTTTTAACGCCGACGCCAGCGCTTACGCGGCGATCGGCCGGGACGGCGGTTTCCGGGCCGGGGCGGCCGCCGCCGATCCGCTCCTGGCGGCCGTCCAGGAAGTGGCGCGGCTGGGACTGTGATATAATACGTTCACGAGGAGATGGTTATAATGGCAAAAAAACTTAAACCGGATACCAATGTCAAAGTCGTGATGGACGAGGTGGAGATGAACCGGGCCCTGCGGCGGATCGCGCACCAGATCATCGAGACCAATAAAGGGGTCGAAGGCCTGTTGCTGGTCGGCGTCATGCAACGCGGCGTACCGCTGGCCAAGCGCCTGGCCGAGATCATTGAGTCCCAGGAAGGGAAAAAGGTCCCGGTCGGCAAGCTCGACGTCTCGCTGTACCGCGACGACCTGACCAGCAAGGGGAAATACATCGAGGTCCGGCAATCGGAGATCCCGTTCAAGATCGACGGCAAGGTGGTCGTGCTGGTCGATGACGTGGTCTTTGCCGGCCGCACGGTGCGCGCCGCGCTCGACGGCCTGAAGGATTACGGCCGGGCGTCCAAGGTCGAGCTGGCGGCGCTGATCGACCGCGGCCACCGCGAACTGCCGATCCATCCCGATTTTACCGGCAAGGTTCTGCCGACGGCGAAGAAGGAAGAGGTCCGGGTGGAAGTGATGGAGATCGACGGGGTCGACCGGGTCGTGATCAAGTAGTTATTCGCAAACCGGCTGTTTGACCGCCCGCTGTTCCTGCCGGACGCCGTTGAACCGCGGCAGGATAACGACCTGCCGGCCGTTCTTGAAACGGAGCAAGTTAACCCCTTTGGCCGGGATATATTTCTGCCAATCGTGCACGCCGATCAGCTCATCCCCTTTGGCGGCCGGGACCAATTCCGGTTGAATAAGATCGATCTCCACGTAACCGGCGTTCAACCGCTTTTTTAATTCCCAACCGAAAGAAGAGTCGGCTTTTTTTGCCGGCGGGGCGACGTCGTTGGCGGTCAGTTCATGATAAGTGACGACCGATTTTCCCTGGCCCAGCAGAACATCGACCGTTCTCAAGGTGCGGGCCTTGACCGGCCAGGCATTTTGCTGCAGGGTCCGCAGATATTCCTGGACATTGTTGGCGGCGACCCCGTGCAGGGAGAGGCCGAGCGCCTGCGCCTGGCGGAACGTCTCCGTGATGCCGCAGTAATCGTGGGCAAAACTGTACCATTCGGTCAGCTCCGGCCCGAACTGTTTTTGCCGGGGATAATGAGCGGCTTCGGTCTCCGCGGCGGAGGAAGAAGGCAAGTCGGCCAGGACCAGGGCGGAAAACCCTTTCTGCTTCAAGAGCGGCAAGGCCTGCCGGTTAAAACTGGCAAGCGGGGAAGGGAGATTGGAATATTCCTTTTTCGGCAGGGCGCCGAAAGAGACGACTTTGACCTGGTCGCCAATGATGAGCGAGAGCGCCTGGGCCAGGTCGTCATAATGGACCAGTGCCGTTTTGGCCGCCGGGGCTTCCGCCGGCGCCGCGGCCGGCGCGGACGATTGGGCGACAACGTTATACCCGCCGCTGATCAGCATTGTCATTCTGCTTTGTTGTCGATGCGGGGGAGGCGGAATTTCAGGGGAAATCATGAAATTGCCGCGGCGGGCGAACGATACAATGCCAGATGAATATCGCGGCGCTGACCTATAATGTCTCTTCATTGTACGGGCGAACCCCGCCGGTCTGTTCGGCCAAGAACGGAGGGGCGGGGACCGGCGCAGTCTCCCATTTTACTTCCGTGACGGAGGCCGTCTCTTCTCTCCTGGCCGAGAGCGCTCCCCAGGTCATCGCGTTCGGGGAATTCCATCCGCAACCCGGTTATGATTACCGGACCGCCAAAGCTTATTTTGCCGACGAAGTGATCCCGTTACTGGCCGAAGAGGGGATCACCGATCTGGTGGTAGAGCAGCTATTGGACGAACCGATCATCGCAACGGAATTGGCTTATTTCGCCGAGACCGGCCGGATCGGGACTTACTCGACGCCGACGCTTTGGCGGACGATCAAGCGCTACGTTGACCAGGCCGATCTGCTGCGGATCATTACTACCGCCCGGCGTTACGGCATCAGGGTCCATCCCGGCGGCATGACCGAAGCGCAGGCGGCGGAGACGATCTGGCGCGCCGACTGGTACTCCGACCGGACCGTCCAGCTTACCGGTTGGCAATATGCCGAGGAAGCGGGGCGGAGAACGGCCGATCGCTTAATGCAAGCCGGCGTCCGTTTCGCGGTTTACAACGGATTCCGGCACCACGCGGCCCATGCCGGTCAGATCGCGGCGGAGGAGGGTGGGTCGAATTACGGAGCTTACCTGGCGCGAACGCTCGGTGAAAGTTATGTTGAAGTTGAATTGTTCCCGGCCGGCGGATTAAGGACGCTGGGCCAAAACTCGCTCGACTTTCTCGGTCTTGGCGATTGGGCGGAGTTGGCGCCGGCTGGCGGCGTTAACCTGATCGAGCGGCAAACAGGTTCGATCCTGATCCCGGCAGCGGCCCTCAATAATTAAACTTCAGATCGTCCGGTTGATCGGCAGCCTGACCATTTGGTCCCCCGCCGAATCCCTGACCTGGCCGAAATAGTTGCGGCCGTTAAATTTAGATTCGATCCCCCGCGCCAGCGCTTCGGGCGTCACGCCGTCCGGCAATTCGCCGCTTTCCAGGTTGATCGTCGCATCGAGCGTCCCGTCGGGATGGATCGCCAGTTCGACCGTCAGCGAGACGTCGGCCACGCCGAGGTTATCGAGCGCGCGGTTGAAGTCGCTGTTGATATACCGGGAAAGGATGGCCCCCATGTTGGCGAGATTGTCTGCGTCCCGGCGTCTGGGGAGATCGGCCTGCCGGATGACCGGGGTTTCGACCACGGGCGCTGTCTGTACGGCGCCGGCCGAGATCGTGGTTTCCGTCACCGCGGGAGTCGCGGGCGTCGTCGGGAGAACGGGGGTCGCGGCCGGCTCTTCGGCGCCGAGACCAACAATGTTCGGCCCGGCCAATAGCTGACTATAATCATAACTCGTTTCTTCCGGCGCGGCGGCGACTACTTCCGCTTCTACCGGCTGTTGCGGTGTCGTCAATTGGCCATAGACCTGGTATGTCCCCATATTGAGCTCGACCGGGTTTTCCGGCGTGCCGACCGGTAAGGGTGTCTCGGCCACGACCGTTTCCGCAGCGGCCGGGATCTCGGCGACCACCGGTTCTTCTGCAACTGTCGCGATCAGCGTTTCCGGTTCGGCGACCGGGACCTGCTCCGGTTGTCGGGCAGTATTAAGCGCTCCAAGCTGGGCAAGGATCTCTGTCTGTTCCGGAGAGCCGGGAACCGCGTTATTCAGTGCCATTTCATAGTAGCGGACGGCTTCGCCTGTCCGGCCCTGGCTGGCGGCGTAATCGGCGTGGGTCGAGTAAGTCGCTACGTCGGCTGAACTGCCGGTCCCGTAATATTCGTACGAATCGACATAATGGAACTCCTGGCCGCGGGCGGCGACCGTTTTATCGAGATCGATGACGATCGGTCCGGTCGAGTTCTGCCAGACGCCGTCGGAATCGGGGTCGGCTAGGTCCCGGCCGATGGCGCTGAGCGCGCGGTAAACACTGCCCGAGCTGTCGCCCCGGCGGCCGTAGACTTCGTAAAGAGTGCTGCGGACGGCGTCATCGCCGACGCGGCGTTCGCCGTTCCGGTTAATGGCCACCAGCTGGCCGCCTTCCTTCTGGATCCGCCAATCGCCGGCCTGCAGGGTCATGCCCGGCCGCTGCGTTAATATCTCGCCGAGCTCGCGCAGCGATCCTTTATATGTATCGGCGGCGCAGCGGGCGCTTCCCCGGGGCGCGTTGGAACCGTTAACGTTCAATGGTGTCATTTGTTTCCCTCCTAAAAATGAAAAACTCGCCTTATTGCGGTTCTCTGACCATCAGGACGAGTTGGCAACAGGCTATATTAACTTTCACCTATATTATCGGAGAAAGTCGGCTAAAACTTGCGTTAATATGTCCATTTAATAATGTTATAATGCCCCCATGACGGAGATCCTTGCCGGCCTGAACGCGGAGCAGAAGAGAGCGGTGACCTCGGAGGGAGGGCCGCTGCTGATCATTGCCGGCGCCGGGACCGGTAAAACCACGGTCATTACCCGGCGTATCGCCTGGCTAATAGCGCAAAAAAAGGCCAAACCAAGCGAAATATTGGCGTTGACTTTTACCGACAAGGCGGCCGACGAAATGGAGTCGCGGGTCGACCTGCTCGTCCCTTACGGTTACGTTGACGTGGCGATCGCCACTTTCCACGCTTTTGGCGATAAGGTCTTGCGCGACCACTCGCTCGACCTCGGTCTGCGCCCGGATTACCGGGTCCTCTCCAAAGCCGACCAATTGATCTTCTTTCGCGAACATATCTTCGAGTTTCCCCTTAAGCATTACCGCTCGCTGGGCGACCCGACCAAGCATGTCGAAGCGCTGATCGCCGCCGTTTCCCGGGCCAAAGACGAGGATGTCGAACCGGCGGAGTACCTGGCCTGGGCGAAGAAGCAAGGGGGAGCGGAACAGCTGGAAGTGGCCAAAGTCTACAAAAAATACCAGGAGCTAAAGCTCAAGCACGGGTTCATCGATTTTGGCGACCAGGTGAACATGGTGCTCCGGCTGCTGCGGGAAAAACCGGCCTTGCGGCGGGAATACCAGCGGCGGTTCAAGTATATCCTGGTCGACGAGTTCCAGGACACGAATTACGCCCAATTCTCCCTGCTCAAACTGCTGGCCGGTAAAAAGGCCAACCTGACCGTGGTCGGCGACGACGACCAGTCGATCTATAAGTTTCGCGGCGCCGCCATTTCCAATATCCTCGGTTTTGCCAAAGCGTATCCGCGCTGCCGGCAGGTCGTCCTGACAAAAAATTACCGTTCCACCCAAATGATCCTCGACACGGCCCACCGCCTGGTCCGCCATAACGACCCGGAGCGGCTGGAGGTCCGGTCGGGGATCGACAAACGACTGGTCGCGGCCGGCGGGGCGGGCGGGCAGCGGGTCGAGCATCGGCATTTCGACCGTCTCTCCTCGGAGGCCGACTGGGTCGCGCAAACGATCAGGGCGAAGGCCGAACAAAAAGAATACCAGCTCAAGGATTTTGCCATCCTGGTCCGGTCCAACTCCGACGCCGAGCCGTTCCGCCAGGCGCTCAACGTGCTGCAGTTGCCGCACCAGTTCTCCGGCGGGGGCGGGCTCTATTCTTTTCCCGAAGTCAGGCTGGCGGTCTCGTTCCTGAAAGTGCTCGGCGACCTGACCGATTCGGTCGCGCTCTACGACCTGGCGCTGTCGGAGCTGTACCGGCTCGATCCGCTGGAACTGCAAAAGATCAACAC